>JBCBWG010000017.1:0-26878 GCA_039817205.1 Pseudomonadota bacterium
GGCTGCACTTCTCACTTTGGCGTCGCCGGATCAGTTGCCGGAGACGCTCAGGGCGTTGGCCGCCAACCCGCTGGGGTACGATGGATTGACCATCCTAACGCTGTCTGCATTTGGCGCCGCGTTGGTGGGACAGGTCTGTAGTGCGCTTCTCGTCTCCGCAGTTGAAGCACGCGATTTAACGCGGGTTGTTCGGATCGAGATCGGTTCAAGAGATTGAACGATCCCCCAGAACGGTTCCTTTGGCGCGATCGGCTTGTCGCTGGTCAATCGCGCTGGTCCCGCGTAGGCTCTGGCGCACCGAAAAACAAGCGCGCTAGGTCCAGGGTCGCCGATGGTGCGGCGGACGCGCCCCTCTCAAAAAATGTGTGAGATACGGGGCGCAGAACTTAAGAAAACATACCGGACCCATTGAGTGATCCGGGCGCAATCGTGAGCGATGTCTCAAGCGCATTCTGGGGAGGTTTTGATGTCCGACGGCCGGGCGTTTGATTATGTGGTTGTTGGTGCCGGATCGGCGGGATGCGTGGTTGCGAACCGGTTGAGCGAAGATCCGGAGATCCGCGTCGCACTGATTGAAGCAGGCGGTCGCGACCGGAACCCTTGGATCCACATTCCGTCGGGCTACTACAAGAACATCTATAACCCGAAGGTGACTTGGCAGTTTGAGAGCGGGCCGGAACCGCACCTCGGAGACCGCAACATTGTTTGGCCGCGCGGTCGCGTTCTCGGTGGGTCAAGTGCAATCAACGGCCTCTTGTATGTCCGCGGGCAGGCGGCCGACTTCAACGTTTGGCGGCAGCTCGGCGCCGAAGGCTGGTCCTACGAGGATGTCCTCCCCTACTTCAAAAAGTCCGAGCGGCAGGAGCGCGGGGCCGACGACCACCACGGCGCTGATGGCTATTTGTCGGTCAGCGATGTGCGGATGGACAATCCCGTTTGCGAGGCGTTCCGAAAATCGGCGATTGCAGCGGGTGTTCCGGAAAACAATGATTTTAACGGAGCTGAACAGGAAGGTGTCGGCTACTTCCAGCTGACGAATGCAAACGGCTTTCGCTGCTCAACGGCGGTTGGCTATCTGCGCCCGATCAAGAACCGCGCAAATCTCACGATCATCACCGACGCCACGACAGAACGGCTCGTAATCAACGGGCAAACGGTTGAAGGCGTTGTCATCCGACGCGAGGGTCAGACTGAAATGATTGCCGCGAACCGCGAGGTGGTTTTGTCGGCAGGTGCGATCGGGTCGCCCCAGATTTTGCAAGTGTCCGGAGTTGGGCCGTCTGATGTGTTGGCTGCAGCAGGCGTTCCCGTGTTGCACGACCTGCCGGGCGTTGGCGAAAACCTGCAGGATCATTTTCAGGTTCGGTTGATCTATGAGGTGAGCGGTCGAGGCAGCCTCAATACGGTCTGGCACAGCAGGCTTGAACAAATGCGTGTCGGCATGGAGTACGCGCTGAACCGAAGCGGTATTCTAACCATCGGCGCCGGTGTCGTTGGCGCGTTTGTCAAAAGCTCGCCAGAGCTCGACGAGCCCGACATTCAGTTTCATTTTATCCCGCTCTGCGGCGAAGGTCCCGGCAAGCCGCTTCATAAGTATCCGGGCGTCACGGTTTCTGTGTGTCAGCTTCGGCCGGAAAGTCGCGGCCATATCCGCATCCGGTCAGATGATGTGACCGAGGCACCATCCATCGTCAGCAACTATCTCGCCGCGGACATCGATCGGCACGTGACGATCGAGGCCATGAAATTTGCCCGCCGGATTGTTGCTGAGCCGCCGTTCAAGGACCTGATTGTTCGCGAAGTTCTGCCAGGCTTTGAGACCGAGGGCGACGACGCGCTCGAAGCGGTCGCGCGCGAGACCGGCACGACGATTTATCACCCGTGTGGCACCTGCAAGATGGGTGTTGACCCGTTGGCCGTTGTCGATCCGCGCTTGCGTGTCCACGGACTTCGCAATATCCGCATCGCTGACGCGTCAATCATGCCGACGATGACATCCGGTAATACCAACGCGCCAACCGTGATGATCGGCGAGAAAGCCGCCGACATGATCAAGCAGGATCGCGCTCGGGCGGAGACAGCGACCAACGATGCCTCGCCGAGGCATGGGGTGCAGACGTCCACCGCGGCCTAAATCCCGCTGATCGCTTCTAACCTTTGCGACGCAGCCGCCAAGGCCCGCGTCTGGAGAACCCAATGCGACGCATGAACCTTGAGAACGAGTACAACAACCGCCAACGCGTGCCGCACCACGGCGAGATAATGGGCCGTTGGAAGGCCGCGTCTGAGACGTTCTGCGAAAGCCTCGGTGACCGGGCTGAGTTAGGCATTTCCTACGGTGAGGGTGAGCGCCAGGCCTATGACGTGTTCTGGCCGGAAAGCGATCGCGATGCAGCGCCTCTGGTTGTCTACATCCATGGCGGGTATTGGCAGCGCGGCGATCGTTCCGACTACTCAGTCGTAGCGGAAGGTTTCGTTGCGGCCGGTTGCGTCGTCGCGGTGCCGTCATACTCGCTTTGTCCCGACGCCAAAGTGATGGACATCATTGGCGAGCTGACTGCGTTCATCACCGAGCTCTACAAAAAGATGAAGCGCCGCCCGGTTGTCGTCGGACACTCAGCTGGCGGTCATTTGGCATCAGCGCTGCTCGCGACGGACTGGTCGGGGCACGGCGACGTGCCGGCCGATGTCGTACGTCAAGCCTACGCGATCAGTGGCGTTTTCAATCTGCGCCCACTGATCCGGACATCGATCAACGACGCTCTCGGTCTGGAACGCGATGCAGCCGACGACGCCAGTCCGGCACTTTGGAGCGTGCCGGCAGGCCGGCGGCTTGTCGCAGCAGTCGGGGCGCTTGAGAGCCGAGAATTCATTCGCCAAAGCATTGAGATTGCAGCGCGCTGGGGCGAAGTAGGCGTGCGGACGGATTGCGTGATTGTGCCTGACACCAACCACTTTACGGTCATTCATCAGTTGCGCGAGCCCGGCTCCGGCATGTTCGAACGCATTCTGGAAATGGCGCGCCTGAGCGATGCGGACTTCGAGAAACGCTTCGCCGAACTGCCTGAGAAAAAGCCAGTCGAGCCAGCGACTGCTGAAGCGGCGCCAGAGGACGTTGCCGAAGAGGCTGCTGACTCGCCTGAGACATCCGAGACAGCCGCTGGCGCGGCGAGCGCCGTAGCAGATGCGGCAGTTGACGATCCACCCGCAGCCGAAGAAACGACCGAATCCGTCGATGCGTCGGAAACTGAAACCGCGCCGGAAACAACTGAGGGCTAGAGCTTGCGGCAGTGTTTTTGCCGGTGTGTTCGTTACAGCGCGCTCTTAAATTAGCGGGGTTTGGCATGTCGAGCGACGATCAACCGCTCGTGGAGCGTCGAAAGAGTAACCCCAATATTCGGCCGGATGAGCAAAACAAAACCCGCTCTCCAGGGGATTTCGCGGCGACCCCGCCCAATCCGCGCGCGTTCAAGACGGGCTTCTCGCCAGACTTCTTGAAAGCCTATCATGCGGGCGTAATGCGCTATACCTATCGCGGCATTGGGTGTCTCAAAAGCCCGATTGATCTCGCGATTTATATGATGGTGATCTGGGATAAAAAACCCGGAACGATTGTCGAGATCGGCTCGTTTCAAGGTGGGGCGGCGGAATTTTATTTCGATTTAACGCGCACCTACGGTCTTGAAACAGCGATTATTACGGTCGACTTTCGCGACGTGAGGACGGCCGACGATGCGCCGTCTCGGATCGAGTTTATCCAAGCAGACGCGCTGGACTTGGCAAACAGCCCACTGCACGAGCGTTTGAAATCGGCGCCGCGCCCATGGCTGATCATCGAAGACAGTGCACATACCTACGAGGTGACGCACGCGGCGATGGCCTATTTTGCTGACGTCATGGAGCCCGGGGAACTGCTGATCGTTGAAGATGGCGTTATTGAAGACCAGGGCGCGAACTGGCGATACGATGGTGGCCCCAACCGGGCCGTCAACACGTTCTTCGAAAACCGACCCGACGTCTTTCGCGTCGTCGAGCACTACAACGACTTTTTCGGAACGAACGTCTCGTTCAATCCAAACGGCTATCTCGAAAAGCTGTGAGACGGCCGTCGGGCTCAACGGTCGCGCTGCGTCGCTGAGGGCCGCCCTCCAATCTATTTGCTGCGTTGATTGAAGCGGCGGCCGACAAGTGCGGACGTTATGTTCACTTTCTGAATGTCGATCGCTCCGCCAGCGATGCCCCAACCGAACGCATCGCGAAACTTTTGCTCGATCGGGTATTCGGTCGAGTAGCCGTAACCGCCCATCAACTGAACGGCCGTGGCGGTCACGTCTCGGCACATCTCATTTGCAAAGCATTTGGCGATTGAGCTGTCCGCGACGGAGGGAAGCCCGGCTTCCGCATTTACGACGGCGCGGTAGAGAAGCATGCGCGATGCATCGAGCTTCATCTTCATTTCAGCGATCTGCAGCTGGACGGCCTGAAAGTCGACGAGCGGCTTCCCGAACTGTTGTCGCTCCTGGACGTACGCGAGCACGTAGTCGAACGCCGATTGCGCGCAGGCGAGGCTCATCGTCGTGTTTCCACAGCGCTCAAGATCGAAGGCCTCCATGAGCTGTTTGAAGCCGCCCGCGGGCACGATGACGTTGGCAGCCGGCACCTCGCAATTATCAAAAAACATGTCGGCGCTGGCGACGCCGCGGAAGCCCATGTGTTGTTCGCGCTTGCCGAACGAGAATCCGGAGGCGCCGTCTTCAACGAGAACGGCGCCGATGCCTTTCGCGCCTGGCTCCTCGGACATTCGGCAATAGACGACATAGGCATCTGCGTGACTGCCACCCGAAGACCAGCGCTTTTGGCCGTTCAGGATGACCCTATCGCCGTCAAACCTCGCTGTGGTTGTGAGGTCGGTCAGCGCAGAACCGGCGTTCGGTTCCGACATTGAAACGGCGATCATCATGTCGCCGGAGCAGACCTTTGGAAGGACGCGCGCGCGCAATTCTTCTGGTGCGAAGTGGGCAATCGCGAGCGTTGGGCCAAAGCTTGACTCGAAGATCGGAAATGCGACGGCGATGGAGATTTTTGCAACTTCTTCGAGGACCAGGACCGCATCAATGTGGCTGAGGCCGCCGCCGCCATAGCCGCTCGGCAGGTTGACGCCCATGAGACCCATGGCGGCATACCGTTTGACGATCTCGCGCGAGACCGGTTCGTCGGTCCGCTCGACCTGGCGCGCAACCTCCGGCAATTCAGCCTCTGCGAAACGACGTACGGTGTCCTGCAGGGCGCGTTGTTCGTCCGTCAATGTGAAGTCCATCATCCGCTCTCCAGGTCCCACAAATCTCGGGCCGCATCATTGAGTGCCTTGCACGTGCGTCAAGGGCATTAGACAAAACCACTCACTGCAAGCCGTGACGAACAGCAAGAGCGAGAGAGGAGACGACGATGGCGATCGACGAAGAGCTATTTGAGAAGGGTCTGGCAAAGCGGAAGGCGACGCTTGGCGCCGAGTATGTGGATGCCAATCTTGCGAAAGCCGATGACTTCAATCGCGAGTTTCAAGAGGTAATGACCGCGTGGGCCTGGGGCTTTGGTTGGGGCGACGAGACCATCGACGTAAAGACGCGCTCGATGATGAACCTCGCAATGATCGGTGCGCTTGGCAAAATGCACGAGTGGGAATTGCACTGTAACGGCGCGATTAACAACGGCGTCACGAAGGAAGAGATTCGCGCGATCATCCACGTCATCGCGATCTATTGTGGTGTTCCCCAATCGCTCGAATGCTTCCGTGTCGCGCGAAAGGTGCTGACTGAGCGGGGGCTCATGTAGGCGCATTGGGTTTCAGACGCGAGGAATACTCAAAGAAAAAACCCGGCTCGGGAGAGCCGGGTTTCGAGTTTGGCAGGACCGCCCTGGGAAGGATAAGCGGTCCAGCGCGACCGGAGCCGTCAGCACCGAATCTTAAGGTCGTAACCTTTAGATCCGCTGGCTGCCGGAGCCGAATTCTGGATAGGCCTCAAGACCGATCTCCGCTTTGTCGAGACCGGAAACCTCATCTTCTTCGCTTGGCCGAAGGCCGACGACCGAGAGGACCAGGAAGACGACCAAGCTCGCGACCGTCACGAAGATACCGACGGCAACAACGCCGATGGCCTGCGTGATAAGGCTCGCATCCGAGTTGGTCCAAGCGACCACGAGCGTGCCAAATATCCCGGCAAACAAGTGAACCGGAATGGCACCGACCACGTCGTCGATCTTCATTTTGTCAAGCAATGGCACCGTGAAGACCACGATGATCCCACCGACAGCACCGATCACAACGGCTTGCCAGATAGCTGGCGTGAGCGGCTCAGCTGTGATCGCAACGAGGCCGGCAAGGGCACCGTTCAAGGCCATCGTCAGATCGACTTTGCCGTAGAACACTTGGTTCAGGATGATCGCTGCGAGCACGCCACCGGCAGCGGCAAGGTTCGTATTGACGAAGATCTTGGACACAGACGATGCGTCAGAGATCGTGCCCATGGCCAGCTGAGATGCGCCGTTGAAGCCAAACCAACCGAGCCACAGAATGAAGGTGCCGAGCGTGGCGAGCGCCATGTTCGAGCCTGGCATCGGATTGACTTCGCCGTTCGGTCCATACTTGCCGCGACGTGCGCCGATCAGGATCGCACCGACGAGCGCTGCCCAGCCACCGGTCGAGTGGACCAGCGTCGAACCAGCAAAGTCAGAGAAGCCCATGTCGTCAAGCCAACCCGTGCCCCATTCCCAGTAGGCGACGGTCGGATAGATGAAGCCCGTCAGGACGGCGACGAAGATCAGGAACGGCCAGAGCTTGATGCGCTCAGCAACGGTGCCCGAAACGATCGAAGCAGCGGTCGCACAAAACACCATCTGGAAGAACCAGTCGGAGCCTGTGGAGTAGGCGTTTGCTGTGTCCTTGGCCGGATCCGGCATGGTCACGGGCATTGGGTTGCCGATGTATTCAGCAATCAGCGACGCATCGCCTGGATAGGCCATGTTGTAGCCGACGATCCAGAACATCAGGCCCGCCACGGAGTAGAGCGAAATGTTCTTCGTGCACTGCATAGCGACGTTTTTGGTGCGCACCATGCCGGCTTCGAGCATTGCGAAACCAGCGGCCATCCACATCACCAGGAAGCCGCCGACGAGGAACAGCAACGTGTTGAGGACGTACTGATATTCTTTCTGCGCCGTCTCAACCGTTACGGCCGCGTCTTGAGCGACGGCTGCCCCGGTTGCGACGGTCATTAGCGCGCCTGCTGCCAGGCTGACCGCTAATCCGCGTGTCAAGTTTACGTTCACTTCGATATCCCCTCTCACGTCTTAAAGCGCTGCTGCATCAGTTTCACCGGTCCGGATGCGGACGGTGTTGTCGATGCTGGACACAAAAATCTTGCCGTCGCCGATCTGACCGGTTTTGGCAGCTTTCGAAATCGCCTCGACCGCCTTCTCAGCGTCGGCGGTGTCGACCACGACTTCGATTTTCAACTTGGGAAGAAAGCTGACCGCGTACTCAGCGCCGCGGTAGATTTCCGTGTGGCCTTTCTGGCGGCCGTAGCCCTTCACTTCGGTGACCGTCATGCCTTCAATGCCGAGCGAGGTGAGACCTTGGCGGACTTCCTCGAGTTTGAATGGCTTGATGATCGCGGTGACGAGTTTCATGCGTGCACCCCATCGGTTTAACAAAACTGCCGAACGCCGGTGCACCCCGACGACGACCGCAACGATCGGCTCGACGTGGCGACCGTTAACGCGCGTTGACCTTATCAAGATACGTGCCAACTCCGAGATAAAGACCTAAGACGCTGAAAAAATTTAAATAATTCGGATTTTGCTCGTTTTCTCAGCAGGTCGACTGAGTCCGAAAAGCGGCGAAATATTATGCAAAATCTGAAATATGCCGAAAAAACAGGCAGAGAGTTTTATCTCGGCTCCGTCACTCGAAGTCCGTTTGTCGACAGACACTTCGACCCAGCGATGGCACTATATGAAGCTGACCGACCCGTTCGGATTGTCGGCAACACGGAACGAGAGAGCGCGGCATGACAGGTATCGAAACCGGCATCGCACCCACCCGCCGCGGCCGGACGCGGCGACGGGCGGCCGAAAGTCGAGGCCCGTCCGCTCCCCCATTTGTCCGGCGTCGGACACCGCCGCACGAAATCCTGACCGAAGATGGGCTCGCCCGGCTTGAGGCCATGGCTGATCGTATTCTCGCGACCGTCGGCATTGAAGTGCGCAATGATCCGATTGCGCTTGAACTGTTTCGAAAGTCTGGCGCGCACGTCGACGGGGTTACGGTGCGCTTCGATCCCGGGCACTTGCGCGAAATTCTGAAAACCGCCCCGACCGTCTTCACGCAGCAGGCCCGCAACCCGGATCGAAATGTAGAGATTGGCGGCGATAACGTCGTGTTTGCGCCCGCCTATGGTTCACCGTTTGTCATGGATCTCGACCGAGGCCGCCGCTATGGCACGCTCGACGATTTTGAGAATTTTATCCGCTTGGCCTACGCGTCGCCGTGGCTGCACCACTCGGGCGGTACGATCTGCGAACCGGTCGATGTCCCGGTGAACAAACGCCACCTCGACATGGTTTATGCGCATCTACGCTATTCCGACAAAGCCATTATGGGCTCGATCACCGCTGAAGATCGCGCCGACGACAGTATTGAGATGTGCCGCCTCGTTTGGGGCAAGGAGTTCGTTGACCAGAACTGCGTCATCCTCGGCAACGTGAACGTGAACTCGCCGCTTGTTTGGGATGGCGCGATGACCAGCGCGATCCGAGCGTATGCGCGCGCCAATCAGGCGGCGATCATTGTGCCGTTCATTCTCGGCGGCGCTATGGGTCCTGTGACGACGGCTGGCGCCATTGCTCAGGCCCACGCTGAGACGATGGTTGGCTGCGCGTTGACCCAACTCACGCGGCCCGGTGCGCCGGTCATCTACGGCAACTTCCTGTCGTCGATGTCGCTGCGATCAGGGTCGCCCACATTCGGCACGCCCGAGCCAGCGTTGGGGTCGCTCGTTGTCGGCCAACTTGCGCGGCGGCTTGGCCTTCCGCTGCGGTGCGCTGGTGCCTTTTCAACTTCGAAGTTGCCAGACCAGCAGGCGGGCATCGAAAGTACGATGTCGATGCTGTCGGCGGTGAACTGTGGCGCAAACTTCATTCTGCACTCGGCAGGCTTCCTCGATGGACTTTTGTCGATGAGCTACGAGCAGTTCGTCATCGATGCCGATATCTGCGGAGCGATGCACACGTTCCTTGGTGGCATTGATGTCAGTGACAACGGGCTCGCGGTCGATGCCTTTGCGGAGGTCGGGCCCGGCAACCACTTCTTCGGTTCAGCCCACACAATGGCGAACTACACGACGGCGTTCTGGGACTCCGATCTCGCGGACAACAAACCGTTCGAGCAATGGGAGGCGGAAGGGTCGACCGACATGATGACGCGCGCGAACACCCGCTGGAAACAGATGCTCGCTGACTACGTGCCACCGAAGCTTGACGAAGGCGTCAACGAAGCTCTTGAGGCGTTCGTCGCTCAGAAAAAATCAGCAGTGCCGGACGCGTGGCACTGAGTCGGTTTGGCGATTGGGGACGGAATATGAAGATCACCAACATCCGCGTTACGCACGTCAATGTGCCGTTCGATGCCCCGTTCTGGTGGACCGCGGGGCTCTACGGTGGCGCGTCCAAATCAATCATCGAGGTTGAAACGGATGACGGTGTCGTCGGTCTCGGCGAAGCGCCGTGGTGGCACTTCGGCGAGGTGATTGAGAAAGAAATCGCTCCGGCTCTCATTGGCGCTGACCCGCTCGACTTGGCCGACTGCGAAAGCCGATGCGTGCCGCCGTACCAGATCACAGCCAACACCGGCGAGAACGCTGCAAGCGTTGCATTCGGCGCCGTTGAGATCGCGCTCTGGGACATCCGCGGCAAAGTCTTTGACATGCCGATTTACAAGTTGCTCGGAGGCGCCGTTCGCACCGAAATCCCGTTTACCGAGTACTTCTCGTTCCGCCCGAAAAACGGTGATGCGGGAGGAGAAATGAGCCCTGAGGCAATCGTCGACTACTGTCTCAAGATGCGCGAAGAGCACGGGTCGACATACTTCGAAGGCAAACTGATCCTCGGCGATCCTCATCTTGAGCTCGAGACGGTCCGCGCGCTCCGCTCGGCACTTGGCGATCGCGATATGATCCGCCTCGACAGCAACATGCAGTATTCGCTGACGACGGCGCGCTGGCTGCTTCGCGAACTGGAACCACTGAACATCCGAAACTACGAAGACCCGGTCGCGACGTTTGAGGAAATGGCCGAGCTTCGCCGACACACTTTCATACCGTTTTCGACCCACGTCCCCGATCTTCGGCGCGCGGTGCAACTTGGCGCGCCGGATCATTTTGTCTGCAATCTCGCAGCACTTGGCGGCCTTGCAAAAGCGATCAAGTTTGTTGATGCCTGCGAGGCAATGGGCAAAGGCTTCTGGTGCTACTCGAACGATCTTGGGATCATGACGGCGGCTTACCTGCACCTCACCGCTGCGCACCCGCACATCACCGAGCCTGCGCAATCGTTGTTCCGTTGGCAGGTTGGCGACGTCATCAAAGAGGGCCCGTTCCGACAGACCAATAACGTCGTGAAAGTGCCGGATGGTCCGGGCCTGGGCGTTGCGCTTGATCCGTCGGCCATGGCGAACTGTTCGGCACACTTTCGCGAGCATGGACCGATCAGCCATTTCAGCCATCCGGATAAACCGGGCCGCTTCGTTCGCTTGCCCTTGAACTGAGCGTGGTGGACGCTTGCTGCGACCGGACCTGAGGAGCCAAACATGACGCCGTCCGCCGACCCGCTTTTGCAGCCGTATCAGCTCAAGCATCTCACGCTGCGCAACCGATTGATGTCGACGGCGCACGAACCCGCTTACTCCGACGATGGTCTCCCAAAGGAGCGTTATCGGCTCTACCACGCCGAGAAAGCCAAGGGTGGTATCGGCCTCACCATGACGGCTGGGTCTGCGATCGTGTCAGCGGATTCGCCGCCGGCGTTTGGCAACCTTCATGCGTATCGAGATGAGATCGTGCCGTGGCTTCGCGAGCTTGCCGACGGCGTGCACGAGCATGGTGCTGCGATCATGATGCAGATCACGCATCTCGGTCGCCGGACAAACTGGAACAAAGCCGATTGGTTTCCCGTATTGGCACCGTCGCCAATCCGCGAGCCCGCACACCGTGCGTTTCCAAAAGAGGCTGAAGACTGGGATTTGGACCGTATCGTTTCAGACTATGCGGACGCAGCCGAACGCATGAAAGCGGGTGGTCTCGACGGGATCGAACTCGAAGCCTACGGGCATTTGCTCGATCAGTTTTGGTCTCCGGCAACGAATGCGCGTGACGATGAGTATGGCGGTTCGCTCGACAATCGCTTGCGCTTTTCGTTTCGCGTCATCGAAGCGATCCGCGAGCGAGTGGGGCCTGACTTTATCGTCGGCTTACGCATGGTCGCCGATGAGGACTGGGACAAAGGCATCTCGCGCGAAGAAGGGCTTGCCATTGCCCGACGGCTGATCGCCACTGGACATGTTGACTTCCTCAACCTCATCCGCGGCCATATCGACAGCGATGCGGCGCTCACCAACGTCATCCCGATCCAGGGCATGGCGGCGGGCCCTCATCTGGACTTTTGTGGTGACGTGCGCGCGCAAACCAAGTTTCCCGTTTTTCACGCAGCGCGCATCAACGACGTTGCAACCGCTCGACACGCTGTCGCGGAAGGCCGGCTCGATCTCGTCGGCATGACGCGGGCGCACATCGCAGAGCCTCATATCGGTCGGCTGATTGCAGCCGGTCGCGAAGAGGAAATACGGCCCTGCGTCGGCGCAACCTACTGCCTGGACCGCATTTATGAGGGCCACGAAGCGCTCTGCATTCACAACCCGGCGACGGGGCGTGAGGCGACCATGCCTCATATCATTCGTCCGACCGACGGCCCGAAGCGCCGCGTGGTCATCGTTGGCGCTGGGCCTGCTGGATTAGAAGCAGCACGGGTTGCGGCGTCGCGCGGCCATAACGTGACGCTCTTTGAGGCGGCGAGCGAGGCCGGCGGACAGGTGCGCCTGCAAGCGCGCGTGCCACGGCGTCGGGAGATGATCGGTATCGTTGATTGGCGCGTCGCCCGCTGCGAGGACCTCGGCGTCGAAATGCGCTTTAATACGTTTGCCGACGCCAACGATGTTTTGGCCCTTGATCCAGACGTTGTGATTGTTGCGACCGGTGGACTGCCAAACACCGACATTTTGGATGCTGGCAACGAACTGGTGGTCTCAAGCTGGGATATTCTGTCAGGCGATGTGAAGCCCGGCGATCGCGTTTTACTGTTCGATGATAACGCGCAGCATCCGGGCCTCGCGGCCGCCGAGTTCATAGCAAATTCTGGCGCCGAACTTGAGATCGTGACCCCTGAACGTTTCTTTGCAGCCGATATTGGCGGGCTCAACCACGCAGCTTACGCGCGCGTGTTCGCCAAAGCTGGCGCACGCATCACAATCAACACGCGTCTCAAATCCGTTGCGCGTGACGGCAATCAGCTCCGCGCGACGGTCGGCACGGATTATGCGGATCGGACCGAGGAGCGCGCGGTCGATCAGGTCGTCGTTGAGCATGGCACGTTACCGCTTGATGATCTCTATCTCGAACTCAAGCCGCAATCGCGAAACCTTGGCGCCATGGACTACGTGGCGCTGAAGCACGGGCAACCACAGACGCTTGCGACCAACTCCGGTGGCACGTTCCAAGTCTTTCGGATCGGCGACGCCGTAGCTTCGCGCAACACGCACGCCGCCATCTACGACGCGTTGCGACTCATGAAAGACGTTTGAGATTGCGCTCGAAGCGAATTGCCGTTGGCGGGCTAAGTGGGGGCGTCGTCGCGAGGCAGCCTTCAGACCAAATTCGCGGTCGTCAAATACATGGCGCCGTGGCCGTCGTTCAGCTCTGCGAGGCCGTACGTTTGATAGAAGCACGTCTTCGGCTTGCGAGCGCGCTACTTCAATATGTAATCCGTTGCGCGGGGGCGGGTCAGGCCCTCTTGCGTGGTTGATGCGACGAGCACGCCGTCGCGTGTGAAGACGCTGCCGCGGCAGTAGGCCCGCGCTCCGTTGGCGCTCGGGCTGTCTTGGACGTAAAGCAGCCAATCGTCCATGCGGAACGGGCGGTGCAACCACATGGCGTGGTCGAGCGATGCGAGCTGAATATCGGTATCGAATATGAGCTTGCCATGCGCGATGAGGGCTGTGTCGAGCAGTGTAAAATCCGACGCGTAAGCCAACACGCACTGATGGAGTTGCGGGTCATCTGGCATCGTGCCGTTCGGCTTCATCCACGTCGCCTGACGGGCTGGCATCTTCTCGCGGGTTTTGTAGCGCGTCACGTCCACGGGCCGCATCTCGATGGGTCGCTCGCGAGCCAGATACCCCCTCATGTTGTCCGGTAGTTCGCTCGCGATGGCTTTGATCAACTCCGATTGCGGAGGCAGCTCTTCCGGTGGTGGAACCTCTGGCATCTCATCCTGATGCGAGATGCCTGGCTCCTGCTTGTGGAACGACGCCGTCATCGTGAAAATTGGTCGGCCGTGTTGGATCGCTTTCACGGTCCGCGTTGTGAAGCTACCGCCATCGCGGATGCGCTCGACATCGTAAATGATCGGCGCTTTCGGATCGCCGCCAAGCAGGAAATAGCAGTGCATCGAATGTGCGAAGCGGCGGTCCGGATCGACCGTGCGGACGGCAGCGACGAGTGCCTGACCGATGACTTGCCCGCCGTAAACGCGTTGCCAGCCGGTGACCTGGTTGGTCGCCCGGAATAAGTTCTGCTCAAGCTGCTCAAGGTCGAGGAGCTCGATCAGGCCGTCGAGCGGCGCGCGCTCTTTCGACGTCTTTGACATGTGCCGGGTCCTCGTTGGGAAGAGTTTGGTCGTCGCGGTGAAACGCATCTGGAATGGACCGTCGCCATTTCGGGTCACGCGTTCAACGGTCCTCGGCTGCGACAGTTCATCAAAACGCGAACGCCTGACGTGTTATAGACTGCACCGACCGCGCCTGCGCGATGTTCCCTCGTAAATCGGAAGTCACGATGACAGAAGCCCCGGATCACCCAAATACAATGGGCGATGCAACTGAACAAAGTGGTTTGGTCCCGCCCAAGCGTTTCGACATTGTCATCGGTGGCGGCGGTTTGGCTGGCAACTTGATGGCGCTGGCCTTGTCGGGATCGCTTGGGACGGACGCTGATATTGCGATTGTCGATCCAACTTCGGGGGCGCAATCGTCGGCCAAGAAACGCGTCCCAACGCTCCGGGAAGATCCCCGCTGCTCGTCGATTGCAGCCGGCTCAAAAGCGCTTTTGGATGCGGTTGGCGTTTGGTCTGCGATCGCGCAGCATGCGCAGCCGATTTCGCGCATCGCGTTGACTGACACGGCTCTTGAGAGCCCCGTGCGCATCCCAAGGATGGAGTACGACAACCGGGTCGAAGATCCGTTCAGCGAGGATCTCGTCCCCGGCTCTTACATTGTACCAAATGCTCTGATGGGCGCAGCTGTCCTGGATGCGATTTCTCAGGTGCGGTCCGTGACGCGGATCGTTGCGCGCATTCAAGCGGTTGACGTTGACACCGGCGGCTGCCGACTGGAGACAGATGCCGGGACCATCACAGCGCCGCTGGTCATCGCAGCGGATGGGGCGCGATCCAGCCTCCGACGCGCGGCCAACATTCGAACTGTCGTTCGCGATCATCGTCAGTGCGCGATCGTTACCGTGGTCAGTCACTCGCTTCCGCACGATGGCGTTGCGGTTCAGCATTTTCTGCCGGGCGGTCCCTTTGCCATCCTGCCACTCACGGGAAACAAAAGTTGCGTGACCTGGAGTGAGCGCGCGCGCGAAGCAGCACGGATCGTGGCGCTTGATGACCACGGGTTTCACCACGAACTTGAGCGGCGGTTCGGCGGTCAGTTGGGTGAAATCACGCTTGAGAGTGGACGGACGACGTTTCCTCTGCGAACGCAGCTGGCGCATGAAATGATTGCGCCGCGCTTGGCGTTGATTGGTGACGCGGCGCACGCCGTGCATCCGATCGCGGGGCAGGGGCTCAATCTGGCGATCCGCGATATCGCAGCGCTGACGGAGTGTGTTGTCGACGGCATGCGCGTCGGTCTCGATCCGGGTGATGCGACCGGTCTGGAGCGCTACCAGCGTTGGCGCCGTTTTGACGCCGCGATGTCTGCGATGACGTTCGCGGGTTTGAACCGATTGTTCTCGAACGACAATGGGCTACTCCGATCTGCCCGCGATTTTGGGCTTGGGTTCATTGACCGGATGCCGGGCGTGAAACAGCGGCTTGTCAACGAGGCTGCCGGATTGACTGGCGATGTCCCGAAGCTCCTGCGTGGAGAACTCGTGTAATCACCGCGCATAGCAGCCCCTGCCAGAATGACCAGCCCGCCTAACCCTGACTGCGTGGAGCCGCCGCGCTCGGGCAAAGCCGGAAGGCTTCGCTGAGGGCTTCGGCGCGGCTTTTGTAGGTTGCGATTGGTTTGCCGCCTTTCGCGTATTGCGCGATGAAACCGTCCGTCATCGCGTCGGCTTGGGCTGGATCAACGTCCAGAGCGGTCAGCGTTGTTTGGCCAGCGGCGACGTCCTTGATGAGCACCGTTTGCGTTCCGCCGAACGAGGCCATGACCACCCGGCAGCCGCTTGTGATCGGACGCAGTGACGGAACCGCAGCCGCTGCGCGCTGGCGTTGCTGAGCAGGTGCGGCGGCTTGCGTTGTGCTGCGCGTTGGTGCGCTGCGCCGAGCTGATCGCGCTGGCTGCTTCAGCCCGCCCGGGCAATATCGCTTGGCAAACAAGGTCGCGACCCACGCCATCGAGCGCCCGTATTTTTTGTCGACGGCCCAGCGGCCGGACAGGTCCTGAAACGTTACGGGACGACGCGCTGCCACTGGCGCGCTGAGCTTAAGGATCACATCCTGCTTCAGGCGCGTGCGCGGCCCGACGGGTCTTGGAATGCGTTCGCCTGAGTAGACGACGAGGTGCTGGATTTGAGCCAGAACTCCGGTTGAAACGTTCGGGTAGCTGTCACCTGGGACACCTCCGCCCGTTGTACCAAGACCGGCGAAATTGTTCTGCCGGGGATTGACGTCGCCCCATTTCCCGTTCGGGCGCCGATAGGACAAGAAGTTGGTCTCAAGCAGCATCTGGAAAAACGCGTAATCCCAGCGAACGCTCCAGTCGTTGCCATGCTTCTGATACCACCAAGCAATCCGGTTGAAGCGCTTAATCAGGCGTCGGTTGCGCGTCTTCATGAATGCCGTCAGCCGTTCCGGCGTCACGCAAGTGGGGACCTGGTTCGTCGGGCTCGTACGGATCGGCGGCGGGACTTCGCGTGCAATCGCCGTCGTCGCGGTTAAGACGCTCAAACACGCGGTGACAACGAGCGCGGCAGCTCGGTGGCGACGTGTCCGTGCGTTCGTATGGAGCGGTTGTTGACCGTTTGCGGCCCACTTCAGAAACATGTGCGTTTGCCCCGCTCGCCCCATTCTAAAATCAACCCCGATGCGACGTGTTTTGATGTCGACATTAGTCCCGTGTTGATGACGGAAAGCGCGAAACGATGGCTCGCGCGTGGCCTGAATTTGTCAACGGACCGTGTAACGACCGAAACATATGAAAAGGCCCGCAAAAGCAGGCCTTCTCGAAACAGAGCGGTGGTTGAAGAAGTGCGATCTGCGATCAAGACGCTTTGTTGCCAGTTGGGCAGAGCTTGAACGCTTTCGTGAGAGCCGCTTGAGGGTCTCCGAACTCTGCGATCGTCGTGCCGCCTTTCGCGTAAGCTGCAATGTAGGCGTCAGCTTCCCGCTTTTCGCGGCCTTGGTTGACATCAAGAACGGTGTAATTCACGTGCGTTGCGCTCACCGATTTGATGATGAGAGCGCGCTGGCCACCGTAGCTCGCGGTCCAAACGCGACAGGACTTTGGATCGCGGGCGGAGGGCTTGCGGACCTGTCCGGGCGTGATCGCTGCGAGAAGGTTGCTTGCGAACCGACCGACGTTGGTGCCGCCCGATTGCGTTTGCGTCGCTTGCTGTGTGCTTGTCGCGGGAGCTGACTGACCGCCGTTGATGACAGCAACCGAACCATTGCCCGAGCCGGTCAGGCTTTGGCGACGCGTGTTCTGGTCTGGCAGCGGTGCGCCGAGGGAACTCCGGGTCTGCGTGTTTGGGCGGAGCGTTGCGGCTGGGGCCGCCTGAGCGGTTTGCCTCGTGGCCGATGGGTTAGGCTGTGAACCATCCCGAATGCCGGCGATCAGCTCTGGTTGCGGATCGGGGCCGCGGCAGATGGTGCGCATAAAGCGATCGGCAACCGATTTGAGGTCGCGCGGATAGCCACGATCGCCGGGCGCCCACTTCGACGTCATCTGGTCGAAGCGAACCGGGCCGCCGAGTGAGTTTCTCCAAGGCGTGAGGATGCCCCACGACTGTACCTTCCGTGTGCGTTCAGCGACGGGGTTGTCGATGGGCATACCAGCGTACAGCATGAGGTGCTGGATGTGCGCACGAACGCCTTCCGCAACGGTCGGGAAACTTTCGCCCGGAACACCACCGCCTGTCGCGCCAATGCCAGCGAAGTTGTTTTGCCGCGCGTTGACATCGCCTGTGTAGGTCAGGAAGCCGGTCTCAACGAGCATTTGATAGAACGCGTAGTCCCAGCGAACGCCGAGCTCTTGGCCGATGCGCATATAATGAAGCGAGATATCTTGAAACTTGCGCTGGACGCGGCGGTTTTTGGTGCGGACCAGGGCCATGAGCCGGCCCGGTGTGGCGCACTGTGGCGCTAAATTCGACGGAGATGCCTGGATCTCCGGAAGGCGTGCTGCTTGAGCAGTATTGGCTGACAAGCCGACGACGCCAATCGCAACTGCGGACGCGACAATGCGCTGGAACATAAAACCCACCCGTACTCTCGAACGACGGTCGCAATGACCAAACTCGGACGCGTTAACCGTTCCTAACCGGACAACGTTAACGAGACGTTACTGCGACACTTACAAACAGGCTGGGAAACTCGCCGAGTTTCAAAACTCTTGAGGATGTTTGGCCCAGCCAGCCATCAGATCATTCGGCTGTGTCGCAATGTGCGACCGAACAGGTGCGGTCGTTCGCCGATGCAAAAGATGCTCGACTTACGATCGTCTCGGTCAGTGGAATTGCGGCACGACCCCCAAGCCGAACAGTGCCCATGAAATCGCGGCAGGACTTGGTTCGCGTGCCGGTTGGTTCATGGAAATTTCATGGCAATCCACGTGCAAAAGTGAGGCAGATCTTTGCCGCGTTTCCATGATTGCAGGCCGCAGTTGCGAACAGAGGGCGCCGCGCGATGTGCAGTCCGCCAACCGGTAAGTGTCAGGTTGTGGTGAGAACACATTCAAGGCTACAAGCGGCCGAGCGTGAGCGCCGCTCCACCGGGGTCGCTGCGCGTCGTGAGGTCAATGGACTAGCGTCCACCACGTGAGATCTCGATCCCGACGGCTTGGCAGCCCGTCACCACATCCGGCTTTTCGATGCGAACAGTGACCTGTTTCACGGATCGATTTGTGAGGCAGTGCTCCGCAATGCGCTCGGCGGCCGTCTCGATCAGATTGAGATGCCCGTCATCCAAGACGGTCCGCACCGCACCAATTGCTTCGTCGTAATCGTAGACGTGTGCGATGTCGTCGGAGCGGCCGTCGTAGTCGTCAGCAACATCAAGTGAGAGCGAGACGGTAACGCGCTGCAGATAGCGATGCTCATGTTCGTAGACACCGACGGACGTCAGGACTTCCAAGTCGCGGACAAACACGCGGCGGGTCTGTTGTCTCGCCCTCGCAGCCTCCGGTGCCGGCGCGGCCTCGGCAATTGCGTCCGCGGTCACCGCAGTCAGAAGCGGCTCATTGCCATCCATGGTCCGGACCATCCATTCGCAAGGCTATTCCAAATCGTTGGCACGACCCGGAGACATCGCATCAAAGCCGTTCAGCGCGACTCGTCGGAGCGCTCCGCCAAACCCAGTTCGCTCGACCAACTTAAGTGCTGTCCGCTGTCGAGCGCGATCATCTGGCCGGTCATCGCCGGGGCGTCAAGAATGAAGCAGACCGCGTCAGCTATTTCTGTCGGATCGGTTTGACGGCCCAGCAGTGTACTTGCCGCTTCCGCTGCGAAATCGTCTGGACTTTGGTGGATATTAGCGAGGACAGGCCCAGGCCCAATGGCATTGACCCGGACGGTTGGAGCAAACGCTTGCGCGAGCATGCGGGTCGCATCCCAGAGAGCTGCTTTTGAGATCGCGTAAGAGAAGAATTCAGGCGTCGGTCGGAGCACACGCTGGTCGATAATGTTGATGATGGATGCGGCGCGGTCCGCCTCATGCAGCTTGGCGAACTGCTGCGCAAGCGAGACCGGAGCTGTCAGGTTGATTGCGAGATGCCGGTCCCAACTCTCAGAAGTCATCGTGGCCGGGTCGTCGAACACAAACAGCGAGGCGTTATTGATCAGACAGGATGGTGCGCCGAGGCTGCTCGCGCAGGCGGGCAGCAACCGATCAACCGCTGACCGATCCGCAAGGTCCGCGGAAAAGCAAGCGCTGTTACGCCCAAGCGCTCTGATCTCAGCACACACGTTGTCGGCGTCTTCAGCTGAGCCATTATAGTGGATTGCGACGTCATATCCGTGTCGGGCCAGTCGTAGCGCGATGACGCGACCGATGCGTTTCGCAGCGCCCGTCACGAGGGCAACGCCACGATGCTCAGCTGTTGGTGTCGCCGCCATGATCAGTTGTCGCCATCGAACATGTCGCCGAGCCCGCCGAGCACAGACCCTTCGCCCGTTCCCCCGGTCGGACCACCGTTGGCGAGCACGCGACCGGCAAGGCGTGAGAATGGCAGGCTCTGAAGCCATACCGTGCCAGGACCCTCAAGTCGCGCAAAGAAAACGCCCTCTCCGCCAAAGATCATCGACTTTACTGAGCCCGCCCGCTCGATGTCGAAATCCACGTCGGAGGTCATTGCTGCAACGCATCCTGTGTCGACATGGAGCACTTCGCCAGCCTCAAGCGTCCGCTCAACGACGCATCCGCCGCAGTGCACGAACGCAAAGCCGTCGCCTTCCAGCTTCTGCATAATGAAGCCTTCGCCGCCGAACAGGCCGGTCATGATCTTGCGCTGGAAATGGATGCCGACCGACACACCCTTGGCGGCGCAAAGAAAAGCGTCTTTCTGCGCGATCAGCTGCCCGCCAATGTCGGCAAGCTTGAACGCGAGAATGGTACCTGGGTACGGCGAAGCGAATGCGACGCGGGCTTTGTCCTGGCCCGTGTGCGTGAACACGGTCATGAACAAGCTCTCGCCGGTCAAAAGCCGTTTGCCCGCAGACGCGATCGAGCTGAAGAACCCGGCTTTGGGCTGCGAACCGTCGCCGAACACCGTGTCCATGTGAATTGCTGGATGCTTGAACATCATCGAGCCGGCTTCTGCGATCGCGCTTTCGCCCGGGTCGAGTTCAATCTCGACGTACTGCATTTCCTGGCCGAAGATTTCGAAGTCGATTTCGTCAGAAATCGTGGCTGCAGCCTTCGTGCTGCGGCGGCCTAGAACGGGGACAACGGAATTCGCCATGGTGGTCGAGCCTCTTTTAGCGTCAGGGCGCGTTCGGCCGACCGCCCCTTTTTGAGCCGGTCGCCCGGGCCAACATACCATATTCGCGGCGGCGCCTTCGCGCAGCCGTGGAACAAGCGTTGGGTGTTGATTAAAGAAACAATCATCGCACGAGTACCAATCGGCGTGATGCCTGGACCCGCTCCGCCCCGCTTAGAAGTCGTCGTCGTTGCAGTTGAGGGGACCGCAATTGCTGCACAGCTGGCCGACGCCGGAGACATAATGGGCGCGCTGCTCGATAGGTTCGTAGACGTTGATGTTCGTCTTGCTACCGCAGAGCACACAGGTTTCGTGGTCTACGAGAGAAACAGCAACCCGCGTGGCCACCGGTTCCATTGGCGGTGGGGGCTGTGTCGCCCACTCCAATCCAGCCAGAAAACGCCGCATAAATAGACACTCCGTGTACGCCATGCGGGAAAGTTAAGCAGTTACCCACAGGTTGTCCAGGCGTTGTTCACCATTTTTTAACTAATCGCAAACGCCAACGCGCTAGTTGTCTGACGTCGCGGTTGTTGCCCAACCAGACGATAAATTTGGTTCTTGGTTTGACGCTGGAGTGTTGGTGTCGCCGTCTGACGCTTGCGCACTTTTTCCGGCCTTCGGAGATGTGCCGTCACCAATACGCGCAGCCCATCCGGCAACGGGTGCTTTGCGCTGAGGTGTGGTTGTACTCAAGAGAGGAGCCGAAAGAGCCAAGCGATGATTACGTGGCGCAACACCTGGGATGCGCTTCAGGTCAGCGAAGTGAAGGTCAGGGCAGTTGACGGTCTCGATTGGGCCGCCCGAAACGGGTCGAATGAGATCAATGCAGCGCTTCGCTGATGAGCCATCAACGTTGCTCTCCCAGCGAGCGGCCACACGCTCGTAACCCGTTGGGTTGAGCGTTTTGCTCAACGCGGTCGTCAGGTTTGCTTCTGGTAGAGGCAGGCCATGTACGAGTGCTGAGAGAAACGTCCAGAAGCCAAACGCTTGCGAAACAGCGACACCTGCAACGAAGCCAATGAACGATGGCAAGAGCCAACGACGGCGCGGTGGTTCGGCGATGTGCGCCGATGCGGCGTCCGTATCAGTCGGAGGCTTTGGGGCGTGGAGCGGGGAAGTGGCCATGGGCGATCTCTAGCGGTGCTGAGAGATCAGCCATCCTTGAGTCGCAGCGCGGCGCAAAACTTTGCCGTCCTTTAAAGGGCACGGCGGCCTCAAAAATGTGGACAACCCGGTCGAACCGCAAAAAATCGCCGCCGCCATGCATCGATAGCGCGCTGTTGAGCGCCGATTGCGGACCGGTCAGCGCCGATAGCGGACCGGTGGAACGTACATCTTTTTTGCGCGACACAGCCTGCGTTGCCGCTCGTTTTGGCCACACGACCGAAGGCGTCCTTTCGGCGTGAAGCAAATCCGGATTTCACGCAGCTGGTTGCCGCGTCCGCGGCGGCACGAGACGCCGATCATGTCCGGTTTCAGACCTCGGTTGGCGGCGACGAAATCCTGCTTCAGTTCCTGCACTGTGACGGTTTGCGGCTCACGTGCATTGCCATACCGCTCTGGGATCTTGATGAATTCATACAGCTTTTTCGCAGCGCCGAAGTACCGCGACGGCTTAAGCCCCGAGCAGACGCCGTGCTTCTTGTATTGGTGAATGATGAGGCCCCGCGCGGGCATAATCGGCAGCATCGCCCGGATGATGCCGTCGGACACGTACGGCCGTTGACTCGTGCGGCAGAAATTCGGGTAGCCCTTTTCGTACTGCGGCCAGAGCCCATGGAGGACGAACGCAAAGGGACGCTCTCGTCGGGGGCGACATTGCGGGTCGCGACGATCATCGCCGGCTTCCTCGCAGTAGGTGGGGCTCCAGGACAGAACGAGGGCATAGTAGTCAAAGACCCCAGCGACATCGCGGTTCGGGCTTCTGGCAGATGCAGGCGTCAGAGATGCGGCCAGCAGTCCGACCGCAAACGATAGGTAGGCCAGGCGGGCTCGCCATTCTGGACCGAAAGGCTTCGCTTTCCGAGGTGTCAACGTCGTCACAATTCTCATCCCGTTCGTTTTTGATCACGGCCTAGCCGCTGTCATCCCGGGCCCAAGCGGCTCGTCCGGGCGCTTGTGCTGGTCTGCAATTACGTCGTCGAAAGGGCCGCAAGTATTCGGGCCCAGCTCCGGGCGCCCTTCTGGAAGCTCTTCAGGTTGTATTTTTCGTTCGGCGAGTGGATGCGATCGTCGTCGAGCCCGAACCCGACCATGAGGCTGTCCATCTTCAGCTTCTGCTTGAAATCCGTGACGATTGGCACCGATCCGCCCATACCCATCAACGCGGCGGGTTTGCCCCATTCGTTCTTGAGCGCTTCCGCAGCCGCTTTGATGAACGGCATGTCGGTGTCAAATGAGATCGCAGCCGACGCGTGCGTATGCTGGAAGCGAACTTTGCAGTCTGCCGGCAGTTGCGCCTTCAGAAACGCCTGCAGGTTTTTCATGATGGCTTTCGGATCTTGCCCCGGAACGAGGCGGCAGGTGATCTTCGCCGATGCTTCCGATGGAATGACCGTCTTCAGGCCGTCGCCTTGGTATCCGCCGGACACGCCATTGAACTCAACAGTCGGCCGCGCCCAAAGCTGTTCCAGCACCGAGTACTTTGCTTCACCGGCCGAGGTCTTCAGTCCAACGCCGCCGAGAAACGCTTTCTCGTTGAAGCCAAGCCCGGCCCATTGTTTCAGCTGTTTGGCACTTGGCTTCTGAATGCCGTCGTAAAAGTCTGGAACTTTTACTTTGCCGTTCTTGTCGTGCAGAGCGGAAAGAGCCTGCGTGAGCGCCCGAATGGGGTTGAGGGCCGGGCCGCCATAGAGCCCGGAATGCAAATCGCGCGATGGCCCGGTGACAACGATTTCCGTGCCGCCCATCCCGCGCAGCATGGTCGAGATGGCGGGGGTGGACTTGTCCCACTGCCCCGTGTCGCAGACGAGCGCGAAGTCCGCTTTGACTTCTTTTCCGTGCGATTTCAGGAAGCCTGGAAGGCTCTGGCTTCCACATTCCTCTTCGCCTTCCAGTAGCACGGTGATTTTGATCGGAAGTTCGCCTGCGACCGCTTTCCAGGCGCGCATCGCCTCGAAGAACGTCATCAGTTGCCCTTTATTGTCCTGAGCGCCGCGGGCGACGATGACTTTGCCGTTGCCGCGCTCCGTGTTGATCACCGGCTCAAACGGTCCCGACGTCCAGAGCTCCAGTGGATCGGCCGGTTGAACGTCGTAGTGGCCGTAAAAAAGGACGTGCGGCACGCCTTTCGCTTTGGGGCTTGGATCGGTTGCCACCACCATCGGGTGACCGGTCGTCGGCTGAACGCGTGCTTCAAAACCAATGTCTGTCAGCTGATCACGGCACCACTCTGCCGCCTTCAAACAGCTTTCTGTATAGGCCGGATCGGTTGAGATGCTGTCGATCCTCAAGAGATCAAAGAGACGTTCGAGCGCCCCGTCGCGGTCTGCATCCAGGTGTTTGAGGACGGCTGGCAGTTGGACGTTTGGCTGGGTTTCGCTCATGGGTTCGCTTTGTTGGAAAAGGGGAAAGGAACGGCTGGATCGATCGTTGGTGTCTAAAGCATTGATCCCATTCGAGCATCAAGTACGGGCATGCGTTGCGCTCAGCGATTGAGCAAGCCTTTGCAGTTCTTTGCCCAAAGCCCCATCCGGTGTCGCCCATTGGCGCTCTTGGAGCGCGGCGGCGGTCTTGCTACAGGGTCGCGCCAGTCGACGGGCACTCGGTAAATGGCCGAGTAGCTGACCCAACGACGGACGTGATGATCGACTGAGGAGCGCCTCGCGCATGACGGCAAATTCGACAAAATGGGTCTACATTTTTGGCGCCGATAAAACCGATGGCGACGCCTCAATGCGCAACCTGCTCGGAGGCAAAGGTGCTAATCTTGCCGAGATGTCGGGGCTCGGCCTCCCGGTGCCACCAGGCTTCACGATCACGACCGAACTTTGCACGGCCTATTACGAAAACGATCGGCAATATCCTGACAGCCTTGGCGCCGAAGTGGACACCGCGCTTGATGCTGTGTCGGCGGCCGTCGGCGCAAAGTTTGGCGATCCGTCGAACCCGTTGCTGGTCTCGGTGCGCTCGGGCGCAAGGGCGTCGATGCCGGGGATGATGGACACCATCCTCAACCTCGGCCTGAACGATGAAACGGTTGAAGGTCTCGCCGCGGCCTCAGGTGACAAGCGGTTTGCCTATGACAGCTACCGGCGCTTTATCCAGATGTACTCGGATGTCGTGCTCGGCGTTGGGCACGGCACGTTTGAAGACATTCTCGAAGATCACAAGACGAACAACGGTTACATCAACGATACCGACCTGACTGCTGAGGACTGGCAAAGCGTCATTGGCGCATACAAGCAGGCGGTCGAAAGCCGGATCGATAAGCCCTTTCCGCAGGACACAAAAGAGCAGCTCTGGGGCGCGATCTCGGCGGTGTTCGGCTCGTGGCGCAATCCGCGCGCGAATACGTATCGCCAGCTTAACAACATCCCGGAAAGCTGGGGTACGGCGGTCAATGTCCAAGCGATGGTGTTTGGCAACCGTGGTGAGACGAGCGCGACGGGCGTTGCGTTCACGCGCAATCCATCGACGGGTGAGAACGAGATCTATGGCGAGTTTCTGGTCAACGCCCAGGGCGAGGATGTTGTTGCCGGTATTCGCACGCCGCAACCGCTGACCGAGCAGTCGCGGATTGCAGCGGGAGAAGACGCGCCCTCGCTCGAAGCCTTAATGCCTGACACATATGAACAACTCGCGGCGGTGTTTGCGCAGCTCGAGACGCACTATCGCGACATGCAGGACATCGAGTTCACGATCCAGGATGGCAAGCTCTGGATGCTGCAAACGCGGTCCGGCAAGCGCACCACGCAGGCGGCGCTCAAGATTGCGGTCGACCTCGCAAGCGAGGGCGCCATCAGCGAGGACGAGGCGGTGCTTCGGGTGGATGCGGCAGCGCTCGATCAGCTGCTCCATCCAACGATTGCACCGGACGCCGAAAAGGACGTCATCGCGCGCGGCTTGCCGGCCTCACCGGGGGCCGCCTCGGGTGTCATCGTCTTCACGTCGGACGCAGCTGAAGCCGCCAAAGCTGCTGGCACGCCCTGTGTGCTGGTGCGCGTCGAGACGAGCCCGGAAGACATCAACGGCATGCATGCTGCAGCTGGCATCCTGACGGCGCGCGGAGGGATGACCTCGCACGCAGCGGTCGTTGCGCGGGGCATGGGACGGCCGTGCGTCTCGGGGGCTGGCAGTCTCCGTATCGATGGCGACGCTGGCACGCTTATGGTCGGTGACGTCACGTTAAATGCGGGCGACGTCATCACGATCGATGGGGCAATGGGCGAAGTCCTGCGAGGCGAAGTGAAGATGCACCAACCGGAGCTCTCCGGTGACTTTGCGAGCATCATGGGTTGGGCTGACCGCGCGCGTCGCATGAAGGTCCGGGCAAATGCCGACACGCCGCGCGATGCGCAACAGGCGCGTGATTTTGGCGCTGAAGGCATCGGGCTCTGTCGGACCGAACACATGTTCTTCGAGGAAGAGCGCATCCTCGCCATGCGCGAGATGATTTGCTCCGAGACAGAAGGCGGGCGTCGGTCGGCACTGGCGAAAATTTTGCCGATGCAGCGCGCAGACTTTAAATCGCTCTTCGAGATTATGGCAGGTCTCCCCGTCACCATCCGTTTGCTTGATCCGCCTCTGCATGAGTTTCTCCCACATGAGCCTGGCGAGCAGGAGACCGTCGCCAAGGCGTTGGATATGACGGTTGATCGCCTGAAACGACGTGTTTCGGAGCTGTCGGAGTTCAACCCGATGCTCGGGTTCCGTGGGTGCCGCCTTGCGATCCGCTATCCGGAAATCACCGAGATGCAGGCGCGAGCTATCTTCGAAGCGGCGGTCGAAGCCGAGAGATCAACGGGCTCGCGCGTCACAGCCGAAGTCATGATCCCGCTCGTTGCGTTCCGCGACGAGTTCGACGTGCTTGCCAACGTCATTCGCGCGGCAGCTCAACCATGGTGCCGACCTGGTAATCAAGCGTCGCACCGGTCTCCGCCTCAACCGCCGACGCCGTCGCGCGAATGA
>JBCBWG010000180.1:0-6914 GCA_039817205.1 Pseudomonadota bacterium
ACCGATCGAGCCCATGTCAAACCGCCTGATCCTCACAGCAAGCATCGCATGCCTCGCCGGCCTGGCGCTCGGCGCAGCGTACCTCGTCTCAACCGGCCGCAGCTTGAGCGGTCTGCCGACGGCTACAACGGGACGCGCGTTGATCGGTGGACCGTTCGAGCTTGTCGATCAGAACAACAAGACGGTCACGGACGCCGATTTCCGCGGCAAGCACATGCTCGTCTATTTCGGCTTCACACACTGCCCGGATTTCTGTCCGGCAGGTCTTCAAGTCATCAGTGAAGCGCTCGAACAGCTTGGGCCAATGGCTGCGCGCTATCAGACGCTGTTCGTGACGATCGATCCCGAACGCGACACCCCGGAGGTCCTGAAGATCTACCTCGACAGTTTTCATGCGAGCATTCACGGACTGTCCGGGTCCGCCGAACAGGTTGCTGGCGCAATTCGCGCGTATCGCGTCTATGCACGCACGGCCTACACCGACGAAGAGAAGGTGGATTACACGATGGACCACTCTCTCTTTCTCTACCTGATGGGACCGGATGGCGCGTATGTCCGTCATTTCAATCACGGCATCACGCCGGAAAAACTCGCTGCGGCATTGAAAGAGAAGTTCACCGGATAAGCGCAGGATCGAAAGCCTCAAGCCCGTAGCGTTGTTGATCAACATCACTGCGGCAGGACTGTCACTCTGCCCAGTTTGGAAATGATCTCACCGTTGAAAGAGATCACGTGCGAGCGATGCAGATGGTAGCGTGATTCGCGGCGTCATTGCGTGGGGTATCGCAAGACGTCATTGGCGGATCATCGACAGTTTTATTGCGTGGTGTCAGTTGCGCGCTCGTGGGGCGAGCGGCCCTGAACGCGTTGACCTGAAACACAAACGAGCGGCGCGACGAAGCCGCGACCTTTGTCGACTGATTTAGAGGGCACGGAATGGGGCAGCACCGGACATCGCGGAAACCGAGAACGGAAGCCTTGGAGATCTCCGGTCTTCCGGCACCCGTTGAGGTCAGACGCCATCCACAAGCCCGGCGCATGACGCTCCGCGTGAGCCGCACACAACGCACCGTCATCATGACACTGCCAATGACATGCGATCTGAAACAAGCGGGCGACTTTCTGAGCAACCATCTCGACTGGGTGCAGGAACGCCTCGGCGGTTTACCCGAACCGCAGCCCTTCGCCGACGGCGCGCTCGTCCCACTGCGCGGCACACCACACCGTGTGATCTTCGGCGGAATGAAACGTGGCCAAGGCGTTGTGAAAGTTGGCGTGCCTTGCGCGTCGGCGCCAACACTCACAGTCTTCGGTGCCCCGGAGCATGCTCCGCGTCGCCTCCGCGAGTGGTTGGTCAGTGAAGCGCGGCGCGATCTCGACGCGCGGGTCCAAATCCACGCCCATCAGCTTCGCAGCTCTTACAATCGCATTACCATTCGCGATCAGGTGAGCCGTTGGGGCTCATGCTCTAGCAACGGCAATCTCTCGTTTTCCTGGCGACTGATCTTAGCACCACCGGCCATCCTCGACTATGTCGCCGCCCACGAGGTGGCTCACCTACGCGAGATGAACCACGGCCCCCGCTTTTGGGCACTTTGCGCTCAAACATGCCCGGACTTTGCAGAAGCGAAAAACTGGCTCGATCTCTACGGTATCGAGTTGCATCGCTACGGTGTTCACGGCCGTGAGTTAAAAGCTGCCGCTTAACGCATCGATTGATCTATTTTTGCGGCCCGCCGAGGGTCATCATGCGCCGCTGATTTTCCGGCCTCGTAAGACTGCGCGGGCGCGCCAGCCGCCGCTCGATACCATTCGGATCAAACCGGCGATCGAAGCGTTGCGCTGACCCGATGGGCGCACCTCTCTCAGGCCTGCTTGCGTACCGAGGTCCCGTCGTTTGCAACTCCTGCTGGGTCGCGGCTAAAGCCCGCTCGATGAAATCCGTTGTCAGCCGATCGTTCGGCGGCGCGCTCCGACGCACAACGGCTCTGCGCGGTGCGCGCACGGCACGGGTTGGCGTCGGCGGTTGAACCCGTGCGTCACGGCCCGTTGTCCACAAGCTTGGCGGGCGCCGGAGCTGTCGGACCTTTTGGATCGGCGCTTTGGAAGCTCGCGCAACACGCTTTCGCGTCGCCGCGCGCGGCTTTTGTTGTGCCACCCGCTTGACCGGAGCGGCCCGGCGAACAACCGGTTTCGGCCGCGCCGGTTGCGGTCGAACGATGGGTCTGCGCGCGACAGTCTGAGGAGCGGTGCGCTCTTTTCCCTGCAGCCTCGGCCGCTGGACGAGACGTCGCGCTGGCCGCCGTGTTGGCGCCGCAGGCGCACCAGCTTTGCGCCGCGCGATATACCTTGAGGTGCCGAGCTTTCGCGGCATGCCCGCTGCGGGCCGGGCCGCGACCGACACGGCCTGCGTTGTCCAGGCCAAAGGCATCGGCGCAAGTTCATCATGAGCCCGTTGCATCACTCGGCGCCAGATGATCGCTGGCAAATCACCGCCGCTGAGTGCTGTCCGTCGCCCACCGTCGCGGTCCTCCCCGATCCACACTCCAGCGGTGAGCTGGCGGGTGTAACCGACAAACCAAGCATCGCGCCCGTCCTGTGTGGTCCCTGTCTTGCCAGCTGCCATGTGACGGGTCAGCCGCGCCCGTTTGCCGGTGCCTTTGCGCACTGCGCTGGCAAGCATCCGATTGATTTGTCCAATCTTCTCACCGGCCACGACGCGGTTGTTCGGCGACGTCGTCCGCGCATAAAGGAGGCGGCCAGAGTGCGTTCGGATCCGGCGAATGGCATGTGGCTCGACACGGAGGCCACCGTTTGCGAGGGCCGCATAGGCCGCCGTGATCTCGAGAGGCGTGACCTCAGACGTTCCAAGAGCCAGTGTCGGGTTCCGCCGCATCTTTGACTGTACGCCGAGCTGACGCGCGAGATTAATAACGGTGCTGATCCCGATCTGCTGCTGCAAGCGAACAGCGATCGTGTTGACCGAACGCGAAAGCCCTTGCTCCAAGGTCATGGCGCCGGAGTATTTCCCAGTCGCATTCCGCGGCGACCAGTCACCGACGCTGATTGGCAGATCGTAGACGGTCGTCTCTGGGGTCAGACCGCCGTTGAGCGCGGCCAAATAGACAAACGGTTTGAACGATGAACCCGGCTGCCGCTTCGCCTTCGTTGCGCGATTGAACTGGCTTTTCTTGAAGGACGTTCCGCCGACGATCGCGCGCAACTCGCCCTCACCGTCCATGAGAACAACCGCACCTTGCGCACCCGGGTGCCGACGACGGTTCGCGCGCAAGACGTCAACGAGCACACTTTGCGCGTGGCGTTGGATTCGCGCATCGATCGTCGTCTCAACGATGATGACCCCGTTGTCGACGCCCGACAGACTAGGCATCCGCTCAAGCACATAGTCGATGGCATACCCAAGCCGAGGGTCTGCACGCTTCGGTTCCACGTTCGAACGAAACCGGAGCGGGCTCGCGCGCGCCATCCGAAGCGTCGCCTCATCAATTTGACCGGCCGCGCGCATCTTGACCAACACAGCGTCTCCGCGGCGGGTTGCAAGTTCCGGGCTGCGAAATGGCGAGTAGCGCGACGGCGCCTGAAGCAGTCCTGCAATGACAGCGCTCTCACGAACACTCAGGCCGCGCGCGGAGCGTCCGAAATACTTCTGGGCTGCGGCCTCGATTCCGTAGGCACCGGCGCCGAAGTAAACCTGATTGAGATAGAGTTCGAGGATTTGCCGCTTGTTCAATCGAAGCTCAAGCCAGAACGCGAGAACGATCTCTTCGAGCTTCCGGCTGATCGTGCGCTCGTGGGTCAGAAAGAGGTTCTTTGCAAGCTGCTGCGTGATCGTGGACCCACCCTGGGCAAAGCGGCCAGCGCGAAGGTTTGCGAAAGCCGCACGCGCCATGCCCGCCGGGTCCACGCCCCAGTGGCGATAAAAGCGCCGGTCTTCTGTTGCGATGACCGCGCCCGTCACATGCACCGGCAAAAGCGAAAGCGGAATGTAATCATGTGGCCGCCCGCGCTCGGCGATAAGCGATCCATCACGCGCAAGAATTTGGATGATCGGCGCCTGACGGTTGGCGACACCGTGATACGGGTTGGGCACCGTCAGGGTGTAATAGGCGAGGAGCGCAACGACGAGGGCCCCAAGGCCGGCAGCCAGAACGCCAACGCCTTTTACAACAAACCAGATCCGACGGCCGCGGGGAGACAAGCGGTCGCGAACCCGAAAGCGGGACGTCTTCGTTGCCGTCTGAGGCTGCGACGCATCCAAATTTGGTGCATCAAGTGTCGGCTCGGCAGCAGAAGACCGTGATGCTGTTTCCTGCGACCCCGCTGGCTGCTGAGACGGCGCTTGCTGATAATATGGTGCTGCGGTTTGCGATGCCGCAGTCGCCCCTTGAACGGGTGCCGTCTGGCCGACCGGAGCCTGATGGTTCGCCGCGTACGTTGCCGGCTGCACGACCACCTGCAACGTCCCGGCGGCGGGGACAGGTCCGAACTGCCCCGTGTCTACGTGGGCCGGATTTGGTCGCGTTGCAGCGGGCTGCGCCGGATCGAGGGCCGGATTGAGGGCCAGACCAAACGTCGGCTCAATACGATCGCCAGAAGACCTATATTTCGGGTCGGTCGGGTCCAACGCAGCAACTCGAAAAACGCGCGCACATCATCGATCCGATAGCGTGCGCAACCACTTACCCGGACGAGCAAGACATGCTGCCCGGGACACAGCCTTGAAACCTACAGGACAGTGCCTAAGCGGTGGTTAACCACGTTTGTCGCGGCGGTTCGTGAGCGTACGGGGGCGCTCTTTTGCGGGGCCGATGCGCTCGCAAGAACCGATCATTTACGGTGTGACGTTTAGCGAGAACGTCTTCGTCGACGAGGTGCCACTTGCGGTCGTGGCCGTGACAGCAAACGTATCCGGGCCCGATGCCCCCGCGTTCGCTGTGTAATACACACCGGTTCCGGTGATCTTCGCCCCAAGGCATTTCCCGCTCGCGCTCTGCATCACGGTCGTCGTCTGTCCCTTCCGGAACTCAACTTTGCCCTGAGCTGGCTGCGTTGCGATCGCAAGCGTCGTTGGGACGGGCGAGCAGTCCTTCTCCTTGAAACCTGCAAACACGTACATGCGGGCCGGTCGATTGGCGACAACCGGACGAAGCCGCTTCGGCGTTGCAGTTTTTGAGGGCGGCGTTGCACCCGTCGTGATTGGGCCAGTCCCAAGTGCTGGCGTCTGCAGTTGCGCACAACCACCCACGACCGCGATGCTACTGACAGCAACCATCAGCGCGACAGCATATCGGGTCATAGTGGTTCCAATCTTTCTTGTGAGCATCCAAATGCGGACACTTGCTCGGCGCTTTCGAATCAGTCACGGCTATTCTGGAAAGCATTCGCGAACAGGTCTACCGCCGTCCACATCTCGTCTAATGAGACATTGTCCTGCCAGCAGCACTTTGGAGCAACCGCGATGTCCCAGCGTAGATACCCAGGGCTGTGGTTAAACCTTGTCCACGGATTGCGAGCCTTTTTCTGGACGTTGCTTTTATCCGCCGTGGCCACGAGCACGACGGGCATGGCTAACGCAGGCCTACGCTTTGCCGCCGCCCCAAGCAAAGGCACCATAACGGCCACGTTTCGAGACGGGGCGCCGAGCGACCGCTTCGTCATTCAGAACAACGGCTCATGCCCGATCGCGGGCGCCACGCTCACAATCGATTTGAAAGGGTCCCGCGGTCGACTGATCTTTGACACCACCGCCGGAGGCCCTGGTTCGCTCGTCTACCAGCCACTCCGGATTGTTGAGGGCCAGGCCGCACTTGCGAGCGGGCCGACCGTCGCCGATGGCGCAGAGAGCCTGACCTTGAACGTCGGTGTCCTTGGCGGCGGCGACCGCATCGTGTTCACGATCGATGTTGATGATCGAGAGAGCTCGGTACCGACAATTGTTGACGGGGCCGAGATTGCAGGCGCGGTGATCAAACTGAGCGGGATCGCAACAGCGCGCGCGACGTTCACGGATCAGGGCGAAGCTGTTCTCGCAGCACTCCCATGTGCGCTCAGCTAGGTCTGAAAGCCACGACCATTTGCCGATCGGCCTGATCGCGCGAAGTTTGTCTCACGCCTAGTCTTTCAGCTTGCATCGTCTGAGCGGAAAGCCGACAGAACGCGCCCTGCTTTTTTCCCGGCAGCAGCGCCGCGCTCAATCCCGTCTGGAACGAAAATAATGCCGATCACTCCCCGATACACCCAAGCCGAAAACCGTCTGAAGAAAGGCGAAGTTCTCGTTTTAGATGCCGGTGTCGCAACCGAATTGGAACGCCGCGGCCTGCCGATGACGGACGGCGTCTGGTCGGCCCGTGCTGCGCTCGACCATTTCGAAACCGTCGTCGCGATGCATCGCGCCTATATCGATGCTGGCGCCGACATCATCACGGCGAACACCTACGCCTCGTCTCGGATTGTGCTTGAGCCCCATGGCCTCGCCGACCAAACGCGCGAGATCAACACGCGATCTATTGAAGCTGCAAGGGAGGCCCGGGAACGTAGCGGACGAGATGACGTGCTCGTCGCCGGTTCGCTGTCACACTTCGTCAGCATTCCAACGGGCCAATCGATCCAGCCGAAGGACGATGCGTTGAGCGAAAGCACTTTGCGATCGGCTTTCGACGAGATGCGCGAAATCCAAGAAGATGCGGGCGTTGACGTCATGCTTCTCGAGATGATGTCGCTGCCTCACCGCATGAAACCGTTGTTTGATGCCGTCGCCCTTGGAACGACGCCTGCTTGGTGCGGGTATTCCGTCCTAAAGGACGAGAGCGGCAGTATCGTTGCGCGCCACGATCCGGAAATCGCCTTTCGCGAAATCGTCATGGCGGGCATCGCCGCCGAGTTTGAGGTCCAGG
>JBCBWG010000181.1:0-6880 GCA_039817205.1 Pseudomonadota bacterium
TGCGTCGCTGCCGATGGGCCGCGTTGGCTTTCCAAATGAGATCGCCCACGCGGTCTTCCACATGATGACCAACACCTACCTCACCGGCCAAGTCCTCGACATCGACGGCGGCCATATGATCAGGCAGTACGCGCAGGGTTAGGGGACTTACGTAGAAAAATCGTCAGGTCAAAAAAGTATGAATAATGGTGCCGCCTCAGGTTTAGAAGCCATCGGGACTTACAGCTCCGAACTATCTCACTAAGAAATACAGCCCCGTTGGCGCGCGACACGGTCAACCGTGAGATGCTGACCTTTGATCCGCGCAATCTCCCCGGTAACGTCCTGACCGGTCATCGACGCCACGGGCAATCCAATCAAAAGCAAACCGACGCCGTCGTGGAATCGCGCTTCGTCTTGGTCAGCCAGTGCAATCTTGTAAGCCGCATGTAGCCGATGGCTTTCTGCTGCCAGCTCGTCGCATGATAGGTTCTGAAATAAGACCGGGCTCGCGTAAGACGGACGAATACGTTCCGGCGATTGTGCGCAGCCGACACTTATATGAGCAAACGCTGCTAAAACAAATATGTATATCGACCGCATAAAATCCGCTCCTGATAGGTGCGGACGGACGATCTTATGAGTCTTTTCTTCATTGCAACAATTTCGATAGGACCGACGCAATGATCGGCAGAGGATAGTCACCCGATCGCGTAGAAAAAGCCTGTGGCGGTTCCGATGTAGGTGACGCCGTCGACGATGCAGGGGGATGAAATGATGCGGCCGTCGAGGCGGACTTTCCAAACCTCGCGGCCATCGGTTGCGTCGAGGCAGTAGAGGTGAAAGTCGCGGCTGCCGAAGATAACTTTGCCGTCGACCACGCAGGGTGACGACCAGACGGCGGCGCGGGTTTGGAACTGCCAAATCGGTTTGCCCGTGCGCGCGTTGATGCAGTGCAAGCGGCCGTCATCGGCTCCAACGTAAATGCGATCATCGACGATGGCAGGTGTTGAGAAATACGCGCGCGCTTTGTTGTCGTAGGACCAGAGCTTCTTTCCGTCCTCACGGGCAAAGCAGTGCACGAATGGCGCTTTTTCTTCTGCCGCCGCGTAAACAAACTGGTCATAGATGACGGGCGAGGCGTCGGTGTCGTCGCCAGTCGACGCCTTCCAGCGAACAGCGCCGGTTTTCGCATCCACCGACCAGAGGATGCCATCGTAGGTCGCGGTGTAGACCTCGCCGTCGGCAACCGCCGGGGAGGTTTCCGAGCCGTTTGAGCCTGGACGTGTGCCTGGGCCGATGCCGCCGACGAAGCGTCGCCAGATCTGTTTGCCGGTTCGTGGATTCATGGCGCGGAGGTTGCCGTTCTCGCCCGCGATATACAGGCGGCCATCGATCACGCAGGGGGACGAATCAAGATCGCGGCCCGTGTCGACGCGCCAGACCGTGCGGCCGGTTTCGGCGTTGATGCAGCGGAGCAAATTGTCGGTGTTGCCAATATAGAGCCGGTTTTCGAACGCGCAGAGCGAGCCCTTGAACATGCCGCCGCCCTTGAGCCGCCACATCAGTTTTCCGCTGGCCGCGTCAAATGCGTAAACGTAGCCGCCGACCGAGCCGACGAAGACATAGTCACCGATTTTAACAGCCGTCCCAGTCCAACCCGTGCCAGCCCAGGTGATGGCCGTTCCGCGGACACGGTTTCGAATAACCGCCGTCCTAAAGCGCCATTTGATTTCCGGTTTCGTCTCGGGGATTGGGCCGGTGCCGTAGAACGTGTGCGGGCCGTTGTCGCGGAACATGAGAACGGTGTCGTCGGCAACAGAGTTCGCCCCGTAGCGCCACTCAGGCAACGTCAAACGCCTGCGCGCCGCAGCGTCCGTCGCCGGAAGCGTTGCCGCAGCCGTGCCAACGGCCGTGGTGCCTAGTAGCGTGCGACGTGTCAGCATGGCGCCGTCTCCGTTTAATTTGCCGTTGGGCACGTGCCGCCGATCATGCAGAAGCGGTTCAGCGGGACAAGCGGTTGTTTGAGACAATGCGAAACGGGGTGAAGGACTAGGGCCATCATGACACCAGGTGCAATGTAACAGGGCGGGCTGGATACGCTTGCCGAACGGTTCGTTGCCATGGGCGCTCTGCCCTGGCGGTTGCCGCCCTATCGCACGACAAATCCAAAAAGTTTTTGTAAGGCTTCTGCAGTAGGCAGGGTTCCTCTGTCCTATAATTGGGATTGCCTGTTGATGAAAACTGCTGGCCTTTTTGAATAAACGAAGGGGCTCGTCGACTGTAACTAATCCTTCTTCTTCGCCAGGATCTCGACCATCTTTTTATCAACGAAGCCGCCGACGCTTTCCTTGAGCGCGTCCATGTGGCTCTCTTCTTCGAAGAAATGGTTCGCGCCGGGAATAATGTCGTGGTGCAGAATAATGCCCTTCTGCACCTTTGTTTTTTCTGCCAGCTCGGCCACGGACGCGGATGGGACGACGCGGTCACGTTCGCCGTTCACAAGGAGCCCGGACGCGGGGCACGGTGCGAGGAAGGAATAGTCGTAGAGGTTTGCTGGAGGTGCGACGCAGATGAAGCTGTCGATTTCCGGCCGCCGCATGAGAAGCTGCATCGCGATCCACGTCCCAAACGAGACGCCGACGATCCAACAGGCTTTGCTGTCGGGCTTCGTGAGTTGGAGCCAGTCGAGGGCGGAGGCGGCGTCGGCGAGTTCGCCCGGCCCGTTGTCGAAATAGCCCTGGCTCCGACCGACGCCGCGAAAATTAAATCGCAGAACCGAGAAGCCGCGCTCAGCGAACGTGTAGTAAAGGCTGTAAACGACCTGATTGTTCATCGTCCCGCCGAATTGCGGGTGTGGGTGTAGGATGACCGCAATCGGGCTATCGCTCGCCGGCTCATGGTGATAGCGCGCTTCGAGCCGGCCGGTGGGGCCGTTAATCGTCAGTTCGGGCATTGAGACCTCAGGTGCGAACCGGGCCGAACATTTGGCGCGGGGATATGGATAAGCGGATGACAGAGCGGCGGCCTCTTTAACACGAACGCGCGGTCCGGATGCAAGGCAGCTCAGGCTGCAATTTCGTTGTCACCCATCTGAGATTTCGGGCACCTTGCAGTCGGGGATGATGGCCGCGATCACACCGCTGCCGATAGGAGCGAAGCCGGGCGTCATGCCGATCGATCATATTCACCGCCAGCGCATCTATCTCGACCACAACGCCACGGCGCCACTGCGACCAGAGGCGCGCGAGGCGATCATCCGCGCACTCGACGTCGTTGGAAACCCATCATCGGTGCACGCGGAGGGGCGGGCTGCCAAGGCGCTTGTCGAGGATGCACGCGAGGCGATCGCCAAGCTCGTCGGCGCCGAGGGCGCTGATATCACGTTCACGTCGGGTGCGACGGAAGCCAACAATTGGGTTATGCGCGCCGGGTGGGACACCATCGTTTACGCGGCGATCGAGCATGACTCGCTGCTTGGGCCGATCGAGAGATCCGGTGCCCGTTTGGTCAAGCTTCCTGTCGAGGGGACGGGAGAGGCCTACCTCGGAGCGGTCGCCGATTACGTGTTGCTCGGCAATCGACCACTTGGCCGCGATCTGGTCACACTGCAGCTCGCCAACAGCGAGACGGGCGTGATCCAGGATGTCGCAACGGTCGCCGACTTTTGCGCAGCCCACGGTGTCTTTAGCCATACCGATGCCGTTCAGGCGCCGGGACGCATCCCGGTCGCATTCCATGATCTCGGCGTTGATGCGATGACGATCTCGTCCCACAAGCTTGGCGGGCCGGCGGGCGTTGGTGCGCTCATCACGAAGTCGGGTCTTGCGCTGCCGCCGGCCTTGCTGGGCGGAGGCCAAGAGATGCGACGTCGCGCCGGGACCGAAAATGTCGCTGCGATCGCAGGCTTTGGTGCTGCCGCTCGGAGCGCGTTCTCAGACCTTGTCACCATCGATCGCATTCGCCGAAAGCGTGACCTGTTAGAAGACGCGATCCGCGAAAAAACACCTCAGGCGATCATTCTGGGGCAGGGTGGGGATCGATTGCCCAATACAACCTGTGTGTCTTTGCCGGGCGGGAAGGCGGAGACGATGGTGATTAAGTTCGATCTTGCGGGCATCGCTGTGAGCGCCGGCAGTGCGTGCTCGTCCGGCAAGGTGGCGACCAGCCCGGTTTTGGCGGCGATGGGGGTCGCGCCAGAGGTCGCAGGCGGGGCAATTCGTGTGAGCCTCGGCTGGACCTCATCCGAGATTGATTTAGAACCGTTCTTAACTACATGGATGAAGATGGCGGGAACCGCATGAGCCCCACGGCTGCCGTGGAGGCGAAACGCGCTGACAGACGGACCGCCGCTCAACGAAAACGGAGCCTCTCATGCCCGCAGTCGAAGCAACCGTAGATCAGGTCAAGTCGATCGACGTCGACCAGTACAAGTACGGCTTCGAAACGTCGGTCGAAATGGTCAAGGCGCCGAAAGGTCTGAACGAAGACATCGTTCGGTACATTTCTGAGAAGAAGGGTGAGCCGTCCTGGATGCTCGAGTGGCGGCTCGAAGCCTATGCGCGCTGGACGGCGATGTCCGAGCCAACCTGGGCGAAGGTCAGCTATCCGAAGATCGATTTCCAAGATCTCTATTACTATGCCGCGCCCAAGAAGAATGAGGCGCCCAAAAGCCTCGATGAAGTCGATCCAGAGATCCTCGCAACCTACGAGAAGCTCGGTATCCCGCTGAAAGAGCAGGCTGTTTTGGCAGGCGTCGAAGGCGCGCGCGTGGCGGTCGACGCCGTCTTCGACAGCGTCTCTGTCGTGACGACGTTCAAAGAAGAGCTTGCGAAGGCAGGTGTCATCTTCTGTTCGATGTCGGACGCATTGAAAGAGCACCCGGAGCTTGTTCGCAAGCATTTGGGCACGGTCGTCCCGCAGACGGACAACTACTACGCGGCTCTCAATTCGGCCGTCTTCTCCGACGGTTCGTTCGTCTACATCCCCGAAGGTGTGCGCTGCCCGATGGAGTTGTCGACCTATTTCCGCATCAACGAGATGAACACGGGCCAGTTTGAGCGCACGCTGATCATCGCGGACAAGGGCTCGTACGTGTCTTACCTCGAGGGCTGCACGGCCCCAATGCGCGACGAAAACCAGCTTCATGCAGCGGTCGTCGAACTCGTCGCGCTGGATGATGCCGAGATCAAATACTCGACCGTCCAGAACTGGTATCCGGGCGACAAAGACGGTAAGGGCGGCGTCTACAATTTTGTGACGAAGCGGGGCGATTGCCGCGGGCGGAACTCAAAGATTTCATGGACCCAGGTCGAGACCGGTTCGGCGATCACGTGGAAATATCCGAGCTGCATTCTGCGTGGTGATGGCTCACGCGGCGAGTTCTATTCAATCGCGATTTCGAATGGTCACCAACAGGTCGACAGCGGAACCAAGATGATCCATCTTGGCAAAAACACGTCGAGCCGCATTATCTCAAAAGGCATCGCTGCGGGCTTCTCGGACAACACCTATCGGGGGATGGTCTCGGCCCACCAAAAGGCCAAAAATGCGCGGAATTTCACGTGTTGCGACAGCCTCCTGATCGGCAACAACTGCGGTGCGCACACCGTGCCGTACATTGAGGCCAAGAACGCGTCGTCTCACTTCGAACATGAGGCAACGACGTCAAAAATCTCAGACGACATGCTGTTTTACTGCCGGCAGCGCGGTCTGGACGAAGAGCAGGCCGTGGCACTCGTTGTGAACGGGTTCGTCCGCGATGTCCTGCAGCAGCTGCCGATGGAGTTCATGGCCGAGACGCAGAAGCTGATCGGGATTTCCCTTGAGGGAAGCGTCGGCTGACTGTGTGATACCTCCTCACGGGCACTTGCATGACGACCAGCAACGGAAGATCGGCTGATCAATCAGAGCGCGTGATCGATCTGACGCTTGATGCCGCGATCGAGCAGATGATCTTCGATGCTCATCTGCAGCCGTCTGATAGCGCAATCTCGGAGACGGTCGAGCCGAAGGACGGTCAGCTGAGTGACAGCGTCCGCGCAATCCGCGAGCTTGCCACGCGTTTTCGGGGGTCGGCGAGGGCCGCTCTTCTTGTCGTTGGTGTTCAGGCCGCGTTGGAGGGTGATGCGCTCGTTCTCACACGTGGCGAGGATCGGGTGTTGTGTGTCGCGGCGTCTGAGGCAATGCTTCAGGTTGGAACACAGACGCTCGAGTTGCACAGTCCGGCGGGCGGCAGCGCAAGCGTTTACGAAGCTGTTATGAGTTTGGTGTTGGACTGGGCGACCGAACGCATGAAATATGAGGGATGATGACTGGGCGGGACGATGGTTACGTTCGGCCTGGGACCAAGTCTCAAAAGCGGGGCATGTCATGCGCACCGATGTCGATGCTTTTCTCGCCGAGTGCCCATGGCTTGCTGATCTCGGTGACGACATTCTCGGCCGGCTGAGCACGGAGGATTGGGCGGTCCCCGGCGACCCAGAGGCTCGGGCCCGGCGTCGTGAACTCGAGCAGACGCTCGAAGCCCACGTGATGGCTTATCGCCGCGAGGCCCAGGGGCTGGCGGACGCACTTGCGTTGCTTGTCGAGCCAGCCGAACTGACGCCGGACCAACTTGCTCTGATCCAAGCGGCCGAGACTACAACGAAAGACTATGTGTTCGTCGCCTTCTCGCGACCACTCCGTCGGCGTCAGCATGTCGTGCGAGCGCGCCGCGTCAATCGTCGGACACGCAAGGATTAATTCCGTCCTGCAACTCCGCGCGCTGGCGCCAGATACGAACTGAGACGCGCACGGAATTCTCAGAAACGCCTCTTGAAAAGTAGAGCAATCCAGGCTGGATTGTGTTGAAAGTGTCGCAGTTGTCAGCGGCTGGTCGCGGATGTGTGCAAGAACACAT
>JBCBWG010000182.1:0-6843 GCA_039817205.1 Pseudomonadota bacterium
GTACGCCCGGTGCCGCGGCGACCTCGGCCTGGTCGGCGAGATTTGCTGGCACGGCGTTCCGAGCAAGACTTGCGGCACAGGCAGAAACAGCAACCGCTGCGCAAACGGAGATTACAAGTTTGACCATCCGCGGCGCGGACAAAGTTGGAATGTCCATCAACTCACACCTGACGTGGTTTTAGTGCGTTGCGGAATTCGGACGGGGCTTGACCGGTCCACCGCTGAAAGGCACGGCGGAACGCGCGCTCGTCCGAATAGCCAAGCAAGAGCGCGATCGAATTGACGTCCAGACGGTGATCGCTGAGGAACTCTTTCGCGCGGTTTTCCCGAACGTTTTCGATAAGGCTTTGTAATGATTGCCCGTGAGCTGCGGTCAGGCGTTGCGCGCTCCGTAAACTCATACTGGCAGCCGCCGCAACTGCGGCTGCACCAAACACTCCTTGGAGCGCGTTTTTGGCAGCGGCACGCCTGAGTTTTGTGAGCGGTTCAGGCTCTTTGGTTGTCGTGATCTGTTTTTGAACGGCTGCGAAATGTGTTTCGACATAACGGAAAAGGTCGAGGTTTGCGTATTGAACCCGGGTTTGCAGTTTTTCCGGACGGATTACGAGTGCTGTGACGTCTGCCTCGAATTCGACGGGAACGCCGAAAAACGCAACATAGTTGCCCACGTCACAATGGGGAGCATGTGCGAGTGTGACCCGCATCAAGGCGTTTTCAATTCCAAAGAACTCGGTGATCAGCCGCTTCGCCAAGGCCGAACCCGTTTCGGCCGAACGCCCGCCGTCCAAGACATCGAGCGGATGGCGAGACGTTAAGCGCGCTTCCGTTTCGGTTTCGACAAGCCGCAGTTCAATGCGGTTTGCAATGATCGTTGCGTTCTCAACCACCAACTTCAGCGCGGTTCTGAGATCATCTGCGAATTGTGCGCCTTCGGCCAGGCCGCCGAAGAACGAGAACGGGGCGGCCCGCGCCATCTCAAGGGTCAGCGGCGCACCTGGAAAGCGGTCTGCGAGTAGAAGCCAGAGGTTCGGCATGACATCGTCCGGCAAGCGCGCCTCGGGCGACATCATTTCCTGGCATGACACGCCGGTGGCCTCTTGGATTTCTGACATCGTCAGGCCACGCGATAGCGCAAACGAAACGAGCGGCGTCGCCGTACCGGAGCGCATCTCGGTCATGGCATCTACCCGCGCTGCACGATCGTTGGACGACGCGCGGTCAACGCCGGATGGTGAGCGCCGCGCGGAAGGCCTCCATGAGTGCGGCCGAACTCACGCCGAAGACAAGTAACCCGTGAGCCGCACAAAGGCCTGAGAGTTGGCGCCACGCGAGCGGCGGGATGACGTCGCCGAAGCCGAGCGTCGTGAAGGCAACGGCTGCGAAGTAGACGGCCGTGTCCCAATCGCCGAACACACCGAGCGCCAGAAAGGTGAGCGCCCAGGCGCAAATTGAGGTTGCGTGGATCAGCATCAGCCACAACGTCATCGCACCGATCATGACGGACACGCGCAGGACCGAGACCGCGGTCTGCTGCCGCGGACCAAACCGGGAAAGTGTGACCAGTGAGGCTGCCACCATGGCCGATTGGACGATGACGCAGGCGAGTATCACCGCCGCGCCAACGAGAATTTGTTGGGTCATTATGATCCCCGGTCACGTCCGGGCGGACGCCGATTGCGCGCACCGGGCCGAGCGTGATCATGACGAGACCTCACCCGGTGTGTGGAGCGCGACAGCATCCGGCGCATCAGCCTGCGGTCGACCGAACAGCGACTGCCAGTCCCAATTGCGCAGGAATAAATAACAGACACTCGGCACGAAAATCAGCGTAAGCGGCGATGCGACAAGCAGGCCGCCGATCATGATCGTGGCCATCGGTTCAAACAGGACGCCACCGCTGATCGCCATTGGAACGAGCCCGAACACCGTCGTGAGTGAGGTGAGAATGATTGGCCGCGCGCGTTGCTCAGCGGCGCTCACCACGGCGTCTTCAAGACCTTTCGTTTCAAGTTCGATGTCGATCTGATTTATGAGAACGATGGCGTTGTTGATGATGATCCCCATCAACGACATGAGGCCGAGGACGCCGAAGAACGACATCGGCTGGCCAGCGAGCATCAAAGCGTAAGGCGCGCCGATCAAGATGATCGGGATCGTCATGAACGTGATGATCGAGCGGCGCATTGAGTTGAACTGGAACACCAGGGCTAACAGCATCACGGCAAGTGCGATGGGAAGGTTTGCGCCGATCTTGCTGTAGACGTCGGCGCTATCTTCAAGCTCACCGGCGATCTTGACGTTGTAGTCGGGCCCGAGTCCAAGCTGGGCGAGCGTCGGTCGGATGTGATCGGCCAGTTGCTGCGCTGACATCGACGAGCTCTTCGCCGAGATCACGACCTGCCGGACCTGGTTCTCGCGGCGGATTTCGGAGAACTCGAGTTTCGGGCGGAACGTCGCCAACTGGTCTATCGAAATCAGGCGGCCATTGGCCGAGATCGAGAGGTTGACGAAATCCTCGATGCTGTCGCGAAACCCTTCTGCGGCGCGCAGCACGATCGGGATCTGCTCATCGCCGTCGCGGAACGTCGAATATTGCGTGCCCGAGAAATACGCATTCATAACCGACGACACGTCTTCGGATGTGACGCCAAACTCGCGGGCTTTGTCCTGCGCGATGTCGACAACAACCTTGACGACCTTGTTACCCCAGTCGCTTTCATTGCGGACGAGGTTCGGCGCCGTGGCAAAGCCGGCTTCGACCTTGCGGGAGGCTGACAACAGGGTGTCCGCATCCGGCCCGATAATCTGGACGTCAACAATGCCGGACTCCGACCCGCCCATCGACAGTCTCGTTACGCGGAACCGTGCGGCTGGAAACTGTTCGATCAAAACACGCCGCGCGCGTGCGACAAGGTCCGTCGTCGCCTCGGCGGTCGACATGTTGACCAGGAAGAACGCGCTCGATGTTTTCGGATCGGCCGGGTCGAGCGACAGGTAAAAGCGTGGTCCGCCGTCGCCAACAAAGATCGTCGTGCTCTTGACTTCTGGATTGATGTCCTTGTTCGACAACCACGCGTCGACTGTCTTGGCGTACCGCTCCGTTTCAGAGATCGCAGTCCCGCTTGGCATATCCATGTAGATCAAAAACTCGGCGCGCTCGCTCAGCGGAAACATCTCGTTTTTGATCGCTGAGAACTGCGTCGCGCTCAATGCCACAAGCGCATATACGACGAGAATGATCGGGATGCCCCAGGGGAGCAATTTGCGCGTGGTCTTTCCGTAGAGCGCAACCAGCGGGCCCTTCGGAGGTGCATCTTTCGCATCAATTCGGGCCTTGAACAGGCGCGCGGAGAGGAATGGCAGGAAGTAAAGTGCGGTCAGCCACGAGCCAAGCAACATCGTTGCCACGACCGCCCCAAGCGAATAGGAGAACTCGCCTTCCGTGCCATCGACGAGCATCATTGGGATGAACGCCGACACCGTTGTGATTGACGCGACACCCAGCGGGATCAGGTACTGACCTCCGGCGTCCAGTGCTGCCGTCTCTGGCGGGACACCGCGGGCAATCCGCCCCTCGATATCCTCGACAACCACGAGCCCGTTGTCGACGAGGAGGCCAAGCGAGATGATCACGGCGGCAATCGAGACCTGTTCGATGTCGACGCCGATCGTCCCAATGATCATCAATGCGAACATCACCGTGAACGGCACGATACACGCGATCACACCGGCGGCGCGCCATCCGAGGAACGCGAGCATGACGAGGAAGACGACAATGAACGTCTGCCCCACATTGCTGAGGGCGCCATTGACCGATTCCGTAACAGCGGTTTCCTGAAACGTGGAAATACGCGTTGCGATGCCAATAGGCTGCTTGGCTTCGAACGCTGCAATCCGCGTCTTGATGACTTTGCCAAGCGACTGAATGTCGGCCGTGTTCGACATCTGAATGCCGAGCACGATGGCAGGTGCGCCATTGAAGAAAACCGGTTTGACCTTTGGGTCGACGTAGCCGCGCCGGACGCTGACAAGATCGGATAAGCGCACATAGCCAGAGAGCCCGGAAACCTTTGTCAGAACCCCGCGGATCTCATCGATCGTGCCGAGATCACCGTTGGCCTCAAGGACCAGATTGGTTCCATTCGCATCGATTTCGCCGGCGGGCAGGATCACGTTCTGAGCTTTCAGATCGTTCAGCACCTGGTCGAGCTGCACGCCGACCGAGGCGAGCTTCCGATTGTCGAGGTCTAGCCAGATCCTCTCATCTTGTTCGCCGTAGAGAGACACCTCGGTGATGCCTTCGATGCGATAAAGGTCTCGCTGAAGCTCCTCGGCTGTCTCCTTGATCTGGGCCAGCGTAAACCCGTCACCAGTCACTGCGATCGTTGCGATCGAAACATCGCCGAAGTCCGTGTTGACGAACGGCCCTCCAGTCCCGTCCGGCAGCTCGCTCGTGACTTGCTGCATCTTGTTGCGCAGGTCTTCCCAAGCGTTTGCAATTTCTGCGATCGGCACCGCGTCGTAGGCGTTGACGTAGATGAGCACCTCGCCCGAGGTGATGATCGTCTCAATGTCTTCAACCTCGCCGATCTCGCGGATTTTGCGCTCGATCGGGACGGCCAGCAGATTTTCAACGCGCTCAGGTGCCATCCCTGTGAAGGTCGCGCTCACCACCGCTTTGCGGATGGTGATGGCCGGGTTTTCTCGCTTCGGCAGGCCGAAATAAGAAAACAGGCCACCGAGCAGGATCACAACCATCATCAGGTACGTGAACCGCGAGGTTGAGAGGCCAAAGCGTGTGATGAGATCCACGGCCTAGTTCCTCGGCTCAACGAGCTTGACGCGCATGTCTTCACGCAAAAAGCTGACGCCTGCGATGGCGACCCGCTCGCCGGGCTGAAGGCCGTCGATGACCAAGAACCTGTTCTCTCGAATGCCGGCCATCGTGACCTCGCGACGCTTCACCGTGCTGGTCTCGGGGTCGAAAACGAAGACGGCAAGCGGCGTCGGCTTTCCAGGAACCGTGTCTTCGGGGATTGGGCGGTCGGTGATTGCAGCCGTTATCGGGATCAAATAACCGCGGGCGCCGGGCACCTTGAATTCGAGGCTGACCTCAACCGCCATACCGGCTCGGATCAGGGGATGGGTCTCCCTAAGCTGCACGACGACTGGAAACGAAGAGACCGTGTCGGCGCGCTCTCCAATTTCACTGACGACGGCTGCGAGCCGCACGCTCGGATCGTCCGCGAGCCGAACGCTGGCAGGCGTTCCGACAACAAGGCGGGAGACGGTCGTAAAGTTGACCGAGAAAGAGACCTCGTAAGTGGTGGCCTCGTAAACAGACGTGATCTTGGTGCCCACGGCAACGGTCTGAAACGATTCTACGTCGACGGAGTTGATGATCCCGTCGTAGGGCGCAAAGATCTGCGTCTTGGTGAGGTCGTCCTCAGCGGTCACCAAGGCCCGCTCGGCGCGCACCAATCCCGCCTGGGCGGTCCGCAGTTCTGTCTCGGCATCATCGAGGGCCACCTTGGTGGTCGTTCGTCGGCGAAACAGAATACGCGTTCGCCGGACTTTATCCGTGGCCTGCGCAAGCAAAGCTTTCTGTTCTGAGACGGACGCTTTTTGGCTTTCGACTGCGGCCTCAAACTGCGTGCTGTCGAGAGATGCCAGAACATCACCCTTGGTCACGCGCTGACCGACCTGCAGACCCACGGCTTGCAGTTTTCCAGCGACCTCGAACGACAGGGACGTAATGCTGGTCGGTTCAAGGACACCGGGAAAGCGCCGACGCGTTGTCTCTTCTGCTGATTGGACGACCGTCGTAATGAGACCCCGCACCGGTGGAGCCGCTGGCGCAACTTGAGTGCCGCCGTCGCCGCAACCGGCCACGGTCAAAACTGCGCCGAGCACGAGCAAAAATCCACAACGCATCGCTGTCCCCCAAGACGCCTGCACGTTCGGGCACGGTGACACACCGGCGCGCGTTGGTCAGGTCAATTCCCGCCAAAAGGGGGACATTTCACGCCGTTGAACGTGGTACTTTGGCAGAAGTGCGCGCTGTTTCCCATTGAAAACAATCACCTAACGGGTTCGAGACGCGAAACCGACGCCTTGGTCGCCGTTTGACATTGGCGCCAACCAACGCCTAGCAGCCGCAACCAACGCCTAGCAGCCGCGCCCAACGCCTAGTAGCCGCGCGATGATGCGCGCGCTTCTCGATGAAGCGGTTCAGGCTTGGTGCAAGCGAGAGGGACAAACAATGACCGGGTACGCATTGAAGGTTGCCGCCGTCCTTTGGGTCATCTGGGGGCTGGTGCACGCGTTCGCAGGTGGGATCATCCTTTCCAGTACGGCAACGGGTGGCTTCCAGGCGGTCGGCGATGCGGTCGATCCCGCGGCGGTGGTGAACGACTACCATCCGGTCGTGGGTGCCGTCTTAAACCAACACGGGTGGAACCTCTTGTGGGTCGGCGTCGCGACCGTCATCGGCGCCGTTTTTATTTGGCGTGAAAACAACACGGCGATCTGGGTGACCGCCATGATCGGCGGCCTATTCGATGTCGGCTATTTCATGTTTCTCGACCTCGGCGGCTTCGTGCACTTTTTTCCAGGCAAGCTCATGACGCTTGTGTCCGCGAGCGCTGTGATCCTGAGCGGACCCGTGTGGTTTGTCCGGAGGGGTAAGTGCGTAGATCCAGTCTCGCGATCCGCACTCAAGCGCCGCTACTTGACGCCCACATGCCCGAGCCGGCCGCGTGTTGTGCTGAGCCGATTGTTCTCGTCTTCCAACTCACCAAGCCGCTTCATCTCAGGCGGCATCAACCCGGCCTACTTCTTGCG
>JBCBWG010000183.1:0-6713 GCA_039817205.1 Pseudomonadota bacterium
CATGTGTCGTCGTCTTACGCAGGCTTCGGGCTGGCAACGATTGCCGGATGGGTTTCACGATTGGCCTGTTTTGCTTCGCCCGAACCGCTGAACAAACTCCCCAACATTTCGCGGAAGGCTTCCGACCGGGCCGCACGGCCCTTTTGGATGCCACGCTCGATTTCTGCGTGTGAAATGCGGGGGGCTTGGGGATTGCTCATGATCGACTTCATTTTAATTCTCCTCATGTCATCGCGTTTGATGCGTCGCCGTTTCCTCGGCGTTGACGTGAAGATATGCTTGCCCTATCGCGATGACAAACGACCATTTCTCACCTGATGGTTTAGATAAATTAGGCCAAAGAGGTTGCCGTGAGCGAGCCGTTACCGCCGTTGAACGCGTTGCGGGCCTTTGAGGTCGCAGCGCGCAATTTGAGCTTCAGCCGCGCCGCCGAAGAGCTGCACGTGACACCGGCTGCCCTCAGCCATCAAATCAAAGGGCTTGAGGACTTTCTCGGTGTGAAGCTGTTCTTGCGGAAACCCCGTGCGATCGAACTGACCGATGCCGGGCGCACGCTTTACCCCGGTATCCACCAGGCGTTTGGCCAGTTCCGGCAGGCCGTTCACAGCCTGGAGCGCATCCGCAACGACCGCGTGCTCGTGGTCTCGGCACCGCCGGGCTTCACGGCAAAATGGCTCGCGCCCCGACTGCACCGGTTCATGACCGCGAACCCCGAGATCGATGCGCGGATCTCATCGACCAGCGTGCTCGTGGAATTCGATGCAGCAGATGTCGACATCACAATCCGGAACAGCGCGACGGGTGTGATGCCCGGGCTTCAGACCGAAAAGCTCGTCGACATCTGGACGATCCCGGTTGCGAGCCCGCGCCTCCTTGAAGAAATCGGCGGCATTGAAAAGCCTGAGGATCTGTTGAAGACCACGCTTATTTTCGATGACTCGATGCGGCAGCTGCCGGGCGTGCCATACTGGAGCGAGTTCTTCGCCGAGCACGGGCTGCACGACATAGAGATCCCGCGCCAGTTGCAGTTCAACAGTGCCGACCACGCGCTTGAAGCAGCCGTCGAAGGCGCGGGTGTCCTGCTCTGCTATCGGACGCTCGCCTATGACGACCTGCGCGTTGGCCGCCTCGTCAACCTGTTCGGCTCTCAAATGAAGGTCGAGCGCGCGTTCTGGCTGGTCTATCCCGAAGGCACGGGTGACCGCCCAAAAGTGAAAGCGTTTCGGGACTGGTCGCGCGCAGAGTTCGACAAGATGATCCTCGACTGCGAGGCGGTTGGACGTGGACACTTCGCGGCCGGGCCAGCCGCTAAGCAGGCGCCTCCGAAATCGGCTGCGGCGCCTCAGGCGAAGGCCCGGCGGCGAACGAAAAGCTCTCGGACAGCATCAGAACAAGCCGATTGAGGACGAAGCGGCCGTCGGGCGACGCCGCGATCCGACGGTTCCCAATGCGCTCAAGCAGGCCGTTGGCGAGGAGGTCGTCGATCACACCCTGAGCCGGAGACGCGCTCGTCTCATCTTTCAAGCGGACGAGATCGACACCTTCGGCCAACCGCAAGCCCATCAGCAGCATTTCGTCGGCGAGATCGGCTGCCTCCAACGGCTCGGCTTCCGTGCGGCCGTGACCGGCGTGCGCAACACGCTTCAGCCATGTCTCGGGATGGCGCTCTGTTACGGTCGCGCGTCTTTGCCCGTCAATGATGGGACGCCCGTGCGCGCCGGGACCAACGCCGACGTACTCGCCGTAGCGCCAGTAGAGCAAGTTATGACGGCTCTCCTCACCGGGGCGCGCGTGGTTCGAGATCTCATACAGCGGCAGCCCCGCAGCTGCACAGCGATCCCGCGTGAAGTCATAGAGCGCGTCTGCCATCTCGGGGTCCGGGATCGTGAGCTTTCCCGCGGCATGCAAGGTCTCAAAAGGCGTCCCAGGCTCGATTGTCAGCTGATACAGCGACAGGTGCCCGGCCGCCAATGCGAGCGCTTCATCAAGTTCCGGCCTCCATTGCGCGACGGTCTGACCGGTGCGCGCGTAAATCAAATCGAACGAGACGCGATCGAAAACACGATTGGCAATGGCAACGGCCGCTCTCGCCTCGTCGGCCGAATGAAGGCGGCCAAGCGCCTTCAGATCGCGGTCGTTGAGCGATTGCACCCCGAGGGACACGCGATTGACACCGCAGGCCCGGTAGTCGCGAAAACGGTCGGCCTCAACGCTGGTGGGGTTCGCCTCAAGCGTGATCTCAGCGTCAGGGGCAACAGACCAGTTGGCGGCGATTTCGGAGAGGATGGCCTCGACGGTCGCGGCTGGCATCAACGACGGCGTGCCACCCCCGAAGAAAATACTGTCGACGGTTCGCGGTCCTGTCTCAGCAGCGGCTGAACGGATCTCAGCAACGAACGCATCGCGAAACGCGTCTTGGTCGACGCCGCTGTGCCGAACGTGCGAGTTGAAATCGCAGTACGGGCATTTGGCAGCGCAAAACGGCCAGTGCACGTAAACACCAAAGCCTGCGCTCGACGGGTTTGTTCGGGACCGGTTGGCCAAAGCTCTTATCATCCAGCGCGTTTGTTGTGATCGTTCGCCGATGCCAGTTTTGAGAGCCGATCGATTGGCGGAGCCGCGGACCACTTGGCTGCGGACCACTGGGCCGCGGACTACTGGGCCGCGGACTACTGGGCCGTGAACTACTGGGCCGCAGACCTCAAGCAGGCATCGACAAATTGTACGAAAGCGCGCGCGCGATGGCTCATGGCGTGCTTCGCCGCAGGCTCCATCTCGCCAAACGTCTGATCGAAGCCCTCGGGCACAAACATCGGGTCATAGCCGAAACCCTTGTCTCCGCGCGGCGGCCAAACGAGCGTTCCGTTGATGCGCGCTTCGAACACCATCGGTTCCTGCTCGGGTCTCGCAAGGCAAAGCGCGCAAGTGAAGTTCGCAGCCGGTCCCGGCTTCGACCACCCATGACGCGCCGTGATTTCCTCGGCGACCTTCTTCATCCCGATCGCGAAATCCTTGGTCGGGCCAGCCCAGCGTGCGGAATAAATGCCCGGTGCGCCGCCAAGACACGCGACCTCCAAACCGCTGTCGTCCGAGAGCGCCGCATGCCCGGACGCATCGGCCGCTGCCTGCGCCTTAAGGATCGCATTGCCGCTAAAGGTCGGCTCCGTTTCTTCAGGCTCGGGCAAACCAAGCGTTCCAGCCGAAACAGCGGTCAGGCCGAACGGCGCAATCAGGTCGTTGATCTCGCGGACTTTGCCCTGGTTGTGGCTCGCAACCACAAGCGTATCGCCAGCGTTCAGGATCGGATTGCCCACTAGGTCACCGCCAGCTTTTGCAGGTTGACCAGTTCGCCAATACCCTTCTCGGCAAGCGTCAACAACTCATCGAATTGCGCGCGGCTGAATGGGTCGCCCTCGGCCGTTCCCTGCACCTCGACCAAACCGCCCTTGCCGGTCATGACAAAGTTAGAATCCGCCCCAGCGTTTGAGTCTTCTGCATAGTCAAGATCGAGGACGGACGTGCCTTGATAGATGCCGCAGGAGATGGCTGCGACGTGATCTTTCAGAACACTCTCGCGAACCATGTCGCGCGCTTTCATCCACTCGATGCAATCGTAGAGCGCCACCCAAGCGCCAGTGATCGAGGCTGTTCGCGTGCCGCCGTCGGCTTGAATGACGTCGCAGTCCACGGTGATCTGCCGTTCGCCTAGCTTCGCCAGGTCCACAACCGCCCTCAGCGAGCGTCCGATCAGCCGCTGGATTTCGTGCGTGCGGCCGCCGATCTTGCCGGACGACGCCTCACGACGGTTCCGGTCCGTCGTCGCGCGCGGCAACATCCCGTACTCCGCCGTCACCCAGCCGCGACCACGCCCCTTAAGCCAAGGCGGAACGCGTTCTTCGAGACTTGCGGTGCAGAGAACATGGGTCTTGCCAAATTTAATCAGGCAGGAGCCTTCCGCGTGTATGGATGTGTTTCGGACAAATTCGACGCGGCGCATCTCGGATGGCTCGCGATTGGACGGTCTCATGGGATTTCGTTCCTGCTCGGGTTGTGCCGGTTGCGCCGCTGTTGGGTGCGGGACCGACGGCTCTTCAGCGGCTTTGCGATCGAACGGGGCTCACGACAGATGGCGCAAGACGTAAAGCCAAACGGCCTTCAATCGCTTTCGGCGAATGCCGATGCCGCAACCCCTTGAAATTCGGCCCTGGGTGTATGGGAGCGCGCGACCATCTGCAAGCGCGCAAACGACCTCGTTGATGGCTCGCCGAATTGACCTCCAAGCCCGACGACCACACACTGAAGGGCTGTGATTGCGCGCCTGACGCCGCACAAGACTGCTGACGCCGAGATCTATCGACGCTAACGACGAGCGATGTGCGACCTAAAACGATGTCCAACGTGTTCAATCAGCCCCAAATGCTGACCGACCGGTCGCGCGAGATCCTACGTCAGATCGTGGAGACCTATCTCTCAACGGGCGAACCGGTCGGCTCGCGAAACCTGGCGCGTGAACTGCCGATGACTTTGTCACCCGCATCGGTCCGAAACGTGATGTCGGATCTCGAACATCTCGGATTGATTTATGCGCCGCACACATCGGCCGGCCGCCTGCCAACACAACGCGGTCTTCGGCTGTTCGTCGATGGTTTGCTCGAGGTCGGAAGCCTGACCGAAGACGAGCGCCGTCAGATCGAAGGACAAATGCAGCCGGATGCGCACCGGACGACCGAACAGCTTCTGAACGAAGCGGGCGAAGTCATCTCTGGGCTCTCACAGTGCGCCGGCGTGGTCCTGACCGACAAACAGGTCAACGCGCTCCTGCACATCGAGTTTGTTCCGCTCGCACCGGACCGTGCTCTTGTCGTCCTCGTGGGCGAAAACGGTAGCGTCGAGAACCGGGTCATGGACTTGCCCTCAGGTCTCCCGGCATCGGCACTCACGGAAGCGTCGAACTATCTCAATGCCCACGCCCGGGGCAAATCCCTCGATGAAGCGCGGCGACATATCGAGAGCGAGCTGGCGGAGCAGCGCGCGGAGCTTGATCTGCTGACGCGTAAGGTCATCGAGAACGGTCTCGCCGAATGGTCGGGCGCACTTGATGACCGCAAAAGCCTGATCGTCCGCGGACAATCCAACCTCCTGAGCGACGTTCGGGCGCGCGATGATCTCGATCGGATCAAAATGCTGTTCGATGACCTCGAGGCCAAGAGAGATCTCGTGCAGCTCCTCGGCAATTCCGAGACAGCTGATGGCGTCCGGATCTTCATCGGCTCCGAGAACAAGCTCTTTTCGTTGTCGGGTTCATCGCTCGTGGTCGCCCCCTTCAAGGACCAGTCGCACAACGTTGTCGGCGTCCTCGGCGTCATCGGGCCGACCCGTCTCAATTACGCACGGATCATCCCCATGGTCGACTTCACGGCCAAGGTCATCTCCCGGCTCATCACTTGATTTTTGCCAAGCACCGGCAGATATCGAGCCCGAACATGCGGCAGTCGTGCCGCGGCGAACAGTTTACAGAAAATGGTCATTATGAGCGGACAATCCCACCCAGAGCAGTCAGACCCAAAGCATGCCGAGATCGATCCGGCAGCGGAGGAGGCGACGGACGCTCAGGCTCAGGAGAACACGCCCCCTGACGGCGAGGCGAGCGCGGCCGGCGCCAGCCAGGAGCCGATTACAGAAGCGCAACTGATCGCGGAACTTGAGACCGAGCGCCTGCGCCAGGAAACCGAAATCGGCGAGTTGAAAGATCAGGTCTTGCGCGCGCACGCCGAGATGCAAAACGTGCGCCGCCGCACGGAAAAAGAGAAGGCCGACGCATCGAAATACGCGATCTCGAAGTTCGCGATGGACGTCGTAACAATTGCCGACAACTTGCAACGGGCGATGGATGCCGCCGGCAAGCCGACCGATCTCGGCGAGGATGTCAAAGGCATGTACGAAGGGATCGCGCTAACAGCGCAGGACCTCGAAAAGACGCTTGCCAAGAACAACGTTGTTCGGATCCCGGCGCTTGGGTCCCTATTTGATCCGCACCTTCATCAAGCGATGATGGAGCAGCCGGACCCATCCAAACCGTCCGGGACAATCCTCCAGGTTTTCCAGGAGGGGTATCGAATTGGGGAACGTGTGCTGCGACCATCCATGGTCGTCGTCGCGCGCGGTGGCCCAAAGCCTGTCAAAGTCGCACCCACCAGCAGCGACGAGCCCGACACCAACGCTGATTCGGAAGACCCGGCGCCGATTACCCCAGACGACGATCCGACGCAGTCAACCAATTGACTTATCAGGCGATTTTAGCGGCGCAGCCGTTTTGCAAGACGACCGTTCTGGTAAGAATAGGATCCGAACAGAAAACGCGGATGTCAGGTTGAGGCGCGGCACGCGCGGTCCAAGCGGGTCAGGTTCCAGATTTTAATGGTCGGAACATGTTGTCTGGTTGAGCGTTCACTCCTCGAACGCGATAAGAGGAGTGACGATCATGGAAAACTTGGCCCATCCGCTGTTCCTACTCCCGGCAATCACCATGCTGGGCTTCTTAGGATACGCCTGTTTCCGCTTGGTCCGGGTCCGCCAGAAGATGCAGGACAAGGGATAGAGCGCGTTACGCGACTGTCGTTTTTTCAGGCCCGCCGTTGAAGCACCAACGGCGGGCTTTCTCTTGATCAATTCCATGTCTCACCCGGCACCCCTCTGACCTCCCCGCTCGGGTG
>JBCBWG010000184.1:0-6711 GCA_039817205.1 Pseudomonadota bacterium
CTCCGCGAATGAACCGCTGCCAAGTGCGTTTTGCGGTTGCCCGTTTCAGACCGGCGATCGCAGCGGTTGGGTTCAGCTCGCTCGGACAGTACCGCGTGCAGTTCCCCATCGAGTGGCAGTTGTGGCACCCACCGCCACCGCTGACCGCGTCAAGGATTGCCTCTCTGGCACCGTCCTTGGCGTCGTTGAGAAGGGTCCAAGCGCGATTGAGCGCGGCCGGACCAAGGTAGTCTGGGTTGGACGCAACCACATCACACGCCGAATAACAAACGGCGCAGTTGATACATTCGATGCCAGCATCGACGGCCGTCCGCCCAGCGCTCGTCGATGGGATTGGTTGGATCGGATCGTGACGGCTATCCGTGCCGTGGAAGTAGCCCTCGGCTTTCACCCACTTATCGAAAAACGGATCGAGGTCAGCTGCAAGGTCACGGATCACTGGCAAATTCCGCAGTGGGCCAATCTGCAGCTGGCCAGACGGGCCAACGACTTTCTTGATGTGGGTCCGACAAGTCCAGCGCGGCTCACCGTTCACCATCATCGCGCAAGACCCGCAGACCCCGACCCGGCAGGCATACCGGTAGGTCAGTGTTGGATCGGCGTTCTGTTGTATCCACGAGACGACATCGAGCACGGTCTGACTGTCTTCGCGTGGCACATCAAACGTCTCGAACTGGCCGCCATGCTTTTCCGACCGCCAAACGGATACGGACAACGTCCGGTCATCCGCATCCGACACAGCTTCAGGGCTCGCATCCAGCATCGTCTCAACCGTCTCCAAACGCATTCAAATCGGTTCACCCGCCACTCTATCCGTTGCCGTTTCAAACCAAAAGGCTGCATGGCTAACGGTTTTTGAAAGCTTTGGTATCGGATGGCGTCGCTCTGCCCATTTTCCAGCCCCGGGTTGAAACTGACGGCATTTCAGGCAATCGTCAGAGATAATGGAGGATTTTTGCGCGCAATGACCCAATCTGAAAAGCCTGTTCTCGCCTTGGCCATGGGTGACCCTGCCGGCGTCGGGCCGGAACTCACAGCAAAGGCGCTGGCCGACCCGGAAATCCGGGCCGCGGCAGACTTTGTTGTGTTCGGAGATCGCCGCGTCCTTGAGATGGGTGCACGTCACGCGCACGTCGATCCGATTATCGAGATGGTGACGGAGGACAAACTCGCGGATGGTGCGGTCGATAGCTCTGGCACCGTTTTCGTTGACCTCGCCCATTTCGATCCAGCAGGGCTGGAACTTGGCGTCGTGTCTGAAGCAGGCGGCGCGTCGGCCATCGCCAACTTCAAAAAAGCGATCGCAATCGCGGCATCGGGCCAAGCAGGCGCCGTGACATTCACACCGTTTAACAAAGCTGCGATGCGGCTCGCCCATCCAGCCTACGAGGACGAAGTTGTCTTCCTCAACGAGGTGTTGGGCTTTGACGGCAAGGCGAGCGAGTTCAACATACTTCCGGGGCTCTGGAACGCGCGCGTGACATCACATGTGCCGATCTCGGGCGTCGCCGAACTCATTACACGCGCCGCCGTGTTTGAGAGCTTGAAGCTCACCCACGACAACCTTCGTGCTGCCGGATTTGAAAGCCCGCGCATTGCGGTTGCAGCACTCAATCCGCACGCGGGCGATGGCGGCAACTTCGGCTCAGAAGATAGTCACGAAATCGCACCAGCGGTGGCGGACGGGAAAGCCGCAGGTCTTGCCTGCGACGGCCCCTTCCCTTCGGACACCGTATTCGTGCGCGCCCAGCGTGGTGATTTTGATGCCGTACTCACGATGTATCACGACCAGGGTCAGATCGCGATGAAGCTCATCGGCTTTGATGCGGGGGTGACGCTGCTCGGCGGCTATCCATTCCCGATTTGCACGCCGGCGCATGGGACGGCATACGACATTGCGGGTGAGGGCATAGCGGACCTCGGGGCGACAAAGAATGCGCTGTTGCTCGCCGCCAAAATGGCACCGCCGCGTGAGACTGCGACGAAGCGAACCGCGGCCTGATTGACCAGCCGACGCATTTGGCGTCTCAACCGCCGAAATAGCGCCAACGTCGCTGCACCTCTGAGAGTGTGCGACCGGGATTTCCGGCAAACGGCTCCAAATCAACGAGCACTTTGCGGTCATTCGGCATGCGCCAAGGCAGGCGCATCAAGAGCCTGTGCCACGGCAGTTTGCGCCAATCCGCAAGGACGGCATTCCCGATCGTTTTTGAAAGCGTGATCTCAAGTTCGTTGATTTCAATGTTGCGGACCGCCCGCGTGGCCAGTCTGATCTCCTTAATGCCGCGCCACGAAATCAAACCGAACCCTTCAATGAAGACGCCATATTCGTTCGCGCCAAGACGGGCACGATCGGCCTCGATCAACGGGTAGAAGTAGAACGAGACGACTGCAAAGCCCGCGCACAGGATGAGCGCGATGCCGCTTCCGGTTTCGAAAGCGGCGGCTGCAAGCCCGATGGCAAACGCGGCTGAGATGTAGACGCGAAACGTTCCCTTGCCGGGCTCGTATCCAACGGCAAATCCGCTTGGGTCGATCGTTGCAACGTCAGCCATGCACCTGGCCTTCGCGTGCGAGTGAAATGGGAGCGCTCCAAACCGTGATCGTTGGAGCCGGACTACGGCGCTAAATCTTCCACCCACTGTGGATTGCTGCAATCCCACCGGTCAGGTTTGTGTAAGTCACCTGTTCAAAACCAGCGCCACGTATCATGTCGGCGAATGTGTCTTGATCGGGAAAACGGCGAATTGATTCGACCAAATAATCGTAAGGCTGGCGATCGCCAACAGCGATTTGACCCAGGCGCGGGATGACCTCGAACGAGTGAAACTCGTAAAGCCGATCGAGGCCGGGGATCGTGACATCGGAAAATTCCAAGCAAAGAAAACGCCCACCCGGCTTTAGGACGCGGTACGCCTCCGCAAGCGCTTTGTTGATTTCGGTGACATTCCGAATGCCGAACGCAATTGTGTAGCAGTCGAACGCTGACCTCTCGAATGCCAGCGCTTCCGCGTTGCCCTCAACGCAGCGGATCTGCGCGTCCAAACCTGCGGCCGCGACGCGCTCTTCACCGACGGAGAGCATTTCGGGGCTGATGTCGCAGATGACCGATGTTGTCATCGGTCCGCCCCGCCGCACGACCCGCATCGCGATATCGCCTGTGCCGCCTGCAACGTCGAGATGCCGGAACGCACGCGAGCCCTTCGGCGGGTTCACGAGCGTAACGAAGTGCGACTTCCAAGCCCGGTGCAAGCCGCCAGACATAAGATCGTTCATCAGATCGTAGCGTTCGGCAACATTGGCAAAGACCGAGTTGACGCGGGATTGGCGATCCTGCGGGGCAACCTCTTCAAAACCAAACGTGCTGCTTGTGTCCGATGTTCGCGTCATTGGCTGATCCCGCTCGCCTGCGCCCCAACCGCTGGGACACACTCTCACCTCGGCCATTATAGGCGATTGGCACCGGGAACACACGGCCCGCGATGGCGGTCAGGTGCGGGCCGTTGGCCGCATTGACCAAGCGATCAGAAGGACCCCCAGCGCCAAGACCACAAAGATGCCAGCGTACGCCGTTCCGGATGCGGCCATCACGGCGGCCCCAGCCCAGAGGATGGAGGCGAACGCCTCGGCAATCGTTGATGTCCGCGAGGCCGTTTGGCGGCGTCGAAACTGGCTTCGGCTCATCGGGCGCCGGAACCAGAGCTGGATTAAAATCGCCGAGTAGGCTGCGACCATCAGGAAGACGAACGTCACGCAGGCAACCCAGAGATCGGCGATAGCGATCGCCACGAGCAGCGGTGCTGAGATCGCCATGACGATGGTGATGACGGATTGTACCTTCGCGTTCGTCGCGAGCTTTGGCTTAATCGGTGCGGTGTCGATGAGATCGGGCGCGTCTTCGCCGGAGACCGCGAGCCAGGCGAGCCCACCGGACAACTGACCAACCGCCATCACGAGAACCGGCGCCAAGACCACGAGCGCACCGGTTTCCGCACCGTGCGTTTGCCAGAGCAAAACAGCTGGCGGCACGAGATAGAGCACTTGCATCAACGTTTGCGAAATGAGCCACGGGTCCCTCGCCAGAAGCCGCCATTCCTTTGCGCGGAGTGTCGCCTCGGCGGAGCCTGCATGCAGCGAGCGCGATTGTGCGACGGCCTCTTCGCCGTCGCCAACGCTTGCGGCAACCAAAACGTATTCACCGAACCGCCCAGCGTAGACAGCCATCGTGAGGCCAAGCGCTGCAATGGCGAGCACTATGACGACCAGCAAAGACGCTGCATCACCCAGAGCTGCCCGTGCCGGGACCCAAGCCCAACTTTCAAGGCCTGGCAGCGCGCTTTGCAACGCCTCCGACGAGAACAGTTCGATCCGGGAGATTTGCCCGTAGAACAGGATCGCGCCAACCTGGGTGCCGATCAAAAAAGCCGCGCCAACAACAGCTGCCAGGATCTGGGCGATCAAGCGCGTTCGGCGGGCGCCGATCGACCGGAACATCAATACCGTCACGACGATGGAGAGCGCCGTTGCGCCCGCCGCCATTGCAATCACCAGAGGAATAATGGCGAGCCAGCGCACACCGTCGATCCAGACGGCCATGTGCACAAACGGAAGAGCCAGGAGAAGAGAGAGGATCGCGGTTGAGAGTACGATGGCGCCGATGCGCACCGAAAACAGTGCCCGGCTCGAGGCCGGCGACGACAGCAGCAGATCAAGATCCGCTCTAGAGTAAAACGCGCGCGTCACGGACTCGATCGCCTGCGACAGCATCAGTGAAAACGATAAGAGCCCGAGCATTGCAAAGACAGTGAGCGTCGCCTTCGTCGCGGTCACGCCTTCGGAAAGAGGTGTCTTGATCAACTCAAAGGCCAGCCAGTGCAGAAACGCGACGAAGGCGATCGTGCCGCCAATGGCGAGCCACTCTCGCGCGCGCTTACCTGCGGTCATCATGCTCATCCAGTCGCGCCAGGCGAGACGCAACTCATGAGCCGCAAACCAGCCGAGGCCGCCCGGTGCGGCCAGCCCCGAAGAAAGACTTTGCGCGCTCATGCCGCAAGCTCCGACCCAGAACCTTGCTCAGCGGCCATCGCGTCGTCGGCGACGACTTCCAGGAAAATATCCTCAAGCGAGCCCTGAGCTTGTCCGGCTGAAGCACGGAGATCGTCGAGCGTGCCTTCGGCTGCCAGGCGACCGCGCGCGATAACGCCAATACGGTCCGCCATTCGCTCTGCGACATCTAAAATGTGCGTCGTCATGATGACGGTGACACCGCTCGCAACGCGCTGAGCGAGGACAGATTTCACCTGACGTGCCGATCCAGCATCGAGACCCGTCAACGGCTCATCCAAAATGATCAGCTTCGGGTCATGAATAAGCGCACCGGCCAAGGCCACCTTCTGGCGCATGCCCTTCGAGAACCCCTGGCAGCGGGCGTCCGCGTGGGCTGCAAGGCCAAGCCACTCAATCAGGTCGGCCGCACGGCGACCGGCTTCAGCCGCATCGATCTGCCAGAGCCCAGCAACAAATGTGAGGTATTCGCGGGGCGATAGTTTATCGTAGACCAGCGGCTCATCTGGCACCCAGGCCGTGACACGCTTGGCCTCAACCGGGTTGGCTAAGACATCAATGCCGCACACAGAAATCGCGCCGCTGTCTGGCTTCAGGAGGCCCGAGACCATCCGGAGCGTGGTCGTTTTGCCAGCGCCGTTCGGCCCGAGCAGGGCGTAAATCTGCCCCGGCGCAATCGTCAGCGACAGGTCGTCGACGGCTGGCTGGTCGAACGTTTTGACCAGAGCCTGGATTTCGAGTGCGGGGTGTGAGATGGCCAAGGCTTGGTCGAGCGCACGGTTGCGTGACGGGTCGATTGATGGGTCAAGTGACATGGCGAGACGCGATCCATTTCAATGCGCGTTGATGGTTGCCATGACGTTATCAGGTGCCGCTTGAGCTTCGCTGAAACCAACGCTTGGGATTGTCACCGTTGATTTCATGGATTGTTAAAAGCTCGGCGCGGCGCGCTCTGTCTTGCGTCCGCACGACGCGCCACCGGACCATCACGAGGAGCTGATCGGAGTGCCGGAACTGCCGGAAGTCGAAACGGTGAAACGGGGACTGGCACCGGTCATGGAAGGGCGCCGCCTCGTCCGGGTCACAGCCAATCGCCCGGACCTGCGGTTTCCTTTGCCGCAAAACTTCGCGGAGCGCCTCACCGGCCAGACTGTCCTTCAACTGAACCGCCGTGCCAAGTTTGTGCTCGTTCATCTCGACGGTGGCGACGTATTGATCATGCACCTTGGGATGAGCGGACGCTTCACGATTGATGCGGGCAACGGCGCGCGCCGGCCGGGCCAGTTTGTCCACGACGTCGGCGGGATCTCAGCGCACGACCACATCGTCTTCGAAATTGCTGGTGGCGCGCGCGTCACCTACAATGACCCACGTCGCTTTGGGTATATGGACCTTGTCGCATCGGCCGAGCTCGACGCCTGCAAACACGTCCGCGACCTGGGCGTCGAGCCCATCGGCAACGCATTCCATGCCGACTACCTCGCCCGAAAAGCTGCTGGCAGGAAGCAGGACTTGAAAGCGTTTCTGCTGGACCAGCGCGTCATTGCAGGGCTCGGCAATATTTACGTGTGCGAGGCGCTGAGCCGGGCAGGCCTCAGCCCGCGCCGCCGTGCGGGCACTCTCGCCGACAAACGCGGTCGCCCGACC
>JBCBWG010000185.1:0-6706 GCA_039817205.1 Pseudomonadota bacterium
CGGCGATTTTCACCGGGATCGGTGTGCCCTGGTCCATGTCCTTTGTCTTCGCATTGAAGGCTTTGCAGAACTCCATGATATTCACGCCGCGCTGACCGAGCGCGGGGCCGATCGGCGGCGATGGGTTGGCCTGACCGGCCGGGACTTGCAGGTTGATATAACCTGTCAGCTTCTTTGCCATTTCTGGTTCCCTTGAACTGAAACTCGGACACCGCCAAATTTGACCGCGCCGTAGGGTTTGCGGTTTTGCGAGCCGGCGTCAGCTCTTCCGCGTGCCATGTCACTCGGCCCAAACCACGCGACCCATGGCCATCGCGCGTGGGAACCCTCAGCACGGACGCTTATGACGTCACTTTCTCGACCTGATTGAACTCTAACTCCACAGGCGTCGGTCGGCCAAAGATGGCAACGGACACCTTGAGGCGCGCGCGTTCCTCGTCGACCTCCTCGACCGAACCGTTGAACGACTGGAACGGTCCTTCGGCGACGCGAACTTGCTCGCCCACCTCGAATGTGATCGTCGGCTTCGGTCGCTCGACGCCTTCCTGCACCTGGCTCAACATCCGCGCCGCTTCGGCGTCGGGGATCGGCATCGCTTTATTGTCCGCGCCAAGGAACCCCGTAACCTTTGGGATGTTCTTGATCATGACGTGCGCGCGGTCCGTCATATCCATGCGCACAAGAACGTAGCCGGGAAGGAACCGACGTTCGGTCAACACTTTCTTGTTGCGCTTGACCTCGACGACCTCTTCGGTCGGGACAACGACTTCCTCAATCTCGTCCTCGAGCCCTTCGCGCTTAGCGCCGTCCATGATGGAATCGGCAACCTTTTGCTCGAAGTTTGTATAGGCGTGGACAATGTACCAGCGTTTCGTCATTCGTTGTCGAACTCATTCGTTTGCGGGACGGCACTGCCGCGCTCCGGCCACCCGCTTCAAACGCGCGTAGACGGCCAAGAGCTGTTTCGGGCGGGACTTCTCAGGCCCCCGTAACCGCCATCAGCGGCCAAGCACCAAGGTCACGATGTAGCCAAGGATCTGATCGACAACCATGAAGAAGAGCGCGGCGATCGTGACCATGATCAACACAGCAATTGTGGTCACCCACGTTTCCTTCCGCGTCGGCCAAGTAACTTTGGAGACTTCAGCCCGCACTTCTTGGATGAACTGAAAAGGATTCAACTCGGGAAACCTCGTATAGCAGGACACTCGACATTCTGGTCCCGCAGCTGCCTCAATCCAGCAACCGCCGATCAACACACACGGGTACCGGGCATTCACACCGTGGGATATCTCAGACGATCCCTGCGCGACCGACCATCAATTAAATGGCAGGGGCGGAGGGACTCGAACCCACGACCTTCGGTTTTGGAGACCGGCGCTCTACCAACTGAGCTACACCCCTATTGACACCGCCCTCGATGTCAAGCCGGTCCGATAGCGCATTCGAAGTGGTTTGTCACATTTTTCTTGACATGGGTGCAGATTCTTCTTGCCGCAACCGACACGGGGCCCGGACCGGTCGCGCCAAATCAGCCAAAGCCGCCGCAAGAGCTGAGATAAGCTTGCTCCTCTGGCGTCGTTTCACGCCCGAGAACGGTGTTGCGATGCGGAAAACGACCAAAGCGTTCAATGACATCGCGGTGCTTCACGGCAAACTCGGCGTACACGGCGTTTCCAAGCTCAGAGATTAACGCGACCGCGCGGTGCTGATCAGCAAAACTCTCGCTGTGCTCAAACGGCAAGAAGACGAACAGCGCCTCGTCCGCGGTCAGACCCTGATCAAATCCCAGCGCGATCGCCCGGCTCGCCAAGCTGAGCGCTTTATGATCAGTCGCGAAAGCTCTGGCGTCGCCACGGAACATATTCCTCGGCAGCTAATCGAGTACGATAATTGCGGCGCGTGCGATCCTGGCGCTTGTTAAGAGCGCGTCCTCAGGCTGGCGGGCTACAAAGGCATGAACGGTGGCAAACCGCTCCGTGAGGTCGGTATCGACAGCTTCGCCGCGCTTAAACCAGTCAGCCGGTGTCAGCGTGACAAACCAGTACGCCAGAACCGCTTCAGCCCAATCGTCGGGGGCCGCTTCATCATCGGCCCGCCCAATAGGAGATCCGACTGCGCCGCCGCGATCATCGCTCAAGCGTCTGAGACCTCCAGCTGCTTCGGGTCCGCTGGCGTCAGTTCCACGCTCTCACCGCAGCCGCACGCCGATGTCTGGTTCGGATTGTTAAAGACAAACTGCGCTGACAATTTATCGATCTGATAGTCCATTTCAGTGCCGAACAAGAAGAGGACCGCAGCTGGATCAATCAGCACGCGCGCGCCGTCCTGCTCGATCACCTCGTCGTACTTGCCTGCTTCCGATACCCAATCGAGCGTGTACTCCATACCGGCGCAGCCGCCCTTGGCGACGCCAAGCTTCATGGCGAACCGGTCGGGATTGCCCTCCATGATCGAACGGACGCGATCTGCGGCGGCGGGCGTTAGGGTCATGACTGCGGGTCGTGGGCGCGGGTTCAAGGCCACGGCTCACCTCTCGTGTTTCGCTTTGCTATGTTCAAATATACTATCGGATGTGGGACTGAGGAAGCCCTTCCTCCGGACAACACGTTCCCATGGCTGACACAGCTCAGAAACTTATGACGCACAAAGAGTTTGTCTTGTGGTGTCTCGAGCAAGAGGACCGTTAAGAGCTGGTGGACGGCGTTCCCGTCGTCCGCGACGTAACGCCGACTGGTCAGGCGGGTGCCATCGGAATTCATGACACACGATCGTGGTAAATTGTGTCGTCGCACTTGCACGCCAACTTCATGGAAAACGATGCCGTGCAGGGACCGGCGATATCGCTGTGCGAACGGGTGATCGAAAGACGCGGCGGACCGACGTTCACATGGTTTGCGATCCCCCCGACGCGACAACCGACGAAACCGGCGACGTGCAGTTGATCGTTGAGGTGATCCCACAGTCCAACAAAGGAATTGCGTGGCAGCGCAAGCTTGAAGCGTACAAAGCGCGCGCGGACCTCAAATATCTCATGCTCATTGAGCAGAACCCGGATGATGTCCTAATGGTCGCGTGAACGGCGGAAGAATGGGACAGCACCGTCCCCCGAGCAGATGACGACGTTATCCTGCCTCCGAGGATAAGTTGCCAACTGTCGATGGCCGACATTTACGAGCGCATTGCTTGAGACAGACTGGCCGGATGCGACCGACGCTCAGAACATATTGAGAGCGAGCTTTGCCTCGTCTGACATACGCGACATGTCCCAGGGCGGGTCGAACGTCAGCGTCACTTTGCAACCGCTCACACCCGGGACTGACAACACAGCATTTTCGACCCAGATCGGCATCTCGCCCGCAACCGGACAGCCGGGTGCCGTCAAGGTCATGTCCACGCTCACGTGGCGGTCATTGTCGAGATCAACGCGATAGATCAGCCCCAACTCGTAAATGTCCGTCGGGATTTCCGGATCGTACACGGTCTTCAAGGCCGCGACGATATCGGCTGAAATCTGCTCAACCTCGTCGCGCGAGAACGGGCTCGCTTCGATTTCCGCATCAGAGATACCAGCGTTGTCATCGGGTTCGCTCGATGCCTTATCGACCAGTGTCGCAGCGTGCGTGTCAGCCGAGGGCTTGGCCACCGACGATGTGGCGGTCTCCGGTTCGTGCGGCTTTGGTGACGTGTCATCCATGGGGAACAAACCCAGCTCTGGTTTAAGCGAACAGATCATGCGCTTTTTTCAGCGCCTCGGCCAATGCATCAACGTCCGAGCGCGTGTTGTAGAGCCCGAATGAGGCCCGACAAAGCGCTGGCACATTCAACCGATCCATGAGCGGCTGTGCACAATGATGACCAGCACGGATCGCGACGCCCGATCGGTCCACGATCATCGCCACGTCATGCGGATGCAGACCATCAACGGCAAACGAGATGATGCCAGCTTTGTCCGGAGTCGTGCCGAAAATCTTGACCCAGTTGAGCTGACCTAGCCGCTCATGCGCATACGCCGTCAGATCATCTTCGTGAACTGCAACCGCGGCATGGTCGAACTGCGCCATGTAATCGATTGCGGCCTTGAGCCCGACGGCCTCGGTGATTGGCGGCGTGCCGGCTTCAAACTTGTTTGGTGTCTCGCCGTACGTGATCTGCTCGAGCCCAACGCTTTCGATCATCGAACCGCCACCGAGAAACGGCGGCATGGCGTTCAGCAGCTCCTTGCGACCGTAGAGGACGCCGATGCCAGACGGTCCATAAATCTTGTGTGGCGAAAACGCGAAGAAATCGCAGTCGAGGGCCTGCACATCAATTCGGTCATGGACTGCTGACTGGCAGCCATCCAGCAACACGAGCGCGCCGTGGCGATGGGCGATCTCGCAAATTTCCTTGGCAGGCACACGGGTGCCAGTCACGTTCGATGTGTGCGTGATCGCAACCATCTTCGTGCGCTTCGAGAACAGTTTCTCGAACTCGTCCATCAAGAGGTTGCCAGCGTCATCGATCGGCGCCCACTTGATAACGGCGCCATGGCGCTCGCGGAGGAAGTGCCACGGCACAATGTTTCCGTGGTGCTCCAGGATCGACAAGATGATTTCATCGCCGGACTTGATGTTCTCAAGCCCCCACGAACCCGCGACGAGATTGATCGCCTCTGTCGCGTTTTTCGTGAACACGATCTCTTCGGCATGCTTTGCGTTCACGAAGGCGCGCGTCGTCTCGCGAGCATCTTCATAAGCCTGGGTCGCTGCGTTCGACAGGTAATGGATACCTCGGTGAACGTTGGCATATTCGTGCGTCGCTGCGTGGCTCATCGCCTCGATCACGGCGAGCGGCTTTTGCGCGGATGCGGCACTGTCGAGATAGACCAGCGGTCGACCGTTGACCTCGCGAAACATGACCGGGAAATCGGCGCGCGCACGCTCCGCATCGAACGCATGCGTGTCATTTGCAGGGGCTGCAGCTGTTGCTGTCACGTTTGCAATCCTTCCGTGGCATCCGGCTTCCGTGTGCTTCGCCTTCGATCCGATCCGGGCTTTGCTGCTCAGACGTTTTTGGGCTCGCGTGTGCGGGCAAACCGGAGCTACGCGGCCGCCCGCAGCGCGCGCAGCCAGTGTTGCGCCACCTCGGTCAATGCTTCAGCGACCGGCTCGCTTTCGATCTGACCAATCGCCTCGCCGACGAAGCTCTCCATCAGAAGAGCGCGGGCTTCCGGCTCGGAGATCCCGCGCGCGCGCAAATAGAACACAAGATCGGGGTCTAACTCAGCGCACGTGGATCCGTGGCCACAAACCACGTCATCTGCATAAATTTCGAGCTCGGGCTTGGAGTCGAATTCGCACGTCGGTGACAGCATGAGCGCTTGCGCCATCTGCTTGCCGTCGGTCTTCTGCGCGATCTGCTGTACGATCACTTTACCCTGGAACACACCGCGCGCATTGTCATCGAGCACGCCCTTGAACAGCTCGCGGCTCTCGCAACCGGGCACCGCATGATCGATACGAAGCGTGTTGTCGATATGCTCATTCCCGCGCGCGAGGAAGCAGCCGGAACAGTCAAGCCGCGCATTCTCACCTTTGAATTCCAAAAAGAGTGAGTTGCGCGCGAAACCCTGGCTCGCCGTGAAAAAAAACGGCCGGTAATCGCTGTCGGCACCCATCTCCGCCTGCCACGTCCCCAGGTGCGTTGCACCCTGGTCGACGCCGACTTTGATGTGGGTCAGGTGTGCGCCATCGCCAACCCGAACAACAGTCGCAGCGTTTGACTGCCCGGCGGCGGCCGTCGTCGTTTTCGCAAAAACCTCGACGACGGTTGCTTTGGCATTGGCGCCGAGCGAGATCGCGTTGCGGGTCGATGTCCAGAGGGGGTCGGTGGAAGCTGCCAGATGCACGATCAAAATCGGCTTCTCAACCGTTGCGCCATCGGCGACCGAGACATTCGCGCCCCCCGTCGTCATCGCAAGGTTGAGGGCAGCCAGTGCCTCGCTATCATCAATGGCGAGTGACAGGTCCGCGGCCTCTCCGGTTGCAGAGAGCACGTCCGCATCGCCAGTCGATAAATCCGGCACATGGCGTCCGTCGACGAGGACAAACCGCATGGCATCAATGCCGGCGAGCGGCCCGAGTGCAACCTCCAAGTCGGCTGCAGAAACGGTCGTGGATGGCTCCGAGATAACGGCCCCAACCTCTTTCACACGCGCACGCACATCCGAATACTTCCACTCCTCAATGCGCCGGTGCGGCAAACCGAGCGCGGCAAACGTCCCGAACGCTTTCTTGCGACGCGCAACAGTGTCCGCATTCCCAGGCAGTTCGCTTGCGACCTGTTCAAACGTCTCGCCGAGTGTGGTTTCTGCCGGCGTCTTGGCAATTGCAATCGTCATCGGGATTGCCGTCCTCTGTTCTGCGTCCGATCCATCATGACGCGCGTGTCATTCACAACAGCCCGGTCTTAAAGTCGGTCTTAAGCCCAGTCTTAATTCCAGTCGTAAGCAAGGTCTTGGCGGGTTCAAACCACGGACGCATCGTCAAAGCCAATGACGCCCGCTATTGCCGGCCTAAGCCGCTCTACCCTGGTAGGCCGCGTAACCATCGCGTTCGAGTTCCAGGGCCAAACCCTTGTCGCCTGTCTTCGCGATCTTGCCGTCGGCAAGCACGTGGACTTTTTCTGGAACGATATGATTCAGAAGCCGCTGATAGTGCGTAAT
>JBCBWG010000186.1:0-6676 GCA_039817205.1 Pseudomonadota bacterium
TCGCATTGAGGCAAATCGTCGAGACGATGCCCGATGCTCTATGCCGACGGCCCGATTACTTGATCACGTACGGCAGCAGACCGAGGAACCGGGCGCGCTTGATCGCCTTGGCAAGCTCACGCTGCTTGATCGCGGAAACCGCAGTGATGCGGCTTGGTACGATTTTACCGCGCTCGGAAATGTAGCGGCTCAGGAGCCGGACGTCTTTGTAGTCGATCTTTGGCGCCTGATCGCCGGAAAACGGGCAGGTCTTGCGGCGACGGTTGAACGGGCGACGGACGGGAAGCTGCGCGATATCAGCCATGGTTCAGGTCTCTCGAATGGAATGACAACGTTGGCGCCTGCTGGAGGACAGCTGTATTTTGCGGCTCGGGCTTGAGGCGCTCAGGTAAGCAGGAGCTGGTTGATCAGCGCGGCCGGAATGTTGAACCGCCGCGATCACCACCGCCGCCGCGTGGACCACCGCGCCCGCCACGCGGTCCACCGCGGCCGCGCTCATCGCGGTCCGGCTTGCGCATCTGGATCGAGGGCTCTTCCGTCAGCTCGTCGACCTTGAGCGTGATAAACCGGAGCACATCCTGAGACAGGCCCATCCGGCGCTCCATCTCCGCGACGGCTCCGTGCGGCGCATTGATGTTCAGCATCGAATAATGCGCTTTGCGGTTCTTCTTGATCTTGTAGGCGAGCGTCTTCACGCCCCAGTACTCGGTGCGGCCGATCGAGCCACCGCCCTCTTCGATGATCTGTTTGAATTCTGTTGTCAGCGCCTCGACCTGCTGTTGCGAGATGTCCTGGCGCGCAAGAAAGACGTGTTCGTAGAGCGGCATTGAGAGCCCCTTCCGCTTTAGCGTGTTCCAATGACCCGGTGCGAAGCCTCTTTCGAGCCACGGAACGGGGCTCAAAAACCGACCCTTCAGAGCAAAGACACGGGGACTGCGAGTGAGTGGGCCACGCAACACTGGCAACCCAACCGCCCGCGCAGGCGATCTGCTGTCCCGTTCAGCCTTTGACCGGAGAGCGGTGGATATACGCGGCCCGACACGAAACGCAAGCGCCCAGTCGTCAAAGTCCTTACGGTCCGCAATTGCGCGCCTCGCTTTTTGCCGTTCGATGCTCCCACCAGATCGCGGTGGGGGCCTGGTGATCACGTGCGGTGGATCCGGCATCTGCAACACTTGGATAAGTGCGACCGCTTGACAGCGCTTTTCGCACCATGGCTATGGACAGGACCACGCAACGTCTGCGACCAGCCAGCACCACAAACTTTCGGTTGCGCCGCCACGCGTGGCGCGTCCCCCAGCCAATGAGACGCCGATGACAGTTGCCTTTGTGTTTCCAGGTCAGGGGAGCCAGGACGTTGGAATGGGAAAAGCGCTCGCCGACGCGTTCCCAGTCGCGAAAGCGGTTTTCGATGAAGTGGACGAGGCGCTTGGCGAGAAACTTTCCGCAATCATGTGGGCGGGCACCAAGGACGAGATCACCCTGACCGAAAACGCCCAACCGGCCCTCATGGCGGTGTCCGTCGCAGCGGCGCGTGTTCTTGAGCAAGAACACGGCGTGGCGCCAACGGCGGCCGCGTTCGCAGCTGGCCACTCGCTTGGTGAATACTCCGCGCTCGCCGCGACGGGTGCGCTGGGGGTGGCCGACGCTGCAAGGCTGCTTCGCTTGCGCGGGCAATCCATGCAGAAGGCGGTGCCCGTTGGAACCGGCGCTATGATCGCTTTGCTCGGCGCAGGTCTGGACGCGGCTGAGGCCATCGCGAAGGCGGCCGCCCATGATGACGTTTTAGATGTCGCCAACGACAACGAGCCAACGCAGGTCGTTTTGTCTGGCCACAAGGTTGCAGCCGATCGGGTCCCGGCGCTTGCAAAGGAGCATGGCGTGCGCCGTGCCGTGCCGTTGCCGGTCAGCGCACCATTCCACTGCTCACTGATGCAACCGGCGGCCGACGCCATGGCGGCCGCTCTGGCTCGGGCAACTGTGAAGGCGCCCGCCATTCCGATCGTCGCAAACGTCACGGCTGAGCCAACGTCTGATCCAGCCAAGATCGTCGATAATCTCGTGGCGCAGGTGACGGGCACCGTCCGCTGGCGGGAATGTGTTCTCGCGATGCAGGCCGCAGGCGTTGACCGCTACATTGAATTGGGGTCAGGCAAAGTGCTTGCCGGTCTCGTGCGACGGACAGACAAGGACGCGAAAGCTGCCTCGATCGGTGGGCCCGATGATTTTGCAGCGGCCCTTGAGCTGATCAATGGTTGAGCCCGACCCCGCATGAACGCACACGTCAGCTTTGGCGGCGGACCAACGCCAAGTTCCAACCCGTAGGACAGAATGAGATGTTTGACCTCACCGACAAAAAAGCCCTCGTCACCGGCGCAACGGGCGGAATCGGCGAGGCCATTGCACGCGCCTATCACGGACAAGGCGCAACGGTGGCGCTGTCCGGCCGCAACGAAGAGAAGCTGAACGCCCTTGCCACCGAGCTCGGCGAGCGCGTCGTCATCACGCCGTGTGATCTCGCCAATAAAGAGCAGGTTGGCGCCCTCATTGATCAGGCCAGCAAGGCGATGGGCGGGCTCGACATCCTCGTCAACAATGCGGGCCTCACCAAAGATAACCTGTTCATGGTGATGAAGGACGAGCAGTGGGATGACGTTATCGCCGTCAACCTGACAGCGACGTTCATGCTCATGCGGGCCGCGGCGAGACTGATGATGCGGGCCCGGACGGGATATGGTCGCATCATCGGGATCTCTTCCGTCAGCGGCATCTTCGGCAACCCAGGGCAGGGCAATTACGCGGCGTCAAAAGCCGGCATGATCGGAATGACCAAGTCGCTTGCGCGCGAGGTGGCATCACGGGGCATCACGGCCAACTGTATCGCGCCCGGTTTTATCAAAACCGCGATGACGGATGTCTTGAACGACCAGCAAACCGCTGAAATCATGAAAGCCATCCCGGCGCAGGATTTTGGCTCGCCGGACGATATCGCAGCCTCAGCGGTCTACCTTGCGAGCAACGAAGCGCGTTATATGACGGGGCAAACGCTGCATGTGAACGGTGGAATGCTGATGCAATAGCCGGAGCGGCAACCAACCATGCACGCTGATAAAATCGCCTCAACCGCCCACAAACATTGATCATGGCGCGTCTGGCCAAGCAGAATTGAGTGTGTTAGGCGCTCGCAGGTTTGGCACATTGGCGTGGCCACGTCCGAGGCCTGAGGATCGGCAATTTGTACCCGGTCCGAACGAACGACATTTCGATGCGGAGGCTTCGTTCGTGGCCCCGCCTTCGTGGAATGGAAACGAACAAAAAGAACACGCGCCAGTCGATATAGATCGGCGCAACGCAACCGAACTTTTGAAACACGAAACAACAGGCTTAGGACGAAAAAACGATGAGCGACATCGCTGAGCGCGTGAAGAAAATTGTGGTCGAGCACTTGGGCGTTGAGGCTGAGAAAGTCTCTGAAAAGGCCTCGTTCATCGACGACCTGGGTGCCGATAGCTTGGACACGGTCGAGCTCGTCATGGCGTTCGAAGAAGAGTTTGGTTGCGAGATTCCGGACGATGCGGCTGAGCACATTCTGACGGTCGGGGACGCGGTCAAGTTCCTCGAGCAGAACGCAAACGCGGCCTAGTCTGGCTCTTTGCTTCTCATTTTGTGCATTGCACAAGCGGGAGGCGCGCGCGCAACAAACGGCAATTCAGTTGACGAAAACAGGCGGTCAGTTTGGCCGCCTGTTTTTTTTTTGGCTCGGCCGATCGAGGATTAGGACAAAGCCATTTCTTGAAGTCCGACGGGTGTTGTTTCACCAAAGCCCTTGTCGTTGCTCCCGCGGCCAATTATTGCCTCTCGACGAATTGATCGGCGCGTTGCGAGGCCGACCGCTGCGCCGAAAGTGCCCAAAGCGTCCAGAGCGTCCTAAGCGCTCATGGCTTAAGCGGACGGACTGTCTCCAGGCACCGACCGAATTTTCATATGTCGGCAAGCGCGACGGCGAGGATCTGTCCTCTCAAAGCGCGACGACACGGAGATTGGTGGGACGATGAAAGCGATGCGTCGGGTTGTTGTGACGGGGCTCGGAATGGTGTCGCCGCTCGGATGCGGTGTCGACGTCACATGGCAGCGCTTGTTGAACGGTCAGACGGGTGTGCGCCGGATCAAAGAATTCGAAATCGACGACATCGCATCACAGATCGCAGCGTTTATTCCGCGTGGCGACGGCTCCGACGGCTCGTTCAACGCCGACGAATGGATGGCGCCGAAAGAGCAGCGCAAGGTCGATGACTTTATCGTTTACGCAATGTCGGCGGCCGATCAAGCCATCGCAGATAGCGGCTTCAAGCCCGAAACCGATGAAGAGCGCGAACGCACGGGCGTTCTGATCGGCTCTGGGATCGGTGGCCTGCAAGGGATCGCCGAGACGTCGCTGCTGTTGCGCGACAAGGGTCCGCGCCGTGTCTCTCCATTTTTTATTCCCGGCCGCTTGATCAACCTCGCATCCGGTTACGTCTCCATCCGCCATGGCCTTAAGGGGCCGAACCACGCTGTCGTAACTGCCTGTTCGACAGGGGCACATGCAATTGGCGATGCCGCGCGTCTCGTGGCGCTCGGCGATGCGGACGTGATGGTTGCCGGTGGCACGGAGAGTCCGATTTGTCGGATCGCCATGGCAGGCTTTGCAGCCTGTAAGGCGCTTTCGACGAACTTCAATAATGATCCCGAGCGCGCCTCAAGGCCCTATGACAAAGACCGGGATGGGTTCGTTATGGGTGAGGGCGCGGGTGTGGTCGTGCTTGAAACTCTTGAGCACGCTAAAGCGCGCGGCGCACGTATCTACGCCGAGGTTATCGGCTACGGGCTGTCAGGCGATGCGTACCACATCACAGCTCCGGCTGAAGATGGTGACGGGGCATTCCGTTGTGTTCGGGCTGCTCTCAAAAGTGCTGAGATCGATGCAAGTGACGTTGACTACGTCAACGCGCACGGCACCTCGACGCCGATGGGCGATGAGATCGAACTTCGCGCCGTCGAGCGCTGTTTCGGGTCGGCATCCGAGACGCTTGCGATGTCATCGACCAAATCAGCGATTGGTCACCTCCTTGGTGCGGCCGGGGCTCTCGAAGCGATTTTCTCCATCCTTGCGATGCGCGATAACATCGTGCCGCCAACGCTCAATCTCGACGCACCCTCCGTTGAGACGACGATCGATCTCGTGCCCCACACAGCGAAAGAAAAGAAGGTTGAGACGGTTCTCTCCAACTCATTCGGGTTTGGTGGGACGAACGCGTCTGTGGTTTTCCGCAGCTTGAGCTAAAGAGATCCTTTCCGGAACGCCAAGGAGACTTCAGGCTTCGTTTGCACACGTTGTAATTGCTCCGTGCAAAGACATGGCTGAATAGGAATATCCCGCATCATCGGTGAGCCCGCCTGTTTGAGGTCAAACGCGGGTCATAATTTCGCGCGACCGACGTCGCGGGAATTCAATCGTCCACCGGCGTTCATCCATGCGGTTGGCGGGCAACACCAGTCTTCGGCTACGATGCTGTGATCGCGGTGAGTCGTCTGCAGTGACGGTGGACGATGACCAGCCTGAACTGCCGTTAAGCGCCGGGGAGCGATTGGCGGCGTCGTTTTAATTTGGCTCGAAAATCGCAGGGCGGCGGCATGTTAGATACAGATCGACGCGACCGGGTGATAGCACAAGGCGACTTGAGCGAACCGACACGCGCGCCAACGCGTCGTTCGAAGCAGCGGGCCCGTGCGCGGAAAAGAGCGTCGGCCCGTATGATCGGCTGGATGAGCGCTCTGACCACAGCAACGCTTATCGGCTGCGTGGCCGTCGCCGCAGGCTTTGTCTGGTTCAATGGAGCGGCGACCGGAGCCGGGCCGCTCTCAGAAAGTACCACGTTCAAGGTGACCCCGCGCCAGGGTGCACGCGCGATTGCACGGCGGCTGGAACAAGCAGGCGTTATCCGGAGCGAACAGCTGTTCATGGCGCGCTATATGCAGCATCGCGCGTCAAGCTGGATGAACCTGCGACGCGCGCCGATCCTGAAAGCTGGCACATACGAGTTCAACCCCGGCGCGAGCGTTGACAGTATCATGGCTGAGCTTGAGCGCGGCCGCGGTGCGTTGAAATTCATTACGTTCCCGGAAGGCAAAACGAGCCACGCCATCGTCGCCCGCCTCAACCGCGATGAGCGCCTGACCGGGGAAGTTGATGTCGTGCCGCCCGAGGGGATTTTGCTTCCCTCGACCTACGACATCACGCCGGGCATGGCACGCGCAGAAGTCCTGCAACGTATGCAGGAGCAGCAACAGGCCGCGCTCGAAAAGCTTTGGGCCGAACGTGCGCCCAACCTTCCCATTTCGACACCGGAAGAGGCGATCATTCTTGCCTCTATCGTCCAACGCGAGATGGGTCCTAATGATGATCCGAAACGCATCGCGTCGGTGTTCTACAATCGGCTCCGTCGCGGCATGCGTCTTCAGTCGGACCCGACCATCCTGTACGGGATCTTTCTTGGGCCCGTGAACTGGAGCAAGCCGATCCTCCGAAGTGAGATCCGGCGGCCGACGGCGCACAACACCTACCAAATCAACGGGCTGCCACCGACGCCCATTTGCAATCCGGGCATCCAGGCGATCGAGGCGGTCCTCAGGCCCG
>JBCBWG010000187.1:0-6642 GCA_039817205.1 Pseudomonadota bacterium
TCGGAGCTTTGCAGCGAATTCCGCGTACGCTGTGGATAACAGTCGGTCGCACGGACGCTTCAAATGACTTCGCGCATTGTTCTCGCAGCCTCATTCTTCGCTGCATTTCTCAGTTCTGGTTCAGACGCCATCGCCAAATCCTCGCAAAAATCGCGTGGGACGATGACATTTTCTGCGGGCTGTTCCGGCGGTGATCGCATCACGATCGCGGCAGTCGGCGATCTCCTGTTTCACAACCGGTTGCAGCGATATGCGTTCGCGAAGAAGCGCGGCTTTCGCCAATTTTGGCGCCCGGTTGAGGACATTCTGAAATCCGCCGATGTCACCTACGGCAACCTGGAAGGGCCAACCGCAGACGGTGTTGCGATTGGTGGCCGAAAGGTTCGCGATCCGGGAATGCGGTTGGATTTGCGGGTCTATGGCTATCGCCGTGGAAGCTTGATTTTCAATTTCCATCCGCAGGTCGTGCGTGATCTGGCAACCAGCGGCTTCGACATCGTTTCGACCGCCAATAATCATGCGCTCGATCGCGGCGCGCGCGGCCTTGAGCGAACGATCTATCATCTCCGCCGCAACCATATCCGGTTTACGGGCACTCGGCTGCGGATGGGCCAAGCGCGCGCATCTGAGAGCGTCGATGTCGGTCGAGGTCGTTTGCCACCGGCGCGCGCGCAGTCAAACCGCTGGAGCACGCTTACACACACAAGCGGCATCACGGTGGGTTGGCTTGCTTGCACGTATTCCAACAACGGCATGCCCGATCGCCATCGCCAAGTTCTTCAGTGCTATAAGGATCGAGAAACGGTTCTTGGTGAGATCAAGCGGCTCACCGCGCTCGGCATCGTTGACGCGATCATGTTCACCCCGCACTGGGGTGCGGAGTATGTGCACCGGCCAACGCGTAAGCAGCGTCGTCTCGCGCGCGAGGCCATCAAGGCTGGCGCGACCGTGGTTCTCGGCGGACATCCCCATGTGCTGCAACCGTGGGAGAAGGTGCAGACCGGTAATGGTCGCGAGGGGCTGATCATTTATTCGCTCGGCAATTTCATCTCGAACATGCGGCCGTCGCCGCAGCGCGTTGGCACCATTGCGATGATTGAGCTGACTAAGAAGAAAACGGGCCAGACGGGAATTTCGGCGGCGGGCTACGTGCCGACTTGGGTTGTGATCGACGGTCGCGGAAACCGGGTCACCGTTGCGGGTCGGAAGTCCTGGGCGCGCCGCCACGCCCGCCGCATTTTCCCAAATGGCAATGCCATCCCCAGCAATACACGCCCCAGCAATACACTCCAGGGTCGCAAGTCCACGGCTCTGCCGCGGAACTGCCCAGTGCCAGCACCGACATTGGTGCGTGCGCCTGATGTCAGTTCCGAAGTCGCCACACTCGAGCGCGCAAAAGACCCGCGCTGATTTCCCCAACCACATGCTCCGTCGCGACGCATGCCGCTGCGCGTCGGTGCGGTTGATCTCACGCATGAGCGCAGAGGCAATGCTCCTTGCAAGGATTGGCCTCGCCGCATGATTTGTGCGACGCAGTGAAGTTGACCGGTCGGGGACGACTGTGCGTATCGGTTAGCGCATTGGGTGATCTGAGGAGAAGGCAGCTGCGATGACGAACCGCCAGTTGAAGATCGCGTTGGCACAGCTCAATCCGACCGTTGGCGATATTGCCGGGAACCTCGCTAAAGCCCGAGAGGCCCATGCCGAGGCGCGGGTGCAGGGCGCTGACCTGATTGTGTTCTCCGAGCTGTTCATCACCGGCTATCCGCCCGAAGACCTCGTCTTAAAGCCAGCATTCGCCGAGGCATCTCGCCGGGCGGTTGAAGATTTGGCACGCGACACGGTTGGCGGTCCCGGCATTCTGATCGGTGCGATTTGGCCGGATGCGAACGGCACGGAGACGGCGCTCTACAACTCAGTTGCCATGTTGGACCAAGGCGAGATTACCGGCGTTCGGCACAAGGTGGCGCTGCCGAATTACTCGGTGTTCGACGAGAAGCGCGTTTTTGATGCAGGCCCGCTACCGGGTCCGGTCAACTTCCGCGGTGTGCGCATCGGCGTCCCAATTTGCGAGGACATCTGGTTCGATGAGGTGCCGGAGTGTCTGGCCGAGTCCGGCGCCGAAATGCTGCTCGTTGCCAACGGCTCGCCCTACGATCGCGAAAAGCGCGAGACGCGCGTGAACATCGTGGTCGCGCGGGTGACCGAGACCGGATTGCCGCTCGCCTACGTCAACCAGGTCGGCGGCCAGGATGAGCTTGTGTTCGATGGGGGGAGCCTCGTCATTAATCCTGGCGGTGCGTTGGCCGTGCAAATGGCGGGCTGGGCCGAGACCATCCAGATGACGACGTGGACCGAGACCGGCGACGGCTGGATGTGCGAGCCCGGCCCGCGCGCGCTCATCGAAGAGAGTGATGCGGCCGACTATCTCGCCTGCATGTATGGGCTGCGCGACTACGTCTCCAAGAACGGGTTCCCAGGCGTTGTGCTCGGGCTTTCCGGCGGGATCGACTCTGCTCTTTGCGCGGCACTGGCCGTCGATGCGCTGGGAGCCGATAAGGTCCACTGCATCATGCTGCCCTATCGCTACACGTCGGCCGAGAGCGTGACCGACGCGCGCCTGTGTGCCGAAGCGCTCGGCGTGCGCTACGACACGGTACCAATCGGTGGCGCAGTCGACGCCATGGGCGACGCACTGGCGCCACTGTTTGCTGGATTAGAGCCCGGCGTCACGGAAGAGAACATTCAGAGCCGGATGCGCGGTTCGACGTTGATGGCGGTCTCGAACAAATTTGGCGGCATGGTTGTCACCACCGGCAACAAGTCCGAGATGTCAGTTGGATACGCGACGCTCTACGGCGACATGAACGGCGGCTACAACCCGATCAAGGATCTCTACAAGACCGAGGTCTACCGGTTGTCCGCTTGGCGAAATGTAAACCGTCCGGAGGGCGCGCTTGGACCGTCCGGCGTGGTCATTCCAGAAAACATCATCACCAAAGCGCCGACGGCTGAGCTGAGAGAAAACCAGACCGACCAGGACAGTCTGCCGGAATACGATGTCCTTGATGACATCTTGAAGTGTCTCGTTGATCGCGAGATGCCCATCCCAGACATCATCGCACGCGGTCATGCGCCGGAAACCGTCCAGCGGATCGAGCGCCTCCTTTACATCGCCGAGTACAAACGGCGACAGGCAGCGCCCGGCGTCAAAATATCAAGCCGCAACTTCGGTCGCGATCGCCGCTACCCCATCGTCAACAAGTTCCGCGAGCTGTGAGCCGGTCGTTCGGCAGGCATGCCTCGGGGCGGGTGAATTGCTTCAAATGATTGGAATTGCTTTCAGGGTCGGCAAACCGCGTTCGTCTATTGTGCTGGTCGCACAAGTGGTTTGGCGGCGGTGTTTGCGTGATGTCAGAAGCACTCAGATTTCGAGATCCGGCGCACGGTACGTTTCTGCCGCGTGACGAGTTCTTACAGGTCAGCCGGGGTCGACCGGTGCAGCTATTCTTTGCGGATGAGCGCGATGTCCAAGGCCAGCTGGTCAATGCGACGCTCTATTTCGGTCTCGCCGCGCTATTCTTGATTTTGGTGGTTGACCATCTTTGGAACGATCGATTTCTGATCGCGACGGTGTTCTTTCTCGCGGTTGCCGCCATGGCGTTCACCGACAGTGTCACCGCCAACCGCGTCCGCTATTTTCGTGTCGACACCGTCGATGCAGGCACGCGCGTCAGTTACGCCACGCCGTCCCTGGATGAGGCTCAAGACGTCTGCCGTCGCGTTTCGGCAGCAAGCGTCGCGCCTGCTTCCAGCCGGACACGGACGCACGTTCAACTGGCTCACTTGAACTCGAACGCCGCCTGACGCAGGGTCCGCCGCAAGCGCAATCTCGCCAATGCGGAGCCGAACCCGATGCCAAATGATGTTGCCCCGCCGACCGTGCGCTTTGCCCCAAGCCCCACGGGGAACGTCCACATTGGCAACATCAGAACCGCGATCCTGAACTGGCTGTTTGCGCGCGCGCACGGCGGCACGGTCATCCTTAGGTTCGACGACACCGACCGAGAACGCGCTCGCTCGGAATTTGCCGATAACATCGTTGAGGATTTGACTTGGCTCGGCCTGGATTTTGATCGACTGGAACGCCAGTCTGATCGAACCACGCTTTTTTCCGATGCCGCCGATCGGCTCAGAAAAGCGGGTCGGCTCTATCCCTGTTTCGAAACCGCCGAGGACGTGGACCGGAAGCGCAAGTTACAGCGCGCGCGGGGCCTGCCACCGATCTATGATCGCGCGGCGCTCAAATTGACAGCTGATGAAATTGCAGCGCGCGAAGCGGAGGGGCGCAAACCGCATTGGCGGTTCCTGCTCGACAACGCGGGCGACACCCTTGGCGGCACACCGCAGCCGACACCGGTGGTGTGGGACGACCTGATCCGAGGGCACCAGACGGTTGATGCGGGCTCGTTGTCGGACCCGGTCATGATCCGCGAAGATGGGTCGTACCTCTACACGTTCACGAGCGTGGTGGACGATGCCGACATGGGGATCACACATATCGTTCGTGGCGAAGATCATGTGACGAACACGGCTGTGCAGCTTCAACTCTTTGAAGCGCTGGGCAGCAAGGCACCTGAGTTCGCGCACCACAGCCTTATGGTTGGCGCGGATGGGGCAGCGCTTTCCAAACGGCTCGGTGATCTTTCCATCCGACAGTTTCGCGAAGATGGCCTGGAGCCGGAAGCTGTTGCGAGCCTTGCCGCGCTGATTGGGACATCGGACCCTATTGAGCCGCATGCCGACACTGTGAGCCTGGCTCAGTTGTTCGCGTTCTCGAAAATCTCGCGATCGCCAGCACGCTTCGACGTCAATGACATCGTGGCTCTGAATGCGAAGTTGTTGCAAAACGCCGATTTCGATCGCGTTGCCGAACAACTGAAGGCGCACGGGGTCGATGGCGGCGAGGCGTTTTGGCGCGCGATCCGAGGCAACGTCGAGCGGATCTCCGATTCCGCGCGCTGGTGGCGGGTCGTCTCCGAGCCGCTCTCCCCGGTCATCGAAGACGAGGCTGTGACAGGTGCTGCCGCTCAGTTGATGCCGGACGGGGAACTCGGTCCGGATAATTGGTCGGCTTGGATGGATGCCATCAAGGCTGAGACCGGCCAGAAGGGACGCGCCCTCTTCATGCCTATCCGTTTGGCGTTGACGGGTGAAAAGAGTGGGCCGGAACTGGCCCCCCTCGGACCCATCATCGGCCGGGAGCGTATCCTCGCGCGGCTTAAAGGCGATAGAGCCTGACGCTCTGCCGGCGTTTGCGCGCGGTGGCGGATTCCCAGTCAGTCAACACCGACGCTTAGAGTGCGTTGGCTTTAAATGATCGGCCGACCGCTGCCTGATGGACGGATTGGCTGTTTTGGGGCAGCGCCTTCCGGCACCAAGGGCACCGTGATCGTGCCATCGTATTTCGTCATCGCTCCGGTGCCCGCATCGATCGCAAAGCCGACGAGGCCACCAACGAGAACGTTTCCGAACGTCATCGCCTCGGCTTGCGACGACAACGTCGCGACCGTCTCCTGATAGCCGGCCTTATTGCAGCGAATTTGGATGTCGCGGAAGCTTTTGCTGACCTCGACCGTGCCCGGTGTCCGCACTTGCGCAATCAGCCCGGCACCCTCGCGGCGGAGATCGCAGTCAGCGCCCGGCGGGTTGCTGCTGATGGTGATCGGCTGCGTTGTGCCCTTCGTGACCGTTGCGCAGCCGCCCAATCCAAGAGCAAATATTGAGAATACCAAAAACGCAGCACGCATCCGTCTTATCCCTTTTAAAACAAACGTTGATCCGATCAGCACTGTCTGGCGCCCGGCGTCTGTCGCCGAGCTTACACTTATTCCGAGTGTAACGGCTTGGAAGGTCGTGGATGGCATTCCGGAGACGAAAGCGGGCAGACGGCGCAAGCGCGCAACAGGCACTTTGATCAGTCGCTGGAATTGAGCGCGGTTTCCCAGGCAGATGTCAGACGCACGAAGTCTGCAACCGAGAGCGTTTCAGCGCGCGCGGTGGGCGCAACATCCGCCTTTTTGCAAAGCAGCTCGGCCATCGGTGTCAGCGATTTGAGTGATTGCCTGAGCATTTTTCGGCGCTGTCCAAATGCAGCGGCTGTCACGGCCGACAAACGCGCCGCGCTGATCGATGGCCCGTCAGGCTGCTTCGGCTTCAGAAGGACAACCGCGGACGAGACCTTGGGTGGCGGCACGAATGCGTCCGGTCGCAGTCTGAGGACGATATCGGATTGTGCCCGCCATCCGGCGAGGACGGCGAGGCGGCCGTAGGCTTTTGTGTTGGCGTCTGCCGTGATGCGCTCGGCCACCTCCTGCTGAAACATCAGCACCATCGTATCGAACCAGGGCGGCCAAGGGTTGGTCTCCAGCCAACCGGTCAGCAGTTTCGTTGCGATGGCGTAGGGCAGGTTGGCGGCGATTGTGACCGGGCCGGCATTCGTGCCAAGCAGCTCTGGGATATCGATAGACAGCGCATCCCCGAAATGGGTCTCGAGCCGACCCGGCCAAGCATCGCCAATCTGCTCAAGCGCCGGCTGGCAACGCTCGTCTTTTTCAATTGCGATGACGCGCTCTGCGCCCT
>JBCBWG010000188.1:0-6591 GCA_039817205.1 Pseudomonadota bacterium
GGTGAGGACCGATGCAGCGGCGGCCGCGCGTGTCCCGGCGTGCCCGAAGCGCTGCTTCGTGAGTGGCTCTTGCGCAGTCCTTGTTTGCGGCTCTGTTTGCGCCTCTGCCCGGGTCTCAGCCATGTCGCTCCCTCATGTCCAAGGTCGATCGTGCATGCAGGTCGTCCGTGGATCGTTCATACGTCACGAACAATGACTGACTTGTGGAAGTGATGCAAAACGCGCGCCGTCGGGCTGTTTCGAGCGGCTTGCAACAAGGGCATTTGGCTGTTGGTTTTTACAAATCGCATGGCGCTATGAAGAGAATTCAGCGCACATCTGCCACGTCCCACGCAAAAATATTGTTGTAAATCAGAGTGTAAGGGTGCCGATCTCAGGTCAGAGAGAGCGTTGCGAGCAATGCGAAAATGCTCTGGTCCGTCGCTTCTCCAGCAAGGTGAATGACGCCGATCTAGCGTCGGATGAGTTTGAGTTTCGGTCCGGTAAACCGCGACGTTTCGATCACATTCGCGGCGGATGCTCACCGTTTTTTCTAACGAGACGCGGACCACGCGACTCGTCTCGCCTTGTGGCCCCCTGCTTGACATGCGCGCGTGCTTCGCGGACCAGCGCCGCATGAGACGTCCGCCGACGACCTTGCCTGGAAGGAAATCCAAAATGACAAATGCGGATGCCGCGCCCTCGCTGACCGAGCGCGCGACTTTTCAACACTGGGTGACCCACACCATCCGTTACAACGATCAAGATCCGGTCGGGCACGTGAACAACGCCGCGATGGCAACCTTCCTTGAGCAAGGCCGCACGATGTTCATTTACCCGCTGATGAAAGAGCACGCGGGCCCCGATCTCGAAATCGTGCTCGCGCGCGTCATCATCGATTACTTGCAGGAAGTGCATTTCCCGGGAACGGTGGATATCGGCAGCCGGGTGGCGCGCGTCGGCAATAAGTCCTTACAACTCGTCCACGGCGTTTTTCTCGGCGGCTCGGAAACGTGTGTCACGACGGGCGAATGCACACTTGTGTTCTTCGACAAGGTCGCGCGCGGAAGCACAACGCCGCCCGATACTCTTCGGACAGAGTTGCAACGTCTGACCGAGCGATGAGCTCAGCATTGACACGGTCGGGCGGCTCCGTAACAAGGCGCGACGCCGACGGCGCCTGGTTCCCAACAACGGCCGCCACACGACGTACGCCCCCAACCGCTTATCCGCGAGGCCTAAATCATGTCGCACGATCCAGCTCAGCTTCCGTCCATCATCGACGCTGCGTTTGATGCGCGCGATACGATTACGGCTGAGACCACTGGGGACGTGCGTGACGCGGTTCATGCTGCGCTCGAGCTCTTGGATAGCGGTGCAGCGCGCGTTGCCGAGAAGGCCGGGGATGGCGAGTGGGCGGTCAATCAATGGCTTAAGAAGGCGGTGCTTTTGTCGTTTCGGTTGAACGACATGACGACGATTGATGGTGGGCCCGGCGGTTCGCACTGGTGGGACAAGGTTCCATCAAAGTTCGACGGCTGGGATGCTGCGACGTTCAAAGCGGCGGGCTTCAGAGCCGTGCCAAACTGCGTTGTCCGGCGGTCCGCGTTTATTGCCCCAGGCGTTGTCTTGATGCCGTCATTTGTGAACCTTGGCGCTTACGTCGACAGCGGCACAATGGTTGATACCTGGGCGACGATCGGGTCTTGCGCGCAGATCGGTAAGAACTGTCATATTTCGGGCGGGGCCGGCATTGGTGGCGTTCTTGAGCCCTTGCAGGCCGGCCCGGTCATCATCGAAGACAACTGCTTCGTTGGCGCGCGCTCAGAGGTCGCCGAAGGCGTCGTCGTTGGCGAGGGCGCCGTCCTGTCAATGGGCGTCTTTATCGGCGCCTCAACGAAGATCGTGGATCGTGCAACAGGCGCTGTGCACACGGGCAAAGTCCCGCCATATGCGGTCGTCGTGCCCGGAACGCTGCCCGCCAAGGATGGTGGGCCGGGCCTCTACTGCGCGGTCATCGTGAAGACAGTGGACGAGCGCACCCGCTCGAAAACGTCGATTAATGAGCTGCTCCGAGATTAGCGAATTGGTCTCGAAACTCGACCGTGGGGTTAATCCGCTCAGTACAATTGCCGGGCTATCGAAAATGCCGCTTTAAAAGCTTTGCACTACCTTTCACCGAGGTGAGTTGGAGGGTGCATGATGCCGCTTCTAAAATTCTTGTTTTCGCCGTTTGGCCGTTCGAACCGGCTCCAGTATTTGGTCTGGACGCTTACGCTGTCTGGCATCTGTCTTCTCGCGATCGTTGCAGTCGCAGGTTCGGTCGCCGCCAGCGGCAATCCGACTGTTGCGCTCGCGAAGTTGTTGAGCGGGCCTGGGGGCGTTTCGTTCCTGGGTGGCACGTTGGTCGCCATGCTCATTTTTATGTGGAGCGCGATCGCTGTCACCGTTCGTCGGTTTCATGACTGGGGTGTGAGCGGCTGGTGGTATCTGGGCTTACTCATAGCCAATGGCATTTTCGGCGCCATTTTGGTGAAAAATCCGCTGCTTCTGACCGTGCTGACCAGCATTCAGACACTGGTGTTTTTGACCATCCCCGGACAGCGGTCACCCAACTATTATGGCGGTGCTCCAAAGGGCATGAAGCGCGGTCTCGAGGCGGAAGCGACGGATGAACAGGGTGCATCTGTTCGGTCGAAGGCCGCGGCAGTTGAAGCCGAGCAGCCTGGCGAGGGTTGGAACACGGTCAATGCCGCGCTCGCTCGGAAGCTGGAGCAAAACGACAAGGCCGCAAGCGCCGATCTCGACAATCCGATGTTGGTCCGTGCCCGCGCACGGCGTCAGTCTGGCAATCGCGACGGGGCACAAGGTTTTGGTCGTCGCACCGGGCTCGCATAGAGCTGACGCACGCGGCGTCGGCGCAGGGTCGAAGCGGATGCGATCGGCTCACGTGTCTCGGGCCAGTGCGATTGCCAATTCCATTGTCTCGTTCACCGTGCAGACCATGTGGACTTGAAATCTGACAGGCGGCACGTAAACAGACGGGATGGGCCGCGTCGTTTTCATAATCTGGCTGTTGTTCGCCATCGCGCTCGCCGGTGGCACGACCTACGCGGCGCTCCGCTTTATCGTCGAAATCGGCACCGTCGCGCGTCCCCTCGGGATCAACGGGACGGTTCTACAAAACAGTCTGATCATCGCAGCGGTTGGGCTCGGATACCTCATCCTGACATGGGCGTCGATCCGGCGGTTGCGGGCCGTCGATGCCTGGCCTGGCTGGATCGCGATTGGCCTGTTGCCAGTGCTCGCCATCGTCCTTTTCAACGGGCCGCTCTTTCTCACGCGCAAAATCCCAATGCCAGCTTGGATTGAAGACGGCGTCTTGGTTTTGGCAGCCTTCCTGATCGTTTACGGGCTGGCGCGCGCCATTTTTTCAGCGCGGCGTGAGGTTCGGTTGGGCGGCTCATTCCAGCGCGGCGGGTGATGCCGCGTTCTGCCTCTCCCCCGAACGTTTGCCATCTAGCCGATCGGTGCTTCTCCGCCGATGCGATGAAGAATTTTCACCGGTAGATCTCGGGTGGCGTGACCGACGATTGCTCCCACTTAGTCGCTGGATCGGAATGCAGGCGTCGCTGACAAAAGCAACACTAGAAACAAGAGATTGCTCGTGTTTCCTGTGGTTCCGACAGTTAGCTTAGAGCCTGGGATTAGAGCCTGGGAAACGGGGACCCTGGGAAACGGGAACCAAGTGTCAGAACAGGAACACTGGCCGTTGACCGATGTGTCGTGGCAAGACGAATGAGCCAGGACAACGCTTGCGGAGGGGACGCGTGTGATCAACCCAGTGAAATTATTTTTGAGCTTTCGAGGGCGCATTGGCCGCCGCGCTTATTGGCTCGGCCTGATTGTTTTGGTCGCGGTCTCACCGTTCTCGTTCAGCACGGTGCTCAGTCAAAACCCGTTTGAGGATGCCCTCGGCGCGATCCAATCACTCGGCTGGATCGGCGCACTGTGGACACTCGCGCTGTTTATTCCACTTGCGGCGTTGAACACGAAGCGATTGCACGATCTTGGTCAGTCTGGGATCTTTGCCGTCCTGTTTTATGCACCGGCAGCTCTCGCGACGGCCGAGCTTTTCCTCGGCAAATCTGCCTGGATGGATCAGTTCAACCAATACGCAACCTATGTGGTCGCGTTGGCCGGTGTGGCCGGCATTTGGTTTCTGTTTCGGCTCGGGTTTATCGGCGGGTCAGCCGGTGCAAACAAGTATGGTCCTGAGCCTGGCGCGGCCACCCCAATTCCGCGGCGCGCGTAGACATGGCAGCGGATCCGATTGCAATTCTTCAAGCCTTGATCCGCTGTGAAAGCGTGACACCGGCCGATGATGGCGCGCTCGACGTGATCCAGTCGTTGCTGGAGCCCGCCGGATTTGTTGTCCACCGGATTACGTTTTCAGAGCCTGGGACGGCCGATGTCGCAAACCTCTACGCGCGGCTTGGCGAGTCGCAGCCAAACTTTTGTTTCGCTGGTCACACGGACGTGGTGCCACCGGGTGATCTGACGAAATGGACGCATCCGCCGTTCGATGCCGTGATTGACGGCGATCAATTATTCGGTCGCGGTGCTGTCGACATGAAAGGCGCGATCGCCTGCTTTCTCGCAGCAGCGCTGGACCACACTGCCGCCAACGGTGGGGCGCCCAAGCGCGGATCGATATCGTTGCTCATCACCGGAGACGAGGAAGGTCCGTCGATTAACGGGACGACCAAAGTGCTCGAATGGCTGGCCCAACGTGGCGAGACGATCAATGCGTGCGTGGTCGGTGAGCCAACCAACCCCATCGCGCTTGGGGACGAGATCAAGACAGGGCGCCGGGGCAGTCTCAACTGCGAGCTTGTCGTCAAAGGACGCCAGGGTCACGCCGCATACCCAGACAAAGCCGACAATCCGGTTCCCAAACTGGCAGCGGTTGTCGATGCCCTTTCGCGCCACGAGCCGGATGCTGAAACGGAGCACTTTGCGCGAACGAACATCGAGGTCTGTGTGATCTCTTGTTCGAGTTCGGCAACGAACGTTATTCCGGACGAGGCATTGGCGCGCTTCAACGTGCGCTACAACGACACCTGGGTCCGCTCGACAATCGAGGCGCACATTCGCGACGTCGCCCTCGAGGCGGCGATGGCGGTTGACGCGCACATTGATCTCAGCTTCTCGGGCACCGGCGATGTGTTTCTGACGGCGCCCGGCCCATTCGTCGATCGCGTCACGCGCGCGGTGCAAAGCGTCACCGGCCGCAAACCCAAATTGACGACCGGTGGCGGAACCTCAGACGCGCGGTTCATTCAGGCGTACTGCCCGGTCGTTGAGTTCGGCCTTGTGAACGCAACGATCCATGCGATCGATGAACGGACGACGCTCGCGGACCTGTCCGCTTTGACTGCAATCTATCGCGCCATGCTCGACGACGACGAGGAGGCGCCCCGGGACACTTAAATGGTGCGCCAAACCCGTCATCGCTGCGAGACGATCTGTTGGTTTGTTAACCGCTGACGCGCTCGGCCTTGACGCGAGCGAGGCGCGCTTCAACTTCTTGCTTGCGTTTCATGGCGTCAAGTTCGGCCAATTTGGTCGTGTCGGTCGCGTCACCGCCCACACCTCCAAGCCCGAACGGGCCGTGCGCCGCCCGGCCAAAGGCACGTTCTGCGCGTGAAACCCGAGCCTCAACCTTCGCGGTCGGGTCTGCGTCGGAGGCACGGCGGTGCGACGTGCCCGATGTGTCCACCGCGGCCGCGGCCATTTCAGCAAACGCTTTCAGCTCCAGATGCATCTCATTTCGGCGGCCGGCGAGCGCTGACAGGAAGCTGTCCAATTCGATCCGCCGCTCGTTGTGGTCGCCGATCGCCTGTTCGAGCACCGGCAACTGGCTTTCAAAGTCCACCTGGCGCGAGATGGCAGCGGTGGCCAGGTCTTCACGATCCTGGTCAATCGCGAATTTGATCTGCCCGTCGAGCTCCTGCAGCTTTGAGCGCACAAAATCACGCTGGCGGATCGTCTGGCGAAGCGCTGCATCGACATGACCGATTTGGGCGCGAACCTCGTCCATCGCCCGGTCGATTTCGCGGAGCGCCTCGCGCATCACGACATCGGCGTTTCTGCTTTCGATCGTATCGACGACATCGGTGATGCGGCCTGAAACCAGGCGGCGGACGCGTGCAGACAAACTCTCACTCATGCTGAAACCACTTTGTTGACGCCAGAGGCTAACTGTATAGCGCTTTTAAATTGGCTGAATGTTAAAAACCCGGCGGGATAAAATCAAAACCTAAAAACTTAAGGAACCACTTCGATTTCTCCGGCAATGCAACCGGAGCTGTTCAGCGCTCGTTTTCTGCCGTCTGCTATCCTGATCCGCGAATTTTGCGATAGGGTGGGGTATTTGATGCTGGTAACAGGTACGATTGTCGGCGGTGTCGCGGTTGTCGGCGCGGGCGCGTTGGCGCTTGCCGGGTTTGGCTCTTGGAACCAGATCATCGCGCTTGACCAACGCTGCCAACAGGCGCTGTCAGATATTGACGTTCAGCTGCGGTTCCGCGCGGACCTGATCCCAAATCT
>JBCBWG010000189.1:0-6521 GCA_039817205.1 Pseudomonadota bacterium
ATCTCGTGCGAGGCTTGGTTCCGGCGCGCCGACTGGTAACGCCGAGACGCTCGCGAGCGTTGCCGCCGTCGATGAAAAGCCAGCAGCTTGGCAGGCCAAGTTGATCAGGTCCGTCGCCAGGTGCCAGACGACCGAGACGATTGGGATAGGAAGGTTTGCGTCGGTCGTTGTTCGAAGAAGTGCAATCGCGGCGGAGATGATAACGAGCACCAAAACGAAATCGCGCATGACGGGCCAACGATTGGACACGCGCTCAACGCTGCGTAACGCACTCTGTCGTAACTGCATCCGCTTCACTCTCCCCCAAGACAGGCCAGCCAAGACAGGTCACACAGGCCAGCCAAGACAGGTCACACAGGCCAGCCAAGACAGGCCAGCCCAACCAGTCCCAAAAACCCGACCACATCAGCCATCAACGCTCAGCGGCGTTTGTTGCCGGCGCACAGTGCTTCTCGCAGACGATTGTGACCGCATCGGTTGGAGAATGTGATCGCTTTCTGCCGGGCTCAGTTTCACGGCCTTTTGTGTCGTGGGTGCAACGACAACCGAGATCGGTCTCGTGTGCGTGGTCGCATGGTGTCTGTTCGGGCGAGGGCTGGCCTCAAGTTGCAGACCTGTTAAGGCTCTCGCGTTTTGCCTCGTCCGAGATCGTCCTATGACCGAAACCCAAATCACCCTGTTTGCTCTTTTAACGGTTGTTTTCGCGCTGTTGATCTGGGGCCGATTTCGCTACGACCTCGTCGCGTTTGGTGCTCTGGTCGCAGCCGTTATTCTGGGCGTTGTTCCACAAGCCGATGCCTTTTCCGGATTTGGTCACCCAGCGACAATCATCATCGCGCTTGTGCTCGTGGTCTCTCGTGGTCTGTCCAACTCAGGAGCAATCGACATCATTGCCCGGTCGATCATTTCGGCCGGTCGATCCGTCTCGTCCCACATCACGATCATGGCGGGTCTTGGCGCCGCGATGTCAGCGCTCATGAACAACGTTGGTGCGCTGGCGCTGTTGATGCCCGTCGACATCCAGGCGGCGGAAAAGGCAAAGCGGTCGCCCGCGATTACGCTCATGCCGCTGTCATTTGCGACCATTCTCGGCGGGCTGATCACGCTGATCGGAACACCGCCCAACATCATCATTTCAAGCTACCGCGAACAGGAATTCGGCAAACCGTTTCAGATGTTCGATTTCGCGCCCGTTGGTCTCGTTTGTGCGATCACAGGCGTCGCATTCGTTGCGTTCATCGGCTGGCGTTTGCTGCCCAAGTCGACGCGCGATCGCGAAGCGGGACGCGAACTGTTCGACACGGGCCTCTATCTGGTTGAGCTGCGCGTGCCGGAGGACTCAAAGGTCGTCGGCAAGCGGTTGAGCGAACTCGACACGATGAGCAACGAGCACGACACGGCGATCGTCGCACTGATGCAGGAAGGCAAGCGCATCCAGAGTTGGGCGCGTTGGACGCCTGTGCGCGCCAACGACATTCTGTTGGTGGAGACCAGCGCATCCGCTCTCGATGGGCTCGTTAATGACTGGCAGTTGACCTACGCGCAGGCTGAGGAGGACCAGCGCCGTGTGCCGCTCGATCGCAACGTCGGCGATGTGACCGCGCGCCTACGGCTCGGTCGTGCAGTTGGCTCGGATCAGGCGGAAAGCGAAGGTGAATCCGAGAACCGAAAAAACGAGGCGCGAGATAAGAGCACAGAGAGCAAGGCCGAAGCCGGTGAGTTGTCTCTGCTCGAAGTTGTCGTGCGTCCGGAAAGTCGTGTGGAAGGGCGGACGGCGCAGGCGCTCCGGCTCCAGGACGGGCACGGTGTCTGGCTCGTCGGCATCTCGCGGCAAGGCCGGAAGATCACAAGCCGTGTCCGGCACATGTCCATCCAGGCCGGTGACATCTTGCTGCTGATGGGGCCTGCGGATCGGCTGAAGGCTGCCAACGAGTGGCTCGGAACACTGCCGCTTGCAGAACGCGGTCTCCAAGTTACGGACCGCACGAACGCGCTGCTCGCCGCCGGCATTTTTGGTGCGGCGATCCTGGCTGCAAGTTTTGGCGTTGTTTACCTGCCAATAGCGCTGGCAGCGGTCGTCATCGCCTATGTCCTCACCCGCATCGTGCCCATTCGATCCGTCTATGACAGTATTGAGTGGCCGGTGGTTGTCTTGATCGGATCGCTCTTGCCCATCGGCGCCGCTCTCGAAACGTCGGGCGGGACACAATTGATCGCGCAGGGCATCGCGGACCTTTCGGTTGGCGCACCGGCTTGGGTGGTGCTCACCATCGTGATGGTCGTGACGATGACGCTGTCGGATATCCTGAACAACACGGCGACCGCGGTGATCGCAGCCCCGGTCGCCGTTGGCGTTGCAAAGGCGCTCGGCGTCAATCCGGATCCGTTTTTGATGGCGGTCGCGGTGGCCGCTTCGTGCGCGTTTCTGACCCCGATTGGGCACAAGAACAATACGCTCATCATGGGACCGGGCGGCTATCGGTTTGGCGACTACTGGCGCATGGGCTTGCCGCTCGAAATCGTTGTGATCGCAGTCGCTGTGCCGGTGATCTTGATCGTCTGGCCGCTTTGATGTTTGCGGCGCAAGACCGCGACCCGGCCCGCTCTCGGCGCTTGGCGGACCCGGGTCGCCTGACGATGACGCGATGCCTTACGAGGCGGCGCGATTGCGCTCGAGCCACGTGTCGACGAGACCGACCGTTGCTTCGACCGTTGGATGCGACAGGCCTTTCGCCGACGCGATCAGTGCGACGAGCTTGTCGACACGCTCGATGTTCTTTGCACCTCCGGCCAGTGCGCGGGCAGCCGACGATGGCTTTGCGAGCCCCTCGGCGGCGGCGGCATACTTATCAAACGGCACGAGGTCTCCCGGATCAGCGCCGATCTCAACGCACAGCGCCTTGACCCAATCATAGACCTCCTTCGACGCGGCAATGTCGCTGTGAACGGCATCGCGGATCGGACGCATGTCGTCTGCTTGGACGCAGCGGTAATTGCCCGTGAGCAGCATCGACCACTTGGCGAGCGGCACATAGAGCGATGCGTGGAGCTTCAGCTTGACCGGGACCTCGATGTGGTGACCGTCGTCGTTGAAGCGCACGTCTTTGATGCTTGCGTCCAAGTCCGACAGGATCTGCGTATGGGCGTTGTCGTCGAACGCGGCGACCTTGAAATTTGTCGGCAAGCTGACCTGCAGGACGTTTGCCGGTTCCTCGGGCGGGCGGAAGGCCTGCGGGTCTGGCGAACAAAGCGTGACGAGAGACGGATCAAATGCGTCCCAGACCGTCGGGTCGACATAGCAGTCGCGGATCGCTTTGTGGTCGATGCCGGGGAGACGATGCATGTAGGCGAGCGGCGGCATGTTCATAATTGACATGCACGGACGTTTGCTGCTCGCGACCTTCGCCAAGAGTTCGCGCACGCCGGGTGATGCGTACTGCGGCTCTTGCATGGCCAGACCGATCAAGTCGTACTCTTCAGGGTTGGCCTCGTCGGCGCCGCATGCGCGAACGGTGCCCGGCAGCTCGCCTGAGCGAATTTCGATGAGACCTTCGCGGCCACGGATGGGCATGCGGACAACCACACCGTCGGCGTTGATGCGATCCGCTTCGGCGGGCAGGCAGACCAACGTGACGTCGTGGCCTGCCATCAAGATTTTTGTGCCGAGAAGGGAACCGTAGGAGGCTCCGAGAATGAGGATCTTGTACGGCCCTGGCATGCGTTCACTCCCGGCTGGTTGATCCGAAACACGGGAGGGGTGCCCGCGTCTTTGGGACACTAGCGCGGGGACAAGCGGGACGGAATGCCAATCGCAGGGGAAACGTCACCGTTTTATGGGTGTTCCCAATACGCTAGGCCGTGGCACGCCCTCCGTCCCGATGTTCAGCGTCGAGTGCGTTGGCTGTCTCAGCGAGTTCTGCACAGACGCGCGCGTACTCCCGATGAAGCGAGCGGACACCATGGCGCGCTCGATCCATGTTGCCCTGTTGGCAGCGCACCTCGATGACTTGGCACAGCTCGGCCACCTGGTTCGCGCCAATGTTGGCAGACGACGACTTCAGGCTATGGGCTGCGAGCTTCAAAGCCGGGAGATCGCCCTCCGAAACCGCGCGATCTATGCTCTCGAGGATCGGTGGCGTGCAGCTTCGATAGATCCCAATGAGACGGCGCAACAAATCCGGTTTGTTGGCCCGCAGGTTTGCAATGGTCGCAGCCTCAAGAGCTGGTTGGACTGACAGGTCCTGGCGCCGTTCTGTCTGTCGTCGATCGTTCAGTCGGCCGGGACGAGCATCGGCTCCGACCGACATGTCGGCCCCCGTAGAATGCGAACGGTCTGGCTGTCGGTTTTGGGCTCCCCGGTCGGATACGACTGCGTGATCCGGCAGCCATGTGCTGAGCGCTCTTTCGAGTTCTTCGACAACAAACGGTTTGCAAATGTAGTCGTCCATGCCGGCGTCCAGAGCGGCTGTTCGATCGCCAGCAAAAGCTCCGGCCGTGAGCGCAACAATAGCAGTGCGATCGACGCCAGTGTCTGCCTCGCGCTTGCGGACCCGAGCGGTTGCCTCGTAGCCATCCAGCTCCGGCATTTGGCAGTCCATGAAGACGAGGTCGAAGGATTGCTCGGCCAGCATTTCAAGTGCGATCCGGCCATTGTCGGCGAACGCGACACGACAACCGAAGCCACGCAGGTAATCGCCGACGACTTCCTGATTGACGGCATTGTCCTCCACCACCAGCACGTCGGCATCGAACCGTGCCGTCGTTGGCTTTGCCAGTTTGGCGGGACTGTCCACACTGTCGGCGCCCGCATCCGATCCCTGCTCCGGTAGGGTCGCTTCCGTTGTGATCAACGCGTTGAAGAGTTGCGATTGGCGAATGGGCTTGTTGAGCGTCTGGCGGACTTTGAGGCTATCGAGATCACGACTGGATACGGCCCAGTCAATCGGCGCCATCAATATGACGGGCGTTTCGGCCAAGAACGCGCTGTTTCTTAATTGTTCGACAAACGCCAAGCCTGGCAAATCCGGTGTGACAGCGTTGTAGATTACAAGCCCAAACCGGCGGCGCTGATCCGCTGCTTCTCTCAGAATATCGAGGCCGTCCGTGCCGGTTTTCGCCGTACGTGTTGGAATGCCCCATGAGGCCAAATACGTCTCAAGGATTTCAACCGAATAGCGATTTTCGTCGACGACGAGAACACCGCCTGCTTGAAGACGCTCTGGCAGGCGGTGGAATTTCACGGTGTATCGCGTGACAGTTTCAAACGTCGCTGTGAAACTGAATTCAGAACCTTTGCCAACGGTGCTTTCGCAGGAGAGTTCGCCACCCATCAGGGAAACAAGATGGTAGGAAATTGAGAGACCGAGCCCGCTTCCGCCAAAGCGTCGCGTGACGGAGGTGTCGGCCTGACGAAACGCCTCGAAGAGGTGCGGGACCGCGTCTGGTGCAATGCCAATACCGGTATCGATGATCGCAAAGCGCAAGGTTGTTGGCTGACCGGCACGGACCGGCGTGGCATCATCCAAACCAACCGTCAGGTGAATGGATCCCGTTTCCGTAAACTTGATCGCGTTACCCAGCAGATTGATGAGAATCTGTCTGAGGCGGACGGGGTCGCCTTTGATCTTGGCCGGCACGCCGTGGGCGATCTTGTAAGTGAGTTCCAATCCCTTGGATTGGGCTTGTTCGGCCATCACGTCGGCAACATCGCCAACCGCCTCGCGGATGTTGAATGTCGTGCACTCAAGCTCGATCCGTCCGGCCTCAATCCGCGACAGGTCCAGGATGTCATTTAACAGCCGAAGCAACGTGTCGGCCGACGTCTGCACGAGGGAGAGCTGATGGTGCTGTCGTGACGTCAAAGGCGTGCGCGCGAGGAGGTCGGTCATCCCGATGATCCCGTTCATCGGCGTTCGAATTTCGTGGCTCATATTGGCGAGGAACTTGGATTTGGCGAGGTTGGCATCTTTGGCCTCATCCATTGTAGCTTTCAGTTGCGCCGCCGTTTTCTCACGCTCAGCAATCTCCGCATGGAGGCTTTCGTTTGTTTCCCGAAGGCGACCGTTGAGCCGGGCGATCTCGAATTGGGCTTGGAGCGTTTCTTTTACGAGACGGTTGGTACTCCGCGCGCAAATCGTAACGAACAGGCCAAACAATCCGCACATGACCGCCATTGCGGTGTGGGTCGTTGTGCCTTGCTGCAGTAGAATGGCGGCGTAGGGCACGAGCACCGGGATCGTGAAGAAGAGAAACACGCGATAGGACGCGGCGTAGACGGCAACCGCACCAGCGCACATGCCGGCCATGACAAATGCAATCAAACTTTGTTCGATCGGCGATCCAACCGGAAATAGAAGGATCGCTCCGAGGCCCCACATGGCTCCCGAAGCCAAGACGCCGAGCGCGAACATTCGGAATGAAAAACGAACGTTTTCGGGCGTCTGAGCGCGTTGGCGGTAATCGAGATAGACGCCGAGGCGGATCACGCTGATGGCGATGACACAGCCGAACCAAGTCGTCGT
>JBCBWG010000018.1:0-26818 GCA_039817205.1 Pseudomonadota bacterium
GTCGATTGCCTTTTCGGCGGAGCTCAGCCAATGCGTTCTGGTTGGCCGTTGCGCGATCTCGAGCATCGCTCCGGCGATCATCGCGGTCGCGCTGTGGCGTGTCATCACTGCGGTTCGGTCGACGGGACGGCATCTCTTCGGATGCGATCTCATCATGCGACGAACCGATGGCTTTCAACCGGTCTTCGTCCAGCTCTTGCAGCGGCTCCTGAATTGGGTCGGGCATCGCCGCCGCGAAGTCGCCATCGACCGCTAAGTATTTCTCAATCCAGAAGTTGCCAAATTGGCGACGCCAGCGTCGGCGTGTGCGCCCGTCGATGCGGGTCGCCTGTTGACGGATCATCGGTCCTCCGCCAGCGACCGCGGTGTGCGTCTCGAGCACGCTCGGCGGCCCGGCGCCCTGATCGGGGTTTGAAAACACGCCGGACGACATCCCGAACGTCGTCTCGGGTCCCGGATAGCTCATCTTGAAGTAATTGAGATAGCGCGTGTCGCGGGCGTCGGCTTGGACGTAGGCGATCTCGGACATGCTCGTGAACAGTTCACCTTCGCGTCCAAGGCGACTCGTGATCACGCGCGCCTCGTTCGTCGCCGCATCGTGCTGGATCGCGATGACGCCGGACCGATCCAATGGATGCTCACTTTTCTCCGTCGACCGCCCTCGAACGTGCCAGTGCCCTTCGACAAACGAGCGGCCTCCGAACAGCCGCCGGACGGGCCCAAACATCAGCAGAACATCGAACAGCCATGCCGCAAGCCGCGAGCCGACAAAGAACGCAACGATCGCAACACCAAAGGTCGGGATCGCAGCACGAACGAAGACGGCATTCCCAAACTCGTAGCTTAGACCAACTAAAATCGCGCCAACCGTCAGCGAAAAAGCCGCCCGCGCGCGCCCATAATCTCGCATTACGCAAAACCCCAACACGTTCACTGCTGTTTAGGGGACCGAACGCAGACGGACAATTGCCGCGGCCGTCATCAGCCCGAAGCCCTGGGGATATCCGCATTCGAAACCGGCAATTCGCGCGGCGACTTCACGCAATCCATCACACGGAAGCGCCAGGACGTGATCGCAGCCCACGTTCCCCAACACGGTGCGATGGACTAAAGACGGGTTGATCCGGCTGGCCGCCTCTGTCGCTTTGGCAGCGGCCGAACTGCGCCGTGACCATTGAGACTAAAACGGAAACAAACCTCAGAGAGGTCTGACCGCTGGCATGTCCCGACAAGCCCTGAACGAAGCTTTCGCCCGCACGTCGTTTCTCCAAGGCGCAAACGCAGCCTACATCGAACAACTCCAGGCGCAGTATGAAGCGAACCCTGGCTCGGTGCCCGACGAATGGCGGCTTTTTTTCCAATCGCTGAAGGAAACGGTTGCCGCTCAAGGCGCATCGAACGCACACGGACCGTCGTGGGGCCAACCGCTTGACCGCCTGCAGTCGGATGCAGATCGCGACGTCGTTGCCGCTCTGACCAGCGACTACGCTGGTGTCGAGCGACACTTGTCCAACCAAATTCAAAGCCGGGCCCAGGCGCAGGGCTTTGATCTGTCGATGGCGGCATCGCTCCGGGCGACGCAGGACTCGATCCGCGCGCTCATGCTGATCCGGTCCTACCGCGCGATCGGGCATCTCGCAGCCGACCTCGACCCGCTCAATCTGGCCGAGCGCGTCATTCACAATGAGTTGCGGCCGGAGACCTATGGGTTCACCGAAGCCGATCTCGATCGACCGATCTTCATCGACAACGTGCTCGGTCTTGAAACGGCGACGATCCGGCAGATCCTCAGAATTTTGCAGCGGACCTACTGCCAGCATATCGGCGTGGAATTCACGCACATCTCCAACCCGCAGCAGAAGGCCTGGCTCCAAGAGCGGATCGAAGGCGAAGAGAAGGACATCTCGTTCACGGTCGAGGGCAAGAAGGCGATCCTGAATAAGCTGATCGAGGCGGAAGCCTTCGAGAAGTTCTCCGACATCAAATACACCGGCACCAAGCGCTTCGGCTTGGACGGTGGTGAGGCGATGGTGCCGGCGCTGGAGCAGATCATCAAACGTGGCGGCCAACTCGGCGTCCGCGATATCGTGCTCGGCATGGCGCACCGCGGACGTTTGAACGTGCTCGCGAACGTGATGGGCAAACCGCACCGGGCGATCTTCAACGAATTCAAGGGCGGATCGTTCAAGCCCGACGAAGTGGAAGGCTCGGGCGACGTCAAATATCACCTTGGCGCATCTTCGGACCGCTCGTTCGACGGCAACGATGTGCACCTCTCGTTGACGGCGAACCCGTCCCACTTGGAGATCGTTGATCCGGTGGTGCTCGGTAAAGTGCGCGCAAAGCAGGATTTGCTCGACGACGGTGACCGGAGCACGGTGCTGCCGCTCCTGATCCATGGCGACGCAGCGTTTGCAGGCCAAGGTGTCGTTGCTGAGTGCTTCGGTCTTTCAGGACTGAAGGGGCACCGGACAGGTGGTTCCATCCACTTCGTGATCAACAACCAGATCGGGTTCACAACCAATCCGCGGTATTCGCGTTCGTCGCCCTACTGTACCGACGTCGCAAAAATGATCGAAGCGCCGATCTTCCACGTCAATGGCGACAATCCCGAAGCCGTCGTGCACGTTGCGAAGATCGCAATCGAGTTCCGCCAGAAATTCGGCAAGCCCGTCGTCATCGACATGTTCTGCTATCGCCGGTTCGGTCACAACGAGAGTGACGAGCCGATGTTCACGCAGCCGAACATGTACCGGGCCATCAAAAATCATCCGACGGTGACCACGCTCTACTCGCAGCAACTGGCCGATGAAGGCGTTGTGGCCGAGGGCGAATACGACGCGATGAAAAGCGCGTTCCGGAGCCACCTCGACAGCGAGTTTGAAAGCGCTGACACCTACAAGCCGAACAAAGCCGACTGGCTCGATGGCCGCTGGTCTAAGATCGGGTTTGCGGAAGACGAGGCACGGCGCGGCGACACCGGCGTCGAGCTCGATACGATTCGCGAATTAGGCGATCGCATCACCACGACCCCAAGTTCGTTTCAAGCGCACAAAACGGTCAAACGCCTGCTCGACCGCCGCCGCAACATGGTGGAAAGCGGGACTGGGATTGACTGGGCGATGGCCGAGCATCTGGCCTTCGCGACCCTGCTGAATGAGAAGACGCGGGTTCGGCTTTCGGGCCAGGACGTCGAGCGCGGGACGTTCTCTCAACGCCACGCCGTCCTGATCGACCAGGAAAGCGAGCAGCGGTACACGCCGCTGACCAACCTCGCACCGGACCAAGCGCGGTTTGAAGTCATCAACTCAATGTTGTCGGAGGAAGCTGTCCTCGGCTTCGAATACGGCTACGCACTCGCGGAACCAAACGCACTGGTCCTTTGGGAGGCGCAGTTCGGCGACTTCGCGAACGGCGCTCAGGTCATCTTCGATCAGTTCCTGTCATCTGGTGAACGCAAGTGGCTCCGAATGTGCGGCCTCGTTGTGCTGCTGCCGCATGGCTACGAGGGGCAGGGACCAGAGCACTCATCGGCGCGGCTGGAGCGCTTCCTCCAGTCATCGGCCGAAGACAATTGGCAGGTTGCGAATTGCTCGACGCCATCGAACTACTTCCACATCCTCAGGCGGCAGCTGCGGCGCAAATTCCGCAAGCCACTCATCCTGATGACGCCGAAGTCGCTGCTCCGTCACAAGCGGGTCACGTCGAAAATCGAGGAGTTTGGACCCGACGCGACATTCCACCGGCTGCTCTGGGACACATCCGATCGCCGGATGCATCCAGAGAGCGAAGAAGCGATTACGCTGAAGGGCGACGACCACATTCGGCGCATCGTCCTGTGCACGGGCAAGGTCTATTACGATCTCGTCGACGCGCGGGAAAAGAGCGGCATCGACGATGTCTATCTGATGCGCGTGGAACAGCTTTACCCGTTCCCGGCACGGTCTTTGATCGCCGAGCTTGAGCGGTTTCCAAACGCCGAGATTGTTTGGTGCCAGGAAGAACCGCGCAACATGGGTGCGTGGTCATTCGTTGAGCCGAACCTTCGCTGGGTCATGGAGCATGTCGGCTTCAAACAGATCCACCCACGCTATGCCGGGCGACCGGCGTCGGCGTCGACTGCAACGGGTCTGCTCAAAAAGCACTTACTTGAGCAAGACGCCCTCTGCACCGAGGCGTTAACAGACTAACGCGCCCATTGCGTTCGGGACCGTCGCGTTGACGGGACCGTCAGACTAATCACCGGTTGGGCAAGCGCGTTCAACCGGTCTACACCGTGAAGAACTCAAGATCCGCGGCTCTGTCCGACGCCGCAGCCGAACCGCCCCGTCAAACGAACGCTGGCCAAAAAGCGAAAAGAAGGTTGAGCCCAATGAGCACTGAAATCCGCGTGCCAACGCTTGGAGAAAGCGTGACGGAAGCGACCGTTGGGCAGTGGTTCAAGAAGCAGGGCGAGGCCGTTCAAGCCGACGAGCCGCTTGTTGAGCTTGAAACGGATAAGGTGACCGTTGAGGTTCCAGCGCCAGCCGCCGGACGGTTGTCGCTCGTTTCTGTAAATGAAGGCGATACCGTCGAAGTCGGCACGGTTATCGGCAAAATTGCGGAAGGCGAGGCTGGAGACGCAGCGAGTGGGTCAGCGCCCGAAACTGCCGCAGAGCCAGCCGCCGCAGCCGCGCAAAGCGCGCCTCAACCCGCGCCAGCTGCGAACGGTGGGACGGACATGCCGCCGGCCCCATCGGCCAAGAAGATCCTTGATGAAGCCGGTATCGACCCAGCCGACGTCAACGGCTCCGGTCGCCGAGGTCAGGTCTTGAAAGAGGATGCGCTCGCCGCAGCCGCCGCCGGATCAAGCAGCGGGAATGGCGCAGCAGCAGCCACGCCAACACCGGCACCAGCACCGGCACCAGCAAGCGCCTCGTACGCGGGCATCGCGCCACCGCCTGCGCCGGTGAACCAGGCCCGGACCCCCGTCGGACCAAACGACCAGGTGCGCGAAGAGCGTGTGAAGATGTCGAGGCTCCGCCAGACCATCGCAACGCGCCTCAAGGATGCGCAGAATACGGCGGCAATGCTGACGACGTTCAACGACGTCGACATGACCAACGTGATGGCGCTTCGCTCACAATACAAAGACGCGTTCGAAAAGCGCCATGGCGTCAAACTCGGCTTCATGAGCTTCTTCGTGAAAGCCTGTGTGCAAGCCCTCAAAGACATTCCGGCCGTCAACGCGGAAATCGACGGCACCGACATCATCTACAAGAATTACTATCACGTCGGCGTGGCCGTTGGCACTGACAAGGGTCTCGTGGTCCCTGTCGTCCGCGAAGCTGACCGCATGGGACTTGCCGAAATCGAAATGGCGATTTCCGATTACGGGCGCCGCGCGCGCGACGGAAAACTCGCGATTGAAGACATGCAAGGCGGCACATTCACGATCTCAAACGGTGGCGTCTACGGCTCGATGTTATCGACGCCCATTCTGAACGCGCCGCAGTCCGGCATTCTTGGAATGCACCGCATCGAGAAGCGCCCCGTCGCCATGCCGGATGACACGGTTGCAGTGCGGCCGATGATGTATCTTGCCTTGAGCTACGACCACCGCATCGTTGACGGCAAGGAAGCGGTGACCTTCCTCGTGCGCGTAAAAGAGAACCTCGAAGATCCGGCTCGCTTCGTGCTTGGTCTCTAAGACCGACAAGCTCGGACGGGTTCGCCAACAACGGGCTTCAACTGCATGTCACTTGAGCTCGTCCAATTGCTGCTGGCCGTGCTGCTCGCATTCGCTCATTTCACGGGCTACGCGGTCGTCGCGAACATGGAACTTGGCGTCGATTACACAACCGGCCCTCGCGACGCCCCACCGGACGCCCTTTCAAAGCGAGGCAAGCGGCTCAAGCGCTCGTATGAGAACTATCTCGAGACGCTGCCTTGGTTCGCGATCGCCGTGATCGTCGCCCATTTGGCTGGTAAAGCGGATGGCTGGGTCCACGCCTTTGCGTGGGTCTACCTCACTGCCCGGATCGTCTACATCCCAGCCTACCTGAGCGACATCCCTTACGTGCGCTCAGCGGTCTGGACGGTCGCAACAACCATGATCCTGCTCATCACGCTCCGGGCATTTTTGTAGCTTGGCGACGAGTGGGGGCGGCGCAATCCGTCCGCCCGTCAACGCCGAACACTCGGTTGAGGCGAGACGAAGGAACGGCTGGCTCCGGTGTCGGTTCTGTCGTCTATGGGAGGGAGTGCAGCTTACCGCGGCGCGAGAGGTGAAGGTATGCCAACCCCGAACGTTCACACCGTTGGCAGCGTCACGCGTGCGCTATTAGCGCCCGGGTTGTGATGCGCACTTATGCCAACCGTCGCGATCAACAATGACGTCTGGATGCTATTCTATTACATCGATCACGCACCTCAGCACTTCCACGTTGAATTCGCACGCCATTCGGCCCAAGTCCGACTGGACGAGGGCGCCGATAGCCTAAGGATGGAGGCCGAAGGTCTCTGGGACCCAATCAAAAGAGAATGGACGATCTGAGCACCATGTCAGACACCTCTTACGATCTCGTCGTTATCGGCACCGGTCCGGGCGGCTACGTTGGCGCCATTCGCGCGGCACAGCTCGGTATGAAAGTCGCCGTCATTGAGAAACGCGCGACACATGGCGGCACGTGTCTCAACGTCGGCTGCATCCCGTCCAAGGCGCTGTTGCACGCATCGGAACTTTTCGATGAGGCCCGCCACGGCATGGCCGACATGGGGATCAACGTCTCGCCGGAACTCGATCTCTCGAAGATGATGGCGTTCAAGTCCGAAGGGATCGCTGGCAACGTCGATGGCGTCGCGTTCCTGCTCAAGAAGAACAAGATCGACGCCTTCCATGGAACCGGTGCGATCACGGCACCTGGCGAAGTGTCGGTGACGCCATCAAACGGCGGCGACGTTCAGACGCTGCAAACCAAGAACATCATGGTCGCAACCGGCTCGGACATCGCGCGCCTGCCGGGCATCGACATCGACGAACGCCAAGTGGTCTCATCGACGGGTGCGCTCGATCTGGAGCGCGTGCCCGGCAAGATGTTGATCATCGGTGCGGGCGTGATTGGTCTTGAACTCGGATCGGTGTGGCGGCGTCTTGGGGCCGAAGTGCACGTTGTCGAGTTCATGGACCGCATCCTGCCCGGCATGGACAACGACGTTGCCAAGCAGTTCCAGAAAATCCTGACCAAGCAGGGGCTCACATTCCAGCTTGGCTCTAAGGTGACCGCGGTCGCCAAAGACCCGAGCGGTTGCACGGTTCGCATTGAGCCAGCGGCCGGTGGCGACGCTGAAGAGCGGTTCGCGGATGTTGTGCTCGTCTGTATCGGGCGCGTCCCCTTCACCGAGGGCCTCGGTCTTGAGGGCGTCGGCGTCGACAAGGACAACCGCGGCCGCATCATCGTCGACGATCATTTCCAGACGAATGTGCCGGGCATCTACGCCATCGGCGACGTAATCGCCGGCCCGATGTTGGCGCACAAAGCCGAAGACGAGGGGATCGCTGTCGCTGAAATGCTCGCAGGGCAGGCGTCGCACGTCAATTACAACACGATCCCAAACGTCATCTACACGTTCCCCGAGGTCGCGACCGTCGGTAAAACCGAGGAAGAATTGAAAGAAGCAGGCGTCGCCTACAACACTGGCAAGTTTCCGTTCACAGCCAACGGCCGCGCCAAGGTCAACCGCACGACCGACGGTTTTGTGAAAGTCCTGGCGGACAAGGACACGGATCGCATCCTGGGTGTGCACATTGTTGGGCCCCATGCCGGCGAGATGATCGCGGAAGCGGGTGTCATCATGGAGTTCGGCGGATCGTCGGAAGACCTTGCACGGACCTGTCATGCGCATCCGACGCTTACGGAAGCGGTCAAGGAAGCAGCACTCGCCGTCGACAAACGCGCAATCCACATGTGAGGCGCGATGGCCAATCAACAGGGGCCCGTTGATCGCGCAACACCCGCCGGCGATGCAGCGCTCGCCCCGGCAACGAGCGCGAACCCGCTCATCGGCATCGGCTGCGTTCTGTTGGCCACGTGTCTGGTCCCGGCTAGCGACACACTCGTAAAAATCCTGACAGGGCACATTCCGGTTTTGGAAGTGCTCTGGCTTCGCTATTTGTCACAAACACTCGTGCTGCTGCCGATTGTGCTCTGGATCTACGGGGCGCGGGCATTCCGTTCCGTCAATCCGAAGATGCAGCTCATCCGGAGCGGCCTGATTGCGGTGACCGCCCTTCAGTTCTTCACGGCGGTTTCGCTTGAGCCGTTGGCAGATGTTGTCGCCGTTTTCTTCGTGAGCCCGTTTGTCGTCACAGCACTTTCACCACTTCTGCTTGGCGAGCGCGTTGGCATCTGGCGCTGGTCCGCAGTTGTGACCGGCTTCCTGGGCGCGCTCATCATCATCCGCCCGGGCTTTGAAGCCGTCGGCCCCGGCACGCTGGCAGCTCTGGGCGCTGGCATCACGTTTGCGCTCTTCATTATCGCGACCCGACGCATGGCCGGTGGCGACCCAGCGCTGGTGACAGCGTTTTTAACCGGGCTCGGCGTTGCGATCATCGCCGCGCTTTCGTTGCCGTTTGTCTGGGTGACACCAGGCGTTGCCGATCTTCCCCTTATCCTCGGTATGGGCGTCTTCGGCTCAGCGTTCGGCGTGTTGATCGTGATTGCCTACCAACACGCATCCGCGTCGGAACTCGCACCTTACGGTTACGTTGAGATCGCAGCGGCGGCCTTGATTGGCTGGATGGTGTTCGGTGATTTGCCAGATGCGATAACGTGGATTGGCATCGGCGTCATCGTTGCAAGCGGGCTCGTTATCGCCTGGCGAGAAACCATCCGCGGATCAGTCCGCCGTGTTGGCGCATTGAGAAAGACGCCCTTGCGCTGATCGCTCTTGGATCCCGCGCTGATCAATTGGGCTGCTCGCGTCGTACCAGAACAAGCCGCGAGGGACCCGCTTATGCCGTACATCACCGCCTATCTGTCGACCGCCATTGTGTTCCTTGCAATCGATGCCGTCTGGCTCGGCATCGTCGCGACGCGCTTTTATCGGGACGCGCTCGAGCACTTGATTTCCCCAAACGTGAACTGCGCGGCCGCCGCAGGCTTCTACCTGGTCTACTGCATCGGAATCGTCATATTCTCCGTCATCCCCGCGCTGAAGCTCGGTGACTGGAGACATGCTGCGATCTACGGCGCGTTATTCGGCTTCTTCTGCTACGCAACGTACGACATGACAAACCTCGCGACCTTGCGCGACTGGCCAGTTATCATCGTCATCGTTGATGTTGCATGGGGGACATTTCTCACAGGAACCGCCGCTGTTGCCGGTTATTTTATCACACGGGCCTTGAGCTGAAAATTCAGGCAATCGAAGCTGTAACGCGCAGCGTAGGTATTCGAGATTGATTTGACATCGCCGAACACATTCGAAGGAGAGGCCCGTGCTTAGACCCACATTTTTGAAGATGACCGCCGTTTTCGTCGCGGCATCTCTCTTCGCAATCGGGGCACCGCTGCAACCGAGCCACGCAACGGATGTCGCTGCTGCCTCTGGGACAACGGGGCCAGGAAGCAAAGGCCCGGAGAAGAAAGCCAAGGATCAGCGGCCCTCGGTCATCTCACCGGTCTTTCGGAAACTGCAGAAGAAGCGGCTCGCCAAACTGTTCCGTGAATTGAGCGCTGCGTCAGACCAGCGGGCCGCTAATCAGGTCGTCGGTAAGATCTGGGCGACCTGGATGATCTCCGGCAGCATGGACGTTGATTTTCTACTCAATCAGGCCCGGCTTGCTGTCCAGAGCGGCGGCGTAAAAGAAGCTTACGGCGCGCTGGACCGTGTCGTGGAGCTGGCGCCAGACTTCGCTGAAGGGTGGAATCGCCGGGCCACGCTTCATTACATGCTGGGTCGCTACGACGAGAGCGTTGCTGACATCCAACGCACGCTGGCCCTGGAGCCTCGCCACTTTGGGGCGCTTTCGGGCCTCGGCATGATCTACATGGCTGAAAAGAAATGGTCTGCTGCTCTGAAGGCCTTTGAGAAGGCAGCCGAGGTCAATCCCTGGCTGCAAAACCGCAAACGCATTTTCCGAGAGCTGAAGAAGAAAATCGAGGGCCAGCCGCTATAGTGCGGGCCGAGTCAGCGCCGTACGTGTGATGCCGCGCTGGCCACCTGCTACTGGATGAGACCGTCGAGAATGAAACCGTTATGCGGTTTCCCAGACCCACCTTCGGGTTTTCCTTGCCCAGCGTCAGCTGTCGCAGCGGCTTGCGCTTCCTGTCGGGCTTCTTGCGGAAATTCCAAGCCGCCGCGCACACCGCATCCGGCCGTCGCAACAGCGATCGCTCCGAGTAAAATTGCTGTCGTGGCGAACTTGGACATGTCACGCGCTCCTCCAGGTTGGGCACGGCTAGCCTTTCGGCCGCGACTTTTCCAGGTGCCGCACCCACGATCGCGCAGATTTGCGGACAAGCTGTGGCGCAGTTCCCCCATGACTGGTGCGACTGCGAACGGAATTTTCGACGCCGAGGACGCCGAAAACGGCGTCAGTCATTTTTGGCTCAACGCTTTGCATCTCCTCAAGCGACAGGTCCTCGAGGCCGCAGCCTTTGCTTTCAGCCTTCGCGACGAGAGTCCCGGTCACGTGGTGGGCATCGCGAAACGGGAGCCCCAGCTCCCGAACGAGCCAGTCCGCCAAGTCCGTCGCAGTTGAAAATCCAGCTCCAGCCGCTGCCGCCATCCGATCTGGCACCGGCTCCAAGTCCGTCACCATCCCGTTCATCGCAGCGACAGCGATGGCAAAGCTGTCCAACGCGTCAAAGGTCATTTCCTTGTCTTCCTGCATATCCTTCGAGTAGGCCAGCGGAAGACCTTTCATGACCATGAGCAGGCTTTGAAATGCGCCAGCGATGCGCCCAATCTTGGCACGCACCAATTCAGCGGCGTCTGGATTCCGCTTCTGAGGCATGATGGACGAACCGGTGGTCCAGGCGTCCGAGAGCGTGACGAACCCAAACTGTGGCGTCGTCCAGATCACCAACTCCTCCGAAAAGCGCGACAAATGCATTGCCGAAATTGCGAGCGCCGACAGCGTTTCGAGCAGGAAGTCACGATCCGAAACACTGTCGAGCGAGTTCGCCGTCGGCTTATCAAAACCGAGCGCCGCAGCCGTTTGTTGCCGATCGATCGGGAACGACGTGCCGGCCAGAGCTGCCGCACCAAGGGGGCACTGATTGAGCCGCTTTCGTGCGTCGGCAAGCCGACCACGGTCGCGGGCAAACATCTCGACATACGCCAGCAAATGGTGACCGAACGTGACCGGCTGAGCCGGCTGCAAGTGCGTGAAACCCGGCATCACCACGGCTGCGTGCGCGTCAGCCTTGCGGGCCAACGTCAGCTGAAGCTCCGTCAGCTCAGCGTCAAACGTATCAATCCGGTCGCGCACATAAAGCCGAAAATCCGTTGCGACCTGATCGTTCCGCGACCGGGCCGTGTGCAACCGACCCGCCGCCGGGCCAATCAAATCGCGCAACCGGCTCTCAACGTTCATGTGAACGTCTTCAAGTTCTGTTGACCAATCGAATTCGCTCGCGTCGATCTCACGAGCAATTGTTGCAAGACCCTTCACGATGGCCTTGGCATCTCCCTTCGAGATAATGCCTTGTTGGCTCAGCATTTCCGCATGCGCTTTGGAGCCTGCGAGGTCCTGTTGAGCAAAGCGTTGGTCATAGGCGACGGAGGCATTGATGCGCTCCATGACATCTGAGGGTGACACCTTGAAGCGACCCCCCCACATTTTGTTGCCAGAACCACGTGCCATGCAAAACGAACTCCGTATTGGTCGTGTCAGATCGATGAAAGCGGCCAGAGGCTGAACCAGAAGCTGAACCAGGGGCCGAACCAGAGCCAGAACCGGGACAACAGGCGTCTGAGACGGACAAATCAGACGGCGAGCCCAGAGGCCGCGCCCCGAAGCAGGAGAGTGTGACGTGACGGACAGTCAAGAAGAGCAGCAGACGACGGGCAGCCGGTGGGGCACGCATATCGCCGTCGCAGCCGCCGCCGTGGCTGTTGGTTTTTTCGCCGTATACTTGACCAGCCAGCCGGCCGCAAACCCAGAAGCAGCGAAGGTTACGGCAACGACCAGTCCGTCCAATAAAGCGACGGCTCAGCCCAATGCGACACCCGCTAAACCGGTGACACTGGCTGACCTGAAAGTCTTGCCGCAAGGGCCCGGTAAGAACTCGCTCAGCGTGGGCGATATGGCGATGTTCGTCTTCAAGGAGCCGCACACGCTGCCGGACCTCACGTTCCAGGCGGACGGTGGCACGGAGAAAACGTTTGCCGATTGGCGCGGTAAAGTCGTTCTCGTGAACCTGTGGGCAACTTGGTGCGCGCCGTGCCGAAAGGAAATGCCGGACCTCGATCAACTTCAGAAGGCGCTCGGCGGCGATGATTTCGAAGTGGTCGCCGTCTCCCTTGATCGCGGCTCAGGCGATCGCCCGAAGAAGTTCCTCTCAGAAATCAACGTGACCAACCTCGCGTTCTATCACGACCCCACGACGCGCCTTGGTCACAAGCTCCAAGCGATCGGCATGCCGGCAACGCTGTTACTCGACCGCGAGGGACGCGAGATCGGCCGACTGATCGGACCGGCTGACTGGGACAGCGAAGATGCTCTCCGGCTCATTCGTACCGTAATCGAGCGGACGGACCCAAGCACCGCGCAGGCGAATTGAGAACGCGTCAGCGCCACTCGCGCCCAGCAAAGCGCGCATTCGATGCCGATACATCTGTGTGCAGATGGTCTGTGTTTTATCCTTTGCCGGATCGAATTCCATTCAGCTTCGGTTCATCTCCAGCGCGCCGTTCTTTGGCCACGTTTCAGGCCCGGCGCGACGGATGCGACGCCCGGCCCGCGTTATACGTCTAGCGTTGAGCGTTGAGGAGCAAACCATGATCGTCATCTCAAGAACGACACGATCCGTCGTGCTGGCGTTGGCTTTGACACTTGGTCTCGCGAGCGCGGCGGCTGCGAGCGAAACGAACACTTCGGATGATATTGTCATCCTGAATGGTAAGCCGGGCGCCGCGAAAAAAGGCGCAGGCGTTGCAGATCCCTACGCCCCAAAGACGAAGGGGCGCGGCCGGACGCCGGCGGCTGAGGCCGAGCCCCCAATCCAGATCAAGCCCCCCACTCAGGTCAAGCCGCGCAACGCGCCGCGAGCGCAGCCGAAACGCACAAAGCGTCGGCGTGTGATTGCGAAACCTGCGCCGGTTGCCAAACCGAAAGCAAAGGCTTCTCCAACGCGCTCGAAGCCTGCGAAACCGCTGGTGTCAAAACCAGCGGACACGAAGCGCGCCACGGCTCCGATCCGAGCGCCAGAAACGGCGCCACGCCTCAAGCGGCAACCGAAGGTTGCGCGCCGACCACGGCCAGAGCAACGACCGCAAAAGCGGACGACGGCGCGCGTCGTGCCACGTCCGCGAGCCGTTCCCCCATTGCCGGCTCGCGCCGAGCGCCGTCCCACATCAGAAATCACCCAAAGACGCATCGCAAGCGTCCGCCGTCCGCAGCGTCCAGCGGTTCGCGACGATGATATTCGAAGACAGCCGTCGCCACGTCTTCGACCCGATGCCGCGGACGATGGCCTTCGGGACGATGGCGATTGGCGCGACGACCGCGACTGGCACGATGAGAAGAGACGGCGAGCTGAAGAGCGCGCGCAAGATCGTGTTGAAAGTCTTGCTCGGGCCGAACAACGGCGACGTGCGGCCCGCGCGGAAGCCCAGCGGCGCAATGCGCGGCGCGCAGCAGAACGACGGCGAGATGCGCGACGGCGTCGGATCGCAGTCAGAGCGCGCGCTCGGCAAAGCCGGGTCTCCCGTGCCCGGCGCTGCCGCCGCCTGCTTTACGCCTGCGAGGACGGATTGCGGTGGGCTTGCTTCCGCGCTGATCAGGTCTGTTACTGAGCCGCCTAACCGTGCGCCTGCGCGCTTCGATCTCTGGTCATCCAGCACGTCATCTGCTTCAAGGAGATGGCCCGTCGATCACATTTGTTGATCCTCGGCGGGCCTTCCTTATGCGAGCCCCACCGTAGACAGCTGCCATGCACCATTTCGAATACCGTCGCGGCGTCCTGCATGCCGAAAATGTCTCGCTGGATGACATCGCCCGTGAGGTTGGCACGCCGTTTTATTGCTATGCGACGGCGACGCTGCGACGGCATGCACAGGTCTTGAAATCAGCGTTCGAAGGCACAGACCACCTCATCTGCTATGCGATGAAGGCCAACTCAAACCAAGCTGTGCTGGCCACGATGGCGTCCGAGGGTCTCGGCATGGACGTCGTCTCCGAGGGCGAATTGCGACGGGCGCGTGCAGCGGGCGTCCCGGCGGACCAGATCATCTTTGCGGGTGTCGGCAAAACGCGCGCTGAGATGGCCTATGCCGTCAGCGAAGACATCCTGTCATTCAATGTCGAGAGCGCCGCTGAATTGGACGCACTGAGCGCGGTCGCCGTCTCCCTTGACCGCACGGCCCGCGTGTCTCTCAGGGTTAATCCTGATGTTGACGCCAAGACCCACGCGAAGATCTCGACCGGCACCTACGAAAACAAATTCGGTATCCCATACCAGGACGCACCGGCGCTCTATGACCGGGCGCGCAGCCTGCCCGGGATCGATGTGCTCGGCATCCATATGCACATTGGCAGTCAGATTTATGCGCTCGAGCCTTTCGAGAAAGCATTTGCGCTCATGCATGATCTTGTCGTGGATCTCAAAGCGCGCGGCCACACGATTTCTCATTTGGACCTTGGCGGCGGGCTCGGCGTTCCAGACCGTGTCGGCAACGCACCGCCACCAAGCCCGGCCGACTACGCTGCCATCGTTAAGCGGACAGTTGGTGCGCTCGGACTGAAACTCGTCCTGGAGCCCGGTCGGATGCTCGTTGCGAACGCGGGCATTCTGGTCAGCCGGATCATCGCGACAAAGCAAACCGGCACAAAGACGTTTGCTATTGCTGATGTTGCGATGAACGATCTCATTCGACCGACACTTTATGAGGCGCATCACGACATCTGGCCTGTGAAGGAAGAACTGCGTGATGCAGCTCCCCTTCAACAGGACGTGGTCGGACCTGTTTGCGAAAGCGGTGACTACATTGCCCAGAACCGCATGCTGCCCCCCCTCGCTTCAGGTGACTTGATCGCCGTTATGACTGCCGGTGCATACGGGGCAGTGATGGCCTCCACGTACAACTCGCGACCGCTTGTTCCGGAAGTTCTGGTAAACGGCGGGTCCTACGCTGTTGTGCGACCGCGCCAAACTTACGAAGATTTAATTGCACTCGATCGGATGCCAGACTGGCTCGACGCGCCGAGCTGAGCGGATTTAGCCGGGCACGGAACAGCGAAAGTTCTCGTTACTTCAGCGCGCTACGGTCTCAACGTGCCCTGAGGTCAATGGTGAACGCGAGAGGCTCAGTCCGCGCGGCCGAGTGACCCTCACCGCGATTTTTAAATCCCCTTCGCCAGACCTCGTGGTAGTTTCTCTGGATGGCAAACCAACGCACGATCACGGCAGAGCTCGAGCGGAAAATCGCGCGCAGCCGCCGCAACATGTTCTTTGAGCGCCTCTGGCCGAGGGTTTGGATCGCCATCGGTGCCGTGCTGGCGTTTTTGGCCCTCTCCGTATTCGAGGTCTGGGCCCTCCTGCCGGTCATGTTGCATCAGCTGCTTCTCGGCGCGCTGGCGCTGACAGCCATCGGCGGACTAGTTTTCGCGTTACGAACGCCTTACCCGGCGCGCATGGATGCGGTTCGACACCTGGAGACGACGTCGGCAATCAAGCACCGACCGGCAACGACCGCCGAGGACACACTGCCGGACGCGGATGCTGACCCGAAGACCCGCGCGCTTTGGGAAGCGCACCAGGCGCGCATGGCAGCCGAAGTCGAACGGCTCAAGGTTCCGGCTGCCAAGCCCCGCACCGATCGGCACGACCCGATGGCACTTCGGGCGGCAGCCATTTTGCTCGTGGTCATCGGAGCCGGTTTTGCGGGCCACACGTTGAAGGATCGCGTGTTCGCCGCGTTTGACTTCGGACAACAGGCGACGAAAGTCGCCAACACACGCCTAGATGCCTGGATCACGCCGCCGACGTATACCGCGCGGCCTGCGATCATTTTGGCAGACGGAGGCCGCAGCAACGGCACAGCCAGTCGGCTCGAAGCACCGGGCCTGACGGAAGCTGGTTTGTCGGCGCCGGAAGGCAGCATCGTCACCATCCGGACATCCGGCTCGGACGCCGGGACGCTGTCAATTCAACTGCTGGATGCGAACGGTGCGGTGATTGCCGACAGCATCGAGGAAGAGAAAAAAGCAGCTGAAGCCGCAGCCGCTGATCGCGCCGCAAAGGCGGCCGCAGCCGCCGATGGTTCGGCCAAAACCTCAGACGCTGCGACGAAACCGTCTGAAGATCGCAACGAAGCACAGCGCGAGATCCAGACGGCGAAGCTCGATCTTGGCTCCGCGACGGCGAAGATCGTCGCCCGGCTCGGGGGCTCTGAAGCCCGCGTCTGGGACGTGACGATCATCCCGGATGAGCCGCCCGTCATTACCCAGACCAAACCTCATGAAACCACGCGTCGTGGTGGCATGAAGATTTTTTATGCGATCAAAGACGACTTCGGGGTCGCCAGCGCGGAGGCACGCTTTGTCGCCCTGCCGCCGGATGAGGAAGATCCGCGGACTCAGTGGGCGCGGCCGGACGCGTTGACCGGGCCTCGCCTTCCGCTCGCGCGTCCGCCAAAAATCACGTTGCGCCTGCCCGCGCGCCGCAGCAAAGACGGTAAGACCTGGACGTTCGCCGATATCGGATCCCACCCGTGGGCCGGCATGCGCGTGCAAATGACACTCATCGCGAAAGACCACGCGGGCAACGTGGGTCGATCGGAAGCTTTCGACATCCGCCTCGCAGAGCGCCAGTTCGTCAATCCGCTCGCCCGCGCCGTCGTCGAGCAACGCCGCAATCTGGTGATCGACGACCGCTACCGTGGGCTGGTCCGCAAGGCGCTCGCTGCACTGACGTTGGAGCCAGCCGGCTTCATCAAAGACCTCGGCGTCTACACTGGTCTTCGGACGGCCTATCACCGGCTTGAACGCGACAAGACCAGGGCAGGGCTCAACACTACGATTGAGCAACTCTGGCATCTCGCACTTCGGATCGAAGACGGTCGCGGTCTCTCCGCTGCCGAGCGCCGGCTGCGTGAGCTGCAACGTCAGCTCTCAAAGGCGATCCAGAACGGCGCGAGTGATGAAGAGATCAAGCGTCTGATGCAGGAGCTCCGTCAAGCGATGGCGGAATTCATGCGCCAGCTCGCGCAACAGGGTCAGCAGCAACAACAGCAGCAGCAGGGTCAAAACCAACGGCAGCAGTTCCTGTCGCAGCAAGACCTCAACCGCATGTTGCGCGAGCTTGAGAACATGGCGCGCCAGGGTTCGCGCGATCAGGCACAAGAGATGTTGAGCCAGCTCCAGGATCTCATTGACCGGATGCAGTCCGGCCGCATGGCGCAGCGTGGTCAGCAGGGCGAGCAGTCGCGTCAGATGCAGGAGATGATGAACCAGTACGGTGAGATCATCGGTCGTCAGCAGCGCCTGATGGACGACACGCACAACCAGCAGCGCCAGGGTCAAAACGGCGAGCAGGGACAGCAAGGACAACAGGGTCAGGGACAGCAAGGCCAAGGTCAGCAAGGCCAAGGACAACAGTTCGGCCAAAATGGTCAGCGTGGCCAGGGTCAACGCGGCCAGCGGGGGCAAGGACAACAAGGCCAGGGACAACAAGGCCAGGGACAACAGGGCCAAGGACAACAAGGGCAACGTGGCCAGGCGCAAGGCGGCCAGGGCCAGCGCGGTCGCGGTATGGGCCGCGGCCAGGGTCCGTTATTAGATCGTCAAGCCGGTCTCGGGCAGATGCTCGATGGCTTACAGCAGAAGATGGACAATCTGGGCGTTCAGCAGCCGGGTCAACTCGGCGGCGCACGCGACTCAATGGAATCGGCTCGCCGCGCTCTGGAGCAAGGTGACCTTGGGCAGGCTGCACGCGACCAGGCGCGCGCGCTCGAACAGCTTCGACAGGGGGCTCAGCAAATGGCGCGTCAGATGCGCCAGATGATGCCGTCTCAATACGGACGCGCAGGTGATGCTCCGCTCGACCCACTGGGACGGCCGCAGCGCACCGAGGGACCCGACAACGGATCGTCGGTAAAGGTCCCGAGTGAGATCGAAACGCAGCGCGCTCGTGAGATCCTCGAAGAATTACGCCGACGTCTCGGCCAACCCCAACGACCCGAGGTTGAACTCGAATACATCGAGCGCCTGCTGGAACGCTTCTGAGTTGGCTCCGGCTACCGCCTTGGGTCGGTTTCGGCTACCGCCTTGGACCGATCCGGGCTCCCGCCTTGGGGCGGTCCCGGTTTCAGTCTTGAAATGATCAGGCGCTTAACCTCTCGGCGCGCTCCCCCCGAAATGTACAATAGCGGGCTCTGTCACCGTTCGGGCGGCGCCCGCTAAAACGTTTCGACCCAGGGGCGCAGTTCAATTTCCCAGGTCCACGCGGATCGTGGTTGTCGCACAACGTGCATGTAACTGTCGGCAATTGCGTCCGCGTCCAGAAACCGATCCGGCGCATCGGCCGACGTTTCAACCCGACCGCGCTCAACATTCCGCACGCCGCCATCGATGACAAAGTGCGCGACGTGTACGCCCTGCGGTGCAAGCTCCCGTGCCATGGACTGCGCCAAGCCTCTCAGCGCGAACTTACCCATCGCGAATGCGGCACTCTCTTTGTAGCCTTTGACGCTTGCCGATGCGCCAGTGAAGAGGATCGTGCCAGCACCAGCAGGTGCCATTCGTTTTGCGGCCTGCAACGCGACAAGAAACCCGCCATATGCGCTTACGTTCAGCGCGTGGGCAACTTTCACGGGATCGAGCGAGACGAATGAGCCACCAGCCCGCGCACTTGCGTTGTACAAGACGACATCCAAGCTCGACGCGGCCCGGTCGACTTCCGTGAAAAGGGCATCCACCTCGTCGATGCGCGTCGCATCGCACTTGACGACGGTTGCACCGGTCTCACTTGCCAGATCAGCCAACTTATCGACCGAACGCGCCGCGAGAACGACGTGTCCACCCGCCTCGGAAAAGCGCCGCGCGAACGCTGCGCTGATGCCGTTACCGGCACCGACGACCACGGCCATCTTGCCCGTCATATCCGTCGCATTATGACCTTGGCTCATGCTTCAACTCCGCCACATCCCAACGCACAGTGAACCCGGAGCGATCGACGCTCAGCTGACCTGCTCCGGCCAGCCTGACCTTGCGGCCAACGCACTGGGACCACAAGTGGGCTTCCTCGAAAGCCGCGCGTGATCAGCTATTGCGCGCGCGATGCCGGTCCGTCCATCGCCTCGACTGTATATCCTGCCTGACGAAACAGCCGAACGAGGCCTTGGTCGCCGATGAGATGGAGTGCGCCAACCGCAATCAACGTTGGACCGTTTTCCATCAGCTTCACACTGGCTTTCACCATCGTCGCGTTTCGCTGGTCGAGCATGGCGTGGCGAAAACTCTGGAAGCGTTCGCGCGGCACACCCAAACGATCGGCGAAAGCAAGGTTGAGCGTCCACACGAGAGCGATGCGCCGCTGCAGATAAAGCGCGCGCATGGTCGCTGCAAAGTCGTTGGAGCGCTTGTAAGTCGTCATATCGACTTTGAGCATGGCTGCTTGATCGGCGACCGGGATACTCGAAAGCGCCGATGCCTGGCTTTCAACCGTCTCAAGACTATGGATGCTGAGCCCTGCCTCTTTTCCGCGCCGCTCAATCACCTCATCAAGAACCGGGATCGATGCCTCAACGCGACGGCGTTCGCACGGCGAGTAGGCCATCATCAGCGAGAGCATCCACGGTCTCATTCGGCGAACAGGTAACTGCGGCTGATCGAGAACGCGGGTCAGCTTTTCAATCTCGGCATCGCTGAAATGCGCGCCAAGACCGGCACCGGCGCCAAAGAAAAACAGACCCGGCTGCTGCACCATCAGCGCGCCCATTTCGGCCTCGGCCTTGTCGGAGCGCACCTCAACAGCGACTTGTTTGATCTTAGAGAAAACGTCGACCAATTCGGGCGGCAGCTTGGTGACCGTCGGGTCTGTGATGTGGATCGTGCCAAACAAATAGGACGGCGCGGCACCATCCTTTGTGATCCGCCAAAGCATGGCGCCGTCGTTGGCAAACTCTTTTTCACCCGCAAGCGCCGTTTTTAGCATCGGATCGTTTTTTGCCGCCAATTCCTCGACGATGTTGACGCCCGTACACACCGGCGGCGTTTTCGCCTGCGCGGGTGTGGCGGCGAGCAAGAGGACTGCCAACAGACCATAGACGACACGATGGAGACCTATCCGTTTTAGCATGTCTTCCTGTCCCTCGTTCGGAGCGTGCCGAGATCGGCCGCGAGAAATGTCAGGCGCGCGGATGGGCCTGGGCGTAAACGGCGATCAAGCGATCACGGTCGACCTCCGTATAAAGCTGGGTCGTCGAAAGAGACGCGTGGCCGAGCAGCTCCTGGATCTGCCGGAGGTCGGCGCCTGCCGAGAGCAAATGCGTTGCGAAAGAATGCCGGAGCGCGTGCGGTGTTGCGGTGTCCGGCAGACCGAGTTGGTCCCGCAAACGCTCCATGAGCAACTGCACGATCCGTGGCGAGAGAACACCGCCCCGCGCGCCGCGAAACATCTTGTCTTCGGGCCCCAGATCAAACGGGGCCAACCTGAGGTAGTCTTGGATCGCTTCGATGGTCACGGGCAAGACCGGCACCATGCGTTCCTTCCGACCCTTGCCCGAAATGCGGAGGACATCGCGTAGAGTGTTGGGCGCATCTTGCACCTTGAGCGACAACGCTTCTGAAATCCGCAGTCCAGACCCATAGAGAAGCAGCAGGACCGCCGTATCGCGGGCCGCCACCCAAGGCTCGTCCGAACTTTGCACTTTGGTCACGTCGGATGCCTTGGCGACGGTCAACGGCTTCGGGACCGAGTGAGGCACTTTGGGTCTGAGCACGCGCGCGATCGCCCGGTTTGAGATGCCACGCTCGGTCTCAAGAAAACTGTAGAAGGTCCGGAGCGATGAGAGCGCCCGCGCGAGAGACCGGCTTGAGACGCCCTTTTTGCGGCGCGCAGCCAGAAACCCTCGCAAGGTTGCAAGGTCGACGCCTTGTAAGTCGCCGATCGCTGGCTGGTGTTTGAGGCGGCCCGCCAGATAGTTCAGAAACTGATCGAGATCGCGCCGGTAAGCCTCGCACGTGCGTTCGGACCGGCCAAACTCGGTTGTGAGCGCGTGCAACCAGGCATCACGAAGCTCCGCAGTCTCGACACCAAAACCAAGCTCACCGGTGCCAAGGTTCCGGTTGCCGAGGTTCGGGTTTCCAGGTTTGCGCATAGCAGGCTTTTGGGCCGCATTGTCCACCGTCCGGTTCACGCATTGCCCCCTCTCGACCAAGCGTTGTCTGACCGTCAGCCGAACCGGTTAATGCGGCGTTAACGCGGCTGTGCAGCCGCGCAGGTCTGGTGACCTGTGGAGCGCGTTTCATGAAGTCACTGACTGAGCTGCCGAGATAACCAAACGCAATGAGGAGATCGAGACATGGCGACAAAGCTTGATGGCGATGCGCGAAAGCTCGCCTTATCGGAATTGACAGGGTGGGAGCTGGTCGACGGCCGCGATGCCATCACCAAGACGTTCAAGTTCAAAGACTTCAACACCGCGTTTGGCTTCATGAGCCGCGCTGCGATGATGGCGGAGAAACTCGACCATCACCCGGAGTGGTTCAACGTCTACAACAAGGTCGAGGTCACGCTCTCCACGCACGATGCCGGTGGTCTGACCGATCTCGACGTCAAGCTGGCCACAGCTCTCAACAGCTATTGAGATCGCGCTGACGATGACGGGCGCTTGAGATCAGTCACCCGGGAACCTGAGCTTCGTGCCGCCGCCGAAGAACCCCGTCGGCACAACCGGCTTTGGCTCCGACTTCGATGGGCGTCGCTTGGAGGTCACGTTTCGTGGCAGCGACCGATCGCGGCGGGGCGCAAGGGCTGACCGGTTGCCCCGCCCCGGGCGTCGGCCCGCGCGCCGTTGGCGTCGCCGCGCCTCGGCCTGCACTTGGTCCCGGGCCGCTCGCAATCCAGATCTCGCTTGCGGAACCGTCGAGTCATTGAGCGCGACAAACCCGTCCGTCCCGTCAAGCCATGGGGTCGTTGTCTCCGTTGTCGTCAGAGCGACGGATGATGATGGCCCGGCACTCTCTTGAAACAACGATTGGCGCAAAGACATCGGCCCGAAGCCTGCGAGCGCCACGGCTGGCACGGGCCGTTTTTCGGCTGATCTGGCGTCCGTCAAAACAAACTCGATCGCGAGGAAATCGCTGCCGCGCGGCTGATTACTAATGAAATGGGCAACGGCGTTTTTGCCCTGCGCGTTCTTGCTTATCCGACGGCGATCGCGTCGATGCTTCCGGCTGCGCAAAGCCGCCCGCTTCTTTGATCGTCGCGCAGATGATGCCGTCTTGGGCTTCCGCGAATATTGGCCAGCGAGCACTTTGACCGAACCACCCTGCCCATCGCTGCCATACATCGCGTGGCGGAGTCGCTCACGCGGCGACCAAGGATCCGGTCGGCACCCGCAGCCGGGCTTCAGGCTCTTCCGGTACTGAAACGCGACCTTCAACTTGCCGTACTGTTTGCCACTGAGGTCGGTTGCAGCTTTGATGCTCGTATGAGAGCGGGTGTAAAACATCCGTCCCTGACCGGGGCACCGCCGCTCGCAGAGCTTTGCATCGCGCCGCAAACGATTGCGCGGCGTCGAAAATCCGATGGGAAAATAGAAGCCGTCACACATGCGAACACACATCGTCCGATAGCCGGTTGCACGTCGGCGCGGTTTTGGCTTCGTTTCCGGTTCTTGTGACGGCGTGATCAGAGACCACCGCTCAGTCCCAGGTGTCACGACCAGCGGCAGCTCGGGGCGTTGCGGGCGAGAAATAGCACGCGGCTTTGGTTTGGGTTGGATCCCAAAAAGCTGCTCGAAGAAATTCTGAGCTGAGGCAGGTTGGGGCAAGGCCCCGAGCAAAATAGCGGCGGCGCCAATCGGCATGGCGAATAACCCAAACCGCGCGCGACACGCTGTTACAAAACGCGAAACCACCCCGACCCCCGCACGACGCACAGCTGATGGCTCATCTCGTTTTAGAGACGCCGCTCAGGCTGCTAAAACTCAGTCGTTACTCTCAGCGGGGATGGCGAAAGGCGCGTTGCCCCGTGCCATGAGAAAACGCGGAAATGGAAAATAAGATCTGAAAATATAGATCTAATGTATTGATTTTCCGACCAAAATTATTTCGCCCGTGTGACCTCCTGTTTCGGATCGAGACACAGGCCCGAGCCAATTCAATCCGCATTCGACGCCGACCCTTTGCGGCGACACGCTCGCAATCCCTCCGGTGTCATGGCAAACAGAAGCAACCCAGTTGCCGATATCCGCGGCGCACAACGAGCGAAAAAGAAAAGGTCGGGATCGATTTATGAGTGAGCGACAGTCGGACATTCTCGACGGCATCAAACAATGGGTCGAGCTCGAGAGCTTTTCCGAAGCGGGCGGCCATGTGAACCGCCTAATGGATGTGGTCGAGGCGGGCTGGCGCGCGCACGGCGCAGCTGTCGAGCGCATTTCGGGACAGGACGGTTTTGGCGATCACCTCTCGATTTCGTCGCCGTGGGGAGATCCAGACGAACCCGGCGTTCTCGTCCTATGTCACCTGGACACGGTGCACCCGATTGGCACGCTCGCAGAGCAGCTCCCGTTTCAAGTTGACGGAGACAATGCTTACGGGCCCGGTATCTACGACATGAAGGGCGGCGCCTATCTCGCCTTCCATGCGTACGGCGAGATTGTTCGCGAGGCGGGCCGCACGCCACTGCCACTTCGGTTTCTCTACACAGCTGATGAGGAGGTCGGCAGCGGCACGTCACGCGCCCTCATCGAAGAGAAAGGCAAGTCCGCTAAATACGCGCTGGTCACGGAACCGGCCCGCGATGGCGGCAAGGTTGTGACGGGTCGCAAAGGCGTCGGCCGCTATCGCATCCGGACAGTTGGACAGGCAGCCCACGCGGGCTCGCGGCATGCCGATGGTCGGAACGCGATCCTCGAAATGGCGAGGCAAATCGCACACATTCAGGCGATGACGAACTACGAGCGCGGCGTGACGACCAACGTTGGCTTGATCACTGGCGGAACGGCCGAAAACGTCGTCCCACAGTTTTGCGAGGCGACGATCGACACGCGCGCAGAGACGATTGCTGACGCGCGGGAACTCGATGCGGCGCTGCGGGTGCTCACACCGTTTGATCCCGATTGTCAGGTCATCGTCGAAGGTGAAATCAACCGCCAGCCTTACGAGAAATCCGAGGGCGGTTCGCGACTGATGACCCACGCGAGACAGCTCGCAGCCGAGCTTGGCTTCACATTGGAAGACACGTTCACCGGTGGCGGCAGCGATGGGAATTTTATCGCGCATGAGGTGCCAACGCTTGATGGTCTCGGCGTTGATGGCGATGGCGCGCATACGCTTCATGAGCACATGTACGTGTCGTCGATCGAGCCGCGCATGCTCCTGCAGAAACGCCTGATGATGACGCTGCAATGACCTATCGGCTGTCAGATTTTGGGAGCTTCCACGTTGGCGGGCGCAAGGTTGTTGTGCGCGATCAACCGACACGCATGATGAGCTACACGCCAGCCTCGCCACCGACGGAAAAAGACCCGAACGGCATTTACTGGATCGACCAAGCCTACGTTCAGTATTTCATCCCCGAAGACAGCGCCGACCGGCTTCCGATCATCTTTCTGCATGGCGGCGGGCTCACGGGCGTCACTTGGGAAACAACCCCGGACGGCAGGCCAGGCTGGCTCCAACTCTTTCTCGAGTGGGGCTATCCGGTCTATGTCGTCGACCAACCGGAGCGCGGGCGGGCTGGTTTTTCGGTTGTGCCGAACACTTGGGACGGCGAACCCATGAGCCGGGCCGCCGAGGAGGCCTGGACCCTGTTTCGTTTCGGTGATGCGGACGGTTTCGACCGTCGAACGACCTACCCGGGTTGTGACTTCCCAGTGAATGCGCTTGAGGCGTTTATCAAGCAAGCCGTTCCGCGCTGGACGACCACGCGGCCGATCCACATCGCTGCATTTGCAGACGTGATTGATCGCATCGGACCGTGCACGGTGATCTGCCACAGCCAGGGTGGCGACACGGCGCACCCCGTTGTGACCGCTCGTCCGGAGATCGTCCGAAACGTTGTAGCGCTGGAACCGTCAGGCTTTGCCCCGGACCCAATAGCTGATCCGCTCAAGAGGCAGCGCTACCTCTACGTCTATGGCGATTTCATCGACCGGCATCCGATGTGGCGGCAGCTTGATCAACCGGCCCGCTCATCGGCTGAGCGGCTGCGCTCGGCTGGCGCCGAGGTCGATTGGTGGTCACTCAGCGACCACGGTCTGCCCGGACAATCGCATATGCTGATGATGGATCGATCTTCGGCGAAGACCGCAGCGCTCGTCCGGGACTGGATTGCGAAAGGTCGCGCCTAAAGTCCAACGACATGCCGACAGCTCAGGTCTCGGCCCTCGGTTCTGGGCCTCGATTCTGGCCCCGAATTCTGGCCCATAATTCTGGCCCATAATTCCGGGCGCTCAGCTTTCGCGACCGGCGATCATGAACCAGCTCGGCCCGGACCGTGGATCATTCCAGATGCTTTGCCAGGCAAAGCCCGCTTTCTCGTAGGCCCGAACGGCGCGCTCATTGCTGACCGGCGGGAACACACTCACAGCGACGGCAAGCGTGCTTGCGAAGACTTCCTGCCGCAATAACACCAGCGCCTCGACGCCAACGCCGATGCCGCGCGCTGCTGGTTCGCCAATGAAGAGGTCAATATCGTAGGTGCCAGGTGGCAGATCATCGGGAAGCGTCGCACCCCAGATCGTGGCATCGACGGCATGCGCATATCCGACCGGCGCGCCATCGACATGAATCATACGAACAAGCGAACCCGTGTGCCGCATGGCCGCGATCACCGCGCCTTCTGTTTGCGATGGCGGGCCCCACCACTCGATCACACCTGGATCGTCGAGCCACGCGCGAATGCGCGGCCAGTCCGCGTCCGTCGCGACCTCTAATTGCACATCAGTAACAGACGTCGGCATACGCTCATTTCGTTCAACATTGGCAGTTCGTAAGAAAGCGCGGACGGCAGATGAGTGCAAGGACTTCGACGCTCGTCACGACCAACGCGCGGAGCGCGGCGATCCCTCAGTTGAACGTGTGCTCTAATGCCGGAAATGGCGCATACCGGTCAGGATCATTGCGAGGCCACGCTCATTCGCGGCTGCGATAACGTCCTTATCCTTGACCGATCCGCCCGGCTGGATCACCGCCGTCGCACCAGCATCGGCCGCGGCCAACACGCCATCGGGGAATGGAAAAAACGCATCCGATGCGACGACTGCACCCTGCACGAGGGGCGCATCCAGACCGCAGGCTTTTGCGGCATCCTCAGATTTGCGCGCAGCAATCCGAGTTGAATCGATGCGGCTCATCTGGCCAGCACCGATCCCAACGGTTGCGCGCTCCTTGGCAAAGACGATCGCATTGGACTTGACGTGCTTGGCGACACGAAAC
>JBCBWG010000190.1:0-6318 GCA_039817205.1 Pseudomonadota bacterium
AGAGCCTTCTGCGCCGGGCGGGTCATGAGCCCGCGCGCGTGCCAGTCCTGGACCCGATTGCTCAGCGAGACGCGCAGAGCCAGCATGTCGTCAAGCGCAATTTTCCCGTGGGCTCGAATGGCTGCGAGGTCGTAGGCATCGAGATCTGCTTGGGCGACTGTCGTTGATGCCTGGACGAGCGTGCGTTCCAGATCCTCGCCTGAGGTCGGCTCAAAATCGATCAGGGCATTGAAACGCTGAAGATCGGCGTCGAGTTTCGGGCAACCTGTCGTCTCCACGCGCCCGTCCTCCGGCACACATAACCTCCTGTAGTCGATAGATAAGACGACGGACGTCCTCAAGGCTCGGGCGCCGGCCTTGTGCGCGCAACTCACCCCTTGTGGCTATTCCGCCGCCTCCAGCCGCGTCGTGCGGTTTTCGTCATTGCGCGGGAGGAGAGCACGGCGCGCCTCGGTTCGGAGATCATCAATCGGGCGCAGCTGACCGGCGTGCTCATAGTGCCAGAACGTCCAACCGTTGCACGCATCCGCGCCTTGAACCTCGGCGCCGAGCCGGTGGATAGAGCCTTCCTTCTCCGCAAATTTAAGCGAGCCGTCGGCCCGCACGCGCGCTTTGAACTTACGCCGCGCGTCCATCAGAACGTCGCCAGGTGACAGCATCCCAAGTTCGAGAATGGTCCCGAACGGAACGCGCGGAGCGGCCCGCTTCGATTGTGTTGTTGTGCGATCGCCTGCGTTCAGCGGCTCGATGGCCGCAATCCGTTCGCGCGCGGCCGCCGCGTAATCTGGATCGCGTTCAATGCCGATCCAGTTGCGTCCGAGGCGCTTTGCAACGGCACCGGTCGTCCCGGTTCCGAAAAATGGATCGACGATCACGTCGCCGGGATTGGTTGTCGCCAGAACAATGCGCGACAGAAGCTGCTCCGGTTTCTGGGTCGGGTGTGCTTTCCGACCCGTGTCGTCTTTCAGACGTTCCGGACCCGAGCAAATCGGGATCAGCCAGTCGGACCGCATCTGCTGGTCGTCGTTAAACGTTTTCATCGCGTGGTAGTTGAACGTCGGTCGCGAGGTCGCGTCTCGCGCGGCCCAGATGAGCGTCTCGTGCGCATTGGTAAAGCGCGTGCCACGGAAGTTCGGCATCGGGTTGGTTTTGAGCCAAACCACATCATTCTGAAGCCAGTAGCCGAGGTCTTGCAGCGTCGTGCCGAGACGAAAAATATTGTGATACGAGCCGATAACCCAGATTGCCCCATCTGGCTTGAGAATGCGCCGAGCCTCAGAGAGCCACGCTTTCGAAAACGCATCGTAGGTCGCGAAGTCATCGAAGCGATCCCAAGCTTGATGGACCCCATCGACAATCGTGTTGTTGGGACGCAGCAGATCGCGTTGCAGCTGGAGATTGTAGGGCGGATCGGCAAAGACGAGATCCACCGATGCGTCCGGCAACTCCTTTAACCGGCTGAGGCAATCGCCAAGCAAGACGCAGTTGAGCTCAAGGGGACCAGTCGCGCGGTTGGTGCCTGATTGGTTGCGACCGCTCTTGCGAGAAGGCTGCGCGTTGCCAGCCTTGTTCGATCCAGAGACGCCTGCCACTCGGCGCGAGGACACCGCTTTTGGCCGTGGTCTGGCAGTTGCGTCAGCCTTGATTTGAGCCTTGGATACACATTGGGATGCAGATTGGGACCTGGAACGCGACATTGGCACACAAACTCAACTGGACGAGAGACGAACGCGGACGACGGCAACAACGACGGGAAAGTCAGACGGGACAGGTGCAAAAGGTTTGACGAGCCCGGCCGAGCCGCGGGGTAGAACGACGCCAACTTCCTTAACAACGTCTTAACCGAGGTGGAGCCTGACGGCTTATTGCGCCAACCGAATGGCGATTGATGCCTTGGCAACTTTGGTGGCCACGCCTGCCACAGCCCTGGTTGCCGACTTCCACCGACAGGCTGGTCAGGCGTCCTTGAGTTCAAGTGCCAATTGAACCGGTCGGAAGGAGCGGCGGTGATGCGGTGTGATGCCGTTCGCCAGCATTGCGGCTTGGTGTTGAGGCGTGCCGTAGCCCTTGTGGCGTTCGAACCCGAAGGATGGGAAGTCCGTGCCAAGCGCCACCATGATCCGGTCTCGGGTGACTTTTGCGACGATAGAGGCCGCGGCGATCGAAAGGCAGCGGGCATCGCCCTTGACGACCGTCTCGGTGGGGCAACCGAAGTCCGGCGCCCGGTTGCCGTCGACCAGTACGGCGGCAGGTGCTCGACGTAAGTTTTGTACGGCTTCCTGCATTGCCCAAAACGTCGCTTGCAGGATGTTGTCGCGGTCAATGCGCTCAACATCGGCGATGCCGATCCCGATTTCGGCATGCGCCTCGATATGGCGGAGGAGACGTTCGCGCTCTTCCTCCTTGAGCGCTTTGGAATCGGAAATGCCCTCCGGGATTGCCGTGGGGTCCAGGACAACGGCTGCGGCCACAACGGGGCCCGCCCAAGGGCCGCGCCCGGCCTCGTCAACGCCGGCCACCGGGCCGTGAAACCGACGCGCCATCTGACTTTCGAGATCGAACGTCGCGGTTCGCGTCGGTTTGCGTCGCGCCATAACGCTCGTCCTGTCGTTCGAACTTGAGTGTGTGTGACAAAGACATCAGACGCGGTTCGCCCCAACCTGTCCAGACAGGGGGCGCGAAACACAGAACGCAAAACGGGACCCAAAACCATAATCAACGCGCTCTCGCTGAAACGGACCTAAATGAGGTTCAATTGTCGGCCAATGCCGCCGGAAGGCCGGAAAAGATCGGTCCGCAGCGGGGCCGCGCGCCGTAGCAGTCCGAACCGCCTCAAACTCAGCGCAAAACGTTTCGCGATCAGCTCGGCAAAAGGACCCGATCCCTTCTGCCTCAGACCGAAGTCTGCTCGGTAATCCTGCCCGCCATGCATCGACTGAAGCAGTTTGATCACCCGACTGGCGCGATCTGGAAAGTCCGTCTCGAGCCATTCGCGAAACAGGTCTTTCAGCTCAAGCGGCAGCCTCAGCATCACGTAGCCAGCCGACGTCGCCCCGGCTTCACGGGCTCGTTCTAAAATCGTTTCTGTCTCATGATCGGTGAGCCCCGGAACAATCGGTGCCACCATAACGGTTGTGGGAATGCCGGCTGCACTCAGCTGGCGAATGGCATCCAACCGCCGTTCAGGCGTCGCGGCACGGGGTTCCATCTTCCGAGCAACTTGACGATCAAGCGTGGTGATCGAAATCGCGACTTTGGCGACATTCTGCTCAGCCATTCGTGCCAGAATATCGATATCGCGCGTTACCAGATTAGACTTCGTGACGATGCCGACTGGGTGTTTGCAGGCCTCAAGCACCTCTAGGATCTCACGCGTCAGACCAAGTCGTCGTTCGGTTGGTTGATACGGGTCGGTGACCGCGCCAAGCGCGATAGATTTGGGTTCGTACCCAGGCTTGTTGAGCGCCTCCCTCAAGAGCGTCGCGCCATTTCGTTTGGCGAAAATCTGGGTTTCAAAATCGAGACCGGGCGACAGCCCCAGGTAGGCGTGCGTCGGACGCGCGTAGCAATAAATGCAGCCATGCTCACATCCGCGATACGGGTTGATGGATCGATCGAACGACAAATCCGGGCTGTCGTTGGTTGAAATGATGCTCTTTGCGTCTTCATTCGTCACCACGGTCGCAAACGCGTCGAGAGCGTCTAAACTGCCCCAGCCGTCATCAAAGTCAGCGTCGTTCGTCCGTTCGAAGCGACCGGTCGCATTCGATCGAGCGCCACGTCCGCGACGCCGATTTTCGTCGACAACGTGGTGCGGTCGGTTCCGGGAACCGTTAGCGGCCGGTGACTGGCTGGGAGCTATCAGACGCATACATTTCCTCCCTAAGTTCGCCAATTGTTCTAATCACAAGTCTTATGCTTGTGCAAGAACAAATAAGATCAAAAGAAGAACGAAAAGGCTTTCGCTTTTACCACTGCGTCAGGCGCGTCGTGTCTGCATTTTTTTCCCCGCAGCAATGCGTGCTATCGGTGCGGTGGTCGTGTTACGCGGTGACCGCTGACGCTGAACGGGACAACGAACGCCAATGATTTCGGTTGTGATCCCCACACTGAATGCTGAGACAACGCTCGCGGCGACGATGAGCGCGCTCGTCCCGGGCGTCGTTGAAGGCATCGTACGCGATGTGATCGTGGTCGATGGCGGTTCTGACGATCGAACTTTGAAGATTGTTGAAGCGTCAGGGGCTGAGATCGCCCGTGCGCCGGAACCCGGTCGAGGGCCGCAAATGCAGGCTGGGGCCGACGCTGCCAAGTCCGATTGGCTGCTGTTTCTTCATGCCGACACTGTGCTCGAGACCGGTTGGGAGCGCGAAGTCGCGACGTTTATCGAGCGCATTCAAAGCGGTGAACGCCCGGAAGCGGCCGCCGCGTTTCAGTTTGCGCTCGATGACCTGGGTTTCCTGCCTCGGATGATTGAGTTCGGTGTGCGGGCGCGGTGTACGCTGTTCCGGCTTCCATATGGCGACCAAGGCCTTTTGATCCCGCGACGCCTGTATCAGCAGATCGGTGGCTTCAAGGCGGTCGGACTGATGGAGGATGTCGACTTAATCCGGCGGCTCGGTCGGGCCCGGACGATTATGTTGCGAAGCCGAGCCGTGACCAGCGCGATCCGATATCGGCGCGATGGCTATCTCAGCCGGGTTGCGCGCAATCAGCTCTGCCTGATGCTGTTTTATCTCCGTGCACCCGCCCGTATTATCGAGAAGATTTATCATCCGTGATGGCTCTAGGACGTTCGCAGCCGAGACGTTGGACGCCGAAGCGCGCCCAAGCGTGGCTCGTCATCATGGTCAAAGTGCCGGAGATCGGTCGCGTAAAAACCAGGCTTGGTCGTGACATCGGCCCCGTTCATGCGACGCGTTTTTATCGTGGTGCGGCGTCCGGGTTAATTCGCCGACTGGCCGCCGATACACGCTGGCGGACTGTGCTCGCTGTGGCGCCAGACGTCGGGATCGAGACGCGGGCGTTTCCGCGCCGGACGCTCAGGATGCAGCAAGGCGGCGGTAACCTTGGTGATCGTTTGGCGACGATCGTCTGCGCTCTGCCACCGGGGCCGGTCGCCATCATCGGCACTGATATTCCGGGTATCCGGCCGCAACACGTTGACGCCGCTTTCCGACAGGCGCGCCGACTGGGCGTCACGTTCGGGCCCGCGCCGGATGGCGGGTACTGGCTTGTTGGGTTCCGACAAACGCCCCGTCGGTTGACCCCGTTCGGCCAAGTGCGTTGGTCGACCGAGCATGCCTTAGACGACACAATCGGCAATCTGCCCGCGGCCATTCAGCAGGCTTTTGCGAGAGTGGAGAAACTACCGGAACTCGACGACGTTGATGATGGTGCCGCCTATCAACGTGTTGCGTCGTGGACTGGCCGTCTGATTTGTCCGGTGACGGCCGGGTAAGCGCCGGTCCGTTGCACTGGGCTCAATATTTGGGGACCGTCAGCCTGGGCCAATGTCTGCGGCCGGGCTAAATTGGGCACCGCACGCAGCGGTCTATTAACGGTTGTTTTTATTGATCCGGGAGCAATCCGCCCCCAACCGGGCCAACAAAGGGTATACTACGACCCATAGCCGTTTGGTTGTTCCACGTCTGTCTTCAGACCCGGTCTCGTCTTTGGTTGACCCCATGTCGCAATCCACGCCGACATATTCTCCGGATCAGATCCTCGCTGCGGGACAGCGGGCGGAAGAGGATGGCAACCCTGACTTCGCTGAGCGGTTCTACGCCTACATCACGGATCATTACGCAGACAGCGCGGAGGCCCTGATCGCGCGCCAGTCCATGTCGCGTTTGGCGCTTGGGCGGTTTGAGGCGGCGAATGCTGCGGCGCGTGCCGGAGACGGCGCGTTTGATGGTCCGGCCTCACCCGAGCCGCCGCAAATGGGCGGACCGGCTGACGGCTTTGCTCAAGCGGGTTCGAATGCGTTCACCGAAGAAACGCCCCAGGAACAGCTAGAGGAGCAGGTAGAGGAACAGCTAGATGACCTGCCAGATGACCTTACAGAAGAGCTTTCTGAGCAAATGTCCGGCGATTGGCCCGCAACGCCGATGCAACCGCCACCGCCGCCGCAGCCCCCTCAATCATCTGAGGCTGCGATAGCACCACCGGGTGCGCCGGTCATGTCGCTTCGAGATGCGGTGTTGGGCCAAAGCGGTGGTTCGGAACAAACAACAGAGGATTATGCAGCTGATCCTGCAACGAACGGCGTGGGGCCGCCGCTTACAGATCCGAATGATGATGCAGCGCGGCTTGCCC
>JBCBWG010000191.1:0-6258 GCA_039817205.1 Pseudomonadota bacterium
CGCCCACCTCACCCATGTCGGTGCGCGCGACGACCTGGCTATAGGTCGGGCTGTCTGGGTCGACATCGACCGTTGCAAGATAGTCGGGTTTCTCGACGCCCGTGCCGACATAGAGCGCCGTTGTGTAGAGCAACTTCTCGCGATCGGCTTTCATGGCTTCTTCGGGAGAAGCATAGCCTGGCCCGCAGCACGTTTTTCCATTCCCGTCCGACATACGTCGTCTCCTCCGGCTTTGAGCGCTTTTGCGCTTCTTGTGACGGTTGGAAACATGCGCTGGTTTTCTCTGAATTGCGAGTGCCTTATGCGTGAGCCGAGTGAGCCGAGTGAGACGGGCGTCAGACAATTTGTTCCGTGCAAAGTCTTCAAATGCCTTTCAATTGGGCATGACAGCGTGCGCCGACTGTGTTGCATTCGAATTGAGCACGAAGGCGCGCGGCTTTGGACGGGATATGTTCAACGAGATGTACAACTCGGATGGAAGTGTCCGAGAGCCGTATTCAGAAGTGGCACGCTGGTTTGAGGACACCGGGACAGAACTCCTCAAGCAACGCGGGCAGGAGGCGGAAGCCTTGTTCCGGCGCCTGGGGATCACGTTTTCGGTCTATGGCGAAGGCGGCGACCCCGAGAGGCTGATCCCATTTGATCTTGTCCCACGCGTTTTCGGTGCCGTCGAATGGCGCAAGATGTCGGCTGGCATCGAGCAGCGCGCGCGGGCCCTGAATGCCTTCCTGTTCGATGTCTATCACCGCGGCGAGTTCATCAAAGCCGGCAAAATCCCGGCCGAGCTCGTCTACAACAACAGCGCTTATGTCACCGAGATGGTCGGCGTCTCTCCGCCAGGCCGTGTTTATAGCCATATTGTCGGCGTCGACATCGTCCGCACGGGGCCGGGCGCCTACCAGGTTCTTGAGGACAACTGTCGGACGCCGAGTGGCGTGAGCTATATGCTGGAAAACCGCGAAATTATGATGCGGATGTTTCCAAACCTGTTTGCCGATGGCGGTGTCCTTGCGGTCGATGACTATCCAACGCAGCTCTTGAAGACACTTGAGGACGTTGCGCCTGCGGGCGTGACGCGGAAGCCGACGGTGGTTATTCTCACACCCGGCTCCATGAACAGTGCCTACTTCGAGCACTCCTATCTCGCGGATCTGATGGGCGTGGATCTCGTTGAACCGCAAGACGTCTTTGTTGAGAACGGGCGGGTGTGGATGCGGACAACCCTCGGGCCGCAACGCATCGATGTGATCTACCGGCGAATTGACGACGACTTCATCGACCCGCTCGTATTTCGTCCGGATAGCCTGCTCGGAATCCCTGGACTATTCGATGCCTACAGGTCCGGTGGCGTTACACTCTGTTCCGCACCAGGCGCAGGCGTTGCCGACGACAAAGCGATCTACACTTTCGTGCCTGAGATGATCCGCTTTTATCTCGGCCAGGAACCGATTTTGCAGAACGTTGAGACGTGGCGCTGCTCGCAGCCGGATGAATGCAAGTATGTGTTGGAGCATCTTGACGAGCTGGTCGTGAAAGAAGTCCACGGGTCTGGCGGCTACGGTATGCTGGTTGGGCCGCGTGCGACGAAAGAGCAGCGCGACGCGTATGCTGAACGGATCAAGGCCGAGCCGAACGATTTCATTGCCCAGCCAACGCTCGAACTCTCCGAGGCGCCAACACTTACCGGCTCCGGCCTCGCCGCTCGCCATGTGGACTTTCGACCGTTTTGCCTCGTTGGAAACCAAATTCGGCTTGTTCCGGGCGGCTTGACCCGGGTCGCCCTGACGGAGGGTTCGCTCGTCGTCAACTCAAGCCAGGGCGGCGGCGTGAAGGATACTTGGGTCTTGAGCGACTGAGGGAGGCCATGCGCCGGTGTCTGAAGCCTTGATGTGGTGGACGGATCGGACCAGCGCTTTGACAGGACAGCGACGTGCTATCGAGAACGGCTGAAAATCTCTTTTGGTTGTCACGCTACATGGAGCGGGCCGACAGCACCGCACGCCTGATCGAGATGGGCCGCCGGATGGCCATGATCCCGGGGGCGATCAACCAGGATGAGTGGCGGTCAGTCGTCCTGGCGTCGGGCGCACCCGTCCCTGACGAATTGAAAGAGCGGCTGACCGAAACACACGCCATCCGCATCCTTGTTTTGTCAGAAGAAAATCCTTCTTCCATCCGGAGCTGCCTGCATCAGGCCCGCGCAAACGGCCGCGCCATTCGGACAGCGCTCACACGCGAGATGTGGGAAAGCCTCAACGATGGCTGGCGGCGGCTCGATGCCATCGATGTCCAAACGGCAAGCCGCGACCTCCCAAGCCTGCTTGAATGGGTTAAAACGCGAACCGCTGTTTTGCGCGGGTCATCGGACCTTGGGATGCTGCGCAACGATGGGTTCGATTTCTATAGGCTCGGTGGCCATATCGAACGCGCAGACATGATGTTGCGTTTGCTCGACATCAAATACTTTGTGTTGCTTCCGGAGACCGAGGTGATCGGCGGCGGACGCGACCATCACCAGTGGACATCGGTGCTCTATGCGAACTCAGCGAACCGGGCCTACCACCACGTCTATGGCGGCGATTATTCTCCCTGGAAGATCGCTGATTTCCTGATCCTGCACCGAGATTTTCCCCGCTCGCTCAGCTTCAGCTATCAACGGATCGGCGAGAGCCTAGAGCACCTGGCGCGCAGATACGGACAGCGCCACGAGTGCCACCATTTGGCAAATGTCATGATCAGCCGTCTCGCTGACCTTGAGATGGGTGAAATCTTTCAACAGGGCCTGCACGAGTTCGTGACTGAGATCATCGCATTTAATGCCAAGCTGACCCGTTCGATCGCCCGTGCCTATCATTTTTGACGACGGGATCGCTCTCGATCGAAAGCCCGCCGACGCCAATCGTCTTGGCCAGCTTTGGGCCAGTTCTTGGCCAGCTCTCGACCAATCGCATAAAACGATACGGCCGTCCCGCATTTCAACAAAGCCCGACCGCGACCATGCAACTCAAAATCGAACACCGCACTCAGTATGCCTATGACCCCGAGGTCGGCCGCGTGTCGTTGAGGCTCCGATTGTTTCCAGCGGCGTTCGCCGGCCAGATGATCAACCGATGGTCGGTCACCGTGAATGGGGAACCTGTCACGCCGTTGCTGACCGATGGCTTCGGGGATGGTGTTGGTCTTTGGCATGCGAAACGGTCGTCGGATGTCATTGAGATTCTGGCGGAGGGCCTAGTGACAACCGAGGACCGCGCCGGCGTCGTGCGTGGACTTTCGCAAATGCCACCGGCTGGCATTTTTTTAAGCCAGACCAAGCTCACAGCGCCGGACAGCCGGATTCGGGATCTGGCGCATGCTGTGCCAGACGGCCAAGCCCTCGATCGGCTGCATGCTCTGATGGCAGCCGTCGGGGAGGCGATGACCTACAAGCCAGCGGCGACGACCGCGAAAACAACTGCTGCCGAAGCACTGAGCGGTGGCGCGGGCGTTTGCCAAGACTACAGCCACGTATTCATGAGTGCGGCCCGCGTCCTCGGCATCCCCGCGCGTTACGTGACCGGCTATGTATTGGCATCGCACGTGTCGACGAACGACGCTCACAGCGCCGCAACGTCCGGCCCTGAGACTGGTTCGGCGGCTGACAAGGCAAATGAGGGGCCAGATGAGGGGCCAGATGAGGGGATCGTCGAAACACACGCATGGGCGGAAGCGTACGCAGACGGTCTTGGTTGGGTCGGCTTCGACCCCGTGCACGCGGTTTCGCCGACGGATGCATACGTGCGGCTCGCTTGCGGTCTGGATGCCAACGCCGCTGCGCCGATACGTGGCTGTCTGTCGACGCCTTCTGATGTGACAATGGAAACGGCGGTCGTGGTCTTAGCCAGCGGCGCTCAGGTGCAAAGCCAATCCCAGTCTCAGTCCCAGTCCCAGTCTTAGTCCGAGGCCCAAACACAAAGCCAAGCTTAGACTTGCAAAGGACATATGTCCGGAATTGCTACCTAAAATGTGGTTCTCGAGCCGTAATGGATACGCTGAGCCGCTAATGTTTTTGCGATCGTTGGACGACGTATTGAATTCCTTGATCCGCGGCCCTGATGCTTCGCTGGCCCGTGATCAGGTGGTGACAGTTTAGTGACTGTAAATGGTCCCTGAAATAACGCTGTAGGCGGGGCCGTGAAAGCGCCGTAGTCTTTGGCAGATTCGCGTTGGGGGCCAGCAGAGCGGACAGATGAGCATGGTGAAACACATGGATGCGCGGTGGATCTCCGATCAGGGAGGTGTCAGCGCGATCGGATGCCTCGCAGCCTGCTTTGCAGCCGCTGTTATGCTGGCGGCTCCGGCGAGCGGCCAGGATGTTAGCGCGAGCCAGCAGGTCCGGTCGGATGGTTCAACTGAACGCTTTGTACCGCGAAGCCAGCTTGGGAGTTACCTTGCGGGTCGGATCGCTGGCGGGGTGAACGACAACCAGTCGGCTGCTCGTTTTTTCGGACGCGCCCTCAATGGCGATCCGGGCAACCCGCAGATCATCGAACGAGCGTTTTTGATGACGGCGCTCGAGGGCTCATTTGACGACGCCTTGCGCCTTGCCAAGCGCGTCGCAGAATTCAACTCAGAAAACCGCGTCGCCCAGCTCTGGCTTGCTGTTGGCGCCTACCGTGATCGCGATTACCGCCGCGCCGAACGTCACTTCAAAGCTTCGTCTTCGGGCCCGATCGCTGAGTTGACTGGTTTGCTGGCCCGAGCATGGACGGCCGTTGCCGCTGACAATGCGCCCCGTGCACTCAGCCTCTTGAAGTCCGCCAATCGCGCTGAGTGGGCTCAGTTCTACGCCGACTATCACAGCGGCATTATCGCTGATCTCGCCAACCGCCGCGAACTTTCGTTGCAGCGCTTCCGACGCGTTGTCGCGCGCGATCCGCGGCAAGCGCGCAACGTGATCGTCGCAGCGTCCGCGCTCGCAGCCCGCGGCGAGAAGAAATCAGCGATCGCGCTTCTCGATATGCACATGCGCCAGACCGGTGGTCGCGGCCATCCCTCTGCGCGCGCATTTCGCGAACAGCTGGACGGCACGTCGCCGGTCACGCGCGCCGTAAAGACCCCGCAAGACGGATTGGCTGAGGTGTTCTTCGCACTCGGAGAAGCGTTATCGAGCGATGGCAACGGGACGCGGATTGGAACGCTTTACCTCCGCCTTTCCCTCGTCCTTCGAGAGGACTTTCCATTCGCGAAGGCAGCCCTTGCCAACGTGTATGAGCGGCTGAAGCGGTACAAGCGCGCAAACGAAATGTATGCGCAGGTTCCGAAGTCGTCGCCGATGGCGCAGGCGATCGCGATCCGCATGGCGCTCAACTTGAACCAGCTCAATCGGGTTGAGGATGCGCGAAAAGCTTTGGTCGCAATCCTGGATCGCGATCCAAAAAGCATTTCAGCCGCCGAAGCGCTCGCAAACATGCTGCGCTCGCGGAAGCGGTATGCCGAGGCCATTCCGTATTACAGCAAAATCATCGAGATCATCGGCGAACCGACAAACCGCCGGCACTGGCTTTACTGGTACGCGCGCGGCACCTGCTATGAACGCGTGAAGCAATGGCCGAAGGCCGAGGCTGATTTGCTGATTGCGAAAAAGCTCAACCCAAACGAACCACTTGTTCTGAACTATCTCGGCTACTCCTGGGTCGATCAAAACCGGCGCCTCAAGGAAGGTCTTGGGATGATCAAGAAGGCTGTCGAGCTGCGTCCGGACGACGGCTATATCGTCGATAGCCTTGGCTGGGCTTACTATCGTCTCGGCAAAATGAAGCTTGCACTCAAGCATCTCGAACGCGCCGTCGAACTGCAGCCGGAAGATCCGATCTTGAACGATCACCTGGGTGACGTTCTTTGGCGTGTCGGCAAGCATCGCGAGGCGCGCTACCAATGGGGCCTGTCGCTGACGTTTGATCCGGAACCGGAGGCGGTCATCAAAACCCGACAGAAGATTGCGCGGGGGCTGGAGCCGGGACCAACATTTGCTGAGGGTAGCAGCGGTGAGGCGGGAAGCCAGAGCGCGACCAAGTCCGTTCGCTAGACAAACGCACATCGCATGACGACGCTACCGATGCGCGTTTGGTCTCGAGCGAAAATCAATTTGACGCTCGAGGTCGTCGGTCGACTCCCAAACGGCTATCATGCGCTCGAAAGCCTTGTGGCGTTTGCGAGCGCTGGCGATGTGTTGGTTCCGATCCGCGAAGTTTCTGACGCCAGCGGTTCTCAAAGTAC
>JBCBWG010000192.1:0-6196 GCA_039817205.1 Pseudomonadota bacterium
CAATCGCATTGCTGAGACGATGGACCCTGCGGCGCTGGGATACGGCTTTGGGCTCGGGTTCGCTGTGCGACGAAGCGCAGGCCGAGCGGCGCTGCATGGCTCTGAGCGCGATTATTACTGGTCTGGCGTGTACGGCACCTATTTCTGGGTTGACCCCTACGAGGAGCTGACAGCTGTGTTCATGGCGGCAGCACCCGGACCCATCCGCCTTCGCTATCGCCAAATGAGCCGTGCGCTCGCCTACCAGGCGATTGACGACTGAGGCGCAGCACGCACGATGACGAGCAAAACACGAGACTGAATTAGGGGAAGCGTATGACCCTCGCCGCAGCGCCTGCCGGTGCATCCGAGACGACCGACAACACGGCGGCACCGATGACGGGTCTGCAAGTGTTGGCGCGTGGGGGCGTCGTTTCACCGTTTACGTTTCTCCGCCGGTTGCTCGCCGACGTTGAAACGGGGCATGCCGAGCCGATCGATATGACGGTCGGCGAACCGCATGAAGAAATGCCGGCATTCGTCGCTGATCTTCTGCGCGACGCCGAACCATCGCTGACGAAGTACCCGCCGATCCGCTGCTCCGACGCACTTCGGGGCGCGATTGCGACGTGGCTCGGGCGGCGGTTTGATCTCTCCGGCCGGACCGTTGATGCGGCTCGCGAAGTGCATCCGCTGAACGGCTCCCGTGAGGGCTTGTTCTTCGCCCTGCTGCCAGCCATCGGCCGCAAGATCGTGTCACAGGGTCGGCCTGCTGTCCTGATGCCGAACCCGTATTTCCAAGCCTACAACGGGTCGGCGATGGCAACCAACGCGGAACCGGTCTACCTGGAAGTCCATGCTGATAGCGGTTATTTGCCAGATCTCGATGCGCTCGAAGCTGATCAGGCTTTGCTGTCGCGGACGGCTGCCTTCTATCTTTGCTCGCCTGCAAACCCGCAGGGCGCAATGGCGTCGGCTGCCTATATCGATCGGGCGCTGAAACTCGCCCGCGCCTACGACTTCATGCTGTTCTGCGACGAGTGCTATTCCGAGATCTATTCAACCGAAGCGCCCGTCGGCGGGCTCGAGGTCGCAGCTGCAACGCCCGAAGGCTTTCGAAACATCGTCGTCTTCAATTCCCTATCGAAGCGCTCAAACCTGCCCGGTCTGCGGTCGGGCTTCTGCGCGGGCGACGGTGACTTCCTCGAGACGATGGCTGAGATGCGCAACTTGGTTGCTCCGCAAATGCCGGGGCCTGTGCAACACGCGTCGGCCGCCGTCTGGTCGGATGAGCAACACGTGAGCGTCATCCGCCAAGCCTATCGTGAGAAGTTCGCGGTTTGTGACGAAATTCTCTCCGGCCGGTTTGGCTATCAGCGACCGGATGGTGGGTTTTTTCTTTGGCTTGATGTTTCCGAACTCGGTGGTGGTGAACAGGCTTCGGTAACACTTTGGAAACGATGCGGGGTCAAAGTCGTGCCTGGAGCGTTTTTGGCGCAGGCTGGTCCGACGGGGCGGAACCCTGGTGAGAATTTTGTGCGCGTCGCACTGGTTCATGACCTTGCAACCACGCGGGAAGCGCTTCTCCGGATCGTTTCGGCGGCGGATGCGTAACGGCTGCGGACTGGCGGTCCTGTTTGCGTGATGCCCGACGTGATCTGACGACGGTCAAGGCTCGGTTCTGTGTCGACCGCGATTTGTAAGCGTCACGAAGGACCGCATGCCGGAAAACGCCCAGCGAGCCATGACGATCGATGTCTCTCGATACGCCCAGTGAAGAGCCACACCGCCTGTTGCCGAACAGCGTCGAAGCGCTGATTTACGGCTGGGCTTGGCGTGCGTTTGGTGGCGCGATGGTGTTCGGCTCGGTTCTGATTTGGATCGCACTCGCAAATTGGACGGCATCTGATCCGTCGCTGACCCATGCAACGAGCGGTGAGACCCGCAACATCCTCGGCCCGTTCGGCGCGATCACGTCCGATCTTTTTTTACAAATGTTTGGTCTGGCAGCGGTTGCGGCTTTGGTCGGTCCACTCGTTTGGGGCGTGCAACTTGTCAGCTGCGAACGCCTGCTCTCGCTGCGTTGGAAAGCGTTCCTTTTCGTGATCGCCGTTTTGCTGCTTGCCGGCGGGATGTCTGCTGTTCCCACGGCCAAGGCCTGGCCGCTGGCCCATGGGTATGGCGGTTTTATCGGTGATCTCGTAATCGCAGTCGCAGCCGGTACTGTTGCCCTGCTCAACTCCTCGATTGCCTCGACGGTCGGTGGTCTGGTGTGCGCGGCAGCGGGCGGTTGGCTGTTGATGCAGTCGCTCGGCGTGTCGAGCGATGACCTGAAAACGGCATGGCTCGCAGAAACGCCAAGGGCGATGCGTGATCTGCCTAAGCCGCCGCCGGTTCCAAAAGCCGCCCGAATGGATTCTTGGCTGCGCCATTGGGCCGACCAAGCGTCCAAAAGCATACAACGACGAGCGGAGCGCCAAATCGCTCAGGGCCAAATCGCTGAGGGCCAGATCGCTGAGGGCCAGGTCGCGGAGCGCCAGGTCACTAAGGGGCACGCGGCTGCGCGAACTGCAGCTGAGGCAGAACCTCCCCAAGTCGCTTCGGCACCAGAAGCACATGCGGTCGGTCCGGTTGTTTCGAGGCCTCATAGTCGCAGATGGGGGCACGAGGCAGAGCTTGAGCGAGATGCCGGACAAGACCTCGGCCCGGTGCATTATGCCGATCAGGCCGATCCGAGAGACAACCCGCAGCCGCCACCGCAATTGCGCGTGGCTCGCTCCAACGAAACCTCTTTCGGATCGTCGTTCGCCACACGTAGCGGCCACGACGTTGAATTCGATGCCGACGAGGAAACGGACGCCGACGCTGACGCAGGCGACAGCGATCTTCCGCAGTTCTTGCGCGATCGTTCCGCGCCGCGGAAAGATGTCTCAGCTGAACCCACAACCAAGCCGCTCCCAGACGCGCGTTCGCGAACGTCTGATCGCGCGCCGAAGTCGCCGCTCGGCGATCCCCTTGTCGCCGAACCGGACCAAACGCCGATCGCCACCGATCGAGGCCCGCCACCGGCGCTTGCGCGGCGACGCAAAGTAAAGCCTGCCGGATATCGCCCGCCGAGCCTCAGCCTGCTCGAGCGGGCCGAAGTCGCAAGGCAAACCCCTGACACGTCGCAAACGGTTCTGCGCGGGAACGCCGGATTGCTCGAAGACGTGATGGCTGATTTCGGTATCAAGGGCGCGGTTCGCGATGTCAGGCCGGGCCCGGTCATTACGCTTTATGAAGTCGAGATCGCCCGCGGCGTCAAAGCCTCTCGGGTCATTGGTCTTGCTGACGATATCGCGCGGTCCATGAGTGCGCCTTCGGCACGGATTTCAGTTATTCCGGGCCGCAATACGCTTGGGATCGAGCTTCCGAACCTCAAGCGGACGACCGTGCGCCTCCGCGAAATCCTTGAAGCGGACACGTTTCGGGCAACGCGTCAGACGCTGCCGTTGGCGCTCGGCAAGACCATCGACGGGACGCCTCACTGCGCCGACCTTGCGCGCATGCCGCACGTGTTGGTCGCGGGCACAACGGGCTCCGGTAAATCGGTTGGCGTCAATGCGATGATCCTGTCGTTGCTCTACCAGTACGGCCCTGCCGATTTGCGCATGCTTCTGATCGATCCGAAGATGCTTGAGCTGTCTGTCTACAATGGCATTCCGCACCTCTTAGCGCCGGTCGTGACAGACCCGCACAAGGCCGTCTCGGCGCTCAATTGGGCAATCAGCGAAATGGAGGATCGCTATAAGCGCATGGCCGAGTTGGGCGTGCGGAACATCGCTGTCTACAACGCGCGCGTCCGCGAGGCTGACGAAAACGGCGAGACGCTGGATGAGCGCATTCAGATTGGCTTCGATCGCCTGACAGGCGATCCGATTTTCGAAACACGGTCGCTCGATTTGACCCCGCTCCCGCATATTGTGGTCATCGTCGATGAATTCGCCGATCTGATGATCGTTGCGGGCAAAGAGATCGAAGCGGCTGTTCAACGTCTCGCGCAGATGGCGCGTGCAGCTGGGATCCACTTGATCATGGCAACGCAGCGCCCGTCTGTCGATGTCGTGACCGGCACGATCAAAGCCAACTTCCCAACGCGTATTGGTTTCAAGGTCGCGTCCAAGGTCGACAGCCGGACGATCTTGAACGAACAGGGCGCCGAGCAACTTCTCGGTCAGGGAGATATGCTGGTCTCAGACGGGTCCGGGCAGCTCGCACGGGTCCACGGCGCGTTTGTGAGCGATAGCGAGGTTGCAGCGGTTGCCGATTATCTCCGTAAACAGCCAGGGCCCGGCTACGTCGATGCGGTCGCAGATATAGACGCCCCAGAGCCATCGTCCGAGACGCGAAGCGATCATCGAACCAATCGACCTCAGGCAGCCGCGGGTGGCGAGGATCTCTTCGACAAAGCCGTCGCGGTGGTGATGCGCGACCGCAAGGCGTCGACGAGCTACCTCCAGCGCCGTCTGCAAATCGGCTACAACCGGGCAGCAGATCTGATCGAGCGGATGGAGCGGGACGGTGTCATCGGTCCGGCCAACCATGCAGGCAAGCGAGAAATTTATGGGCCGGTCGACGCTGACGACTGAATTCGCGATGAGACAGCGCGCCACTTCAGCGGCGCTCACATGGGCGTCCGCAACAATCGTTCGGAACGAACGAGCGATACGGAGCGTCAGATCACCGTCGTCTCAACGCCACGTCCTGGCGTCGGGCCGCATTTAGCCGCCGAATTGTCGTAATCTTCCGTTCTGCCACGGTTGAGTGGACGTTAGCGCAATCAGACCTCCGCTCAGTTTGCGCGAAGCATATAGAGAACGTGGACGTTTCAACACGCGACCAATGCTGATGACGGGCGACGGCGCGATGATGTTCATCGCGACTGCGAATCCAGCAACGGTTCGGACGAAGTCGGTGCGCTCGGCGCAGGTTGGGGGAGAGACGAAAATGGGCACGCGAAACTGGAAAGAGCTGTTTGCAACGATCGCAGGGGCGCCCGCGGCGCTCATTGCGACATTCGCACTCGCACTCGCAACGCCTGGCTTGGCGGAAGACAAGCAGCCGACGATCGCAACCGGCGTTGGAAACTGGGACAGCTCAGTCGAACGTGAGGCCTCACGGGGTGCGACGTTTACGGACAGCCAACTCGCAGCCGTTCAGCTCGTGAGCAAGTATTTTAAGGAGCTGACCACACTCCAGGGTCGCTTCGTCCAAACCGACCCCGACAACTCTGTCCTGAAGGGCAAGGTGTTTGTTGCAAAGCCTGGCCGCTTCCGTTTCGAGTATTCGCGTCCCAGTCGGAAGGTGGTCATCTCTGATGGCCGGTTCCTGGCGATCCAGGATCACGATCTCAAGACCGATGAGACCTATGAGCTTTCGAACACGCCGTTCCGGATGCTGCTTCGCGAACGGGTGAACTTGCTTCGGGATGCACAGGTGCTGCAGGTTGAAGAACTTCCAGGTCAGGTGTCGCTCGTCATAAGGGACAAAGACCCGGACGCGCCATCGGCAATTAAGATCGTACTCACGACGTCACCGGAGCCTGTCCTTCGAGGATGGATCACACGCGACGCGCAAGGTCTTGAAACAAAAGTCGAAATCACCAGCGTCGAGCATGGCGTTCGACTGGCCGGAAAGCTGTTTGAGCGCGAAAAGTTCTTTATGGAAGGGCAGTCTCAGCGGTAGCGGTACCGTTCGAGACCCTGCGGGTACGAGATGACGCGGTGAATTCGCCGTCAGACCCGTCTTCCAGTCCACATTCCAAGACGCGTGGCCCCGTCCACAGAGACGAAAATCATCGCCCAATAGAGATCCAGCGGATAGAAGCGGGCGGGATGTTCTCTATCCGTGTGCACTGTAGCCGGTTGAGGGCTCGTTCTTGCGGCCCCATTTTTAAGGCCGCAGGGCCAGAAATTGCCATATGACAGCCTCATGGCTTTCGAATCGTAGCGAAAATGCAATTGGCAATGCTCAATCTGTGGAAAACTATGGGGTCTTATTCACAATAACGTGATCGCAGCACGCGTGGCCTTTCAGAGACAGGAAAGCCGCCCTATGTTTCTCATCATCAGGTATGTCACAAAAGCTGGTAGTGCCCCCCCGTCCACCGCTTGACATAGCCTGAGCGTCGGAGTCCCTCCCGACGTTAGCGCTCCCAAAGCGCATGGCGCCCAGCTCT
>JBCBWG010000193.1:0-6153 GCA_039817205.1 Pseudomonadota bacterium
CTCGACGCCTGCTTCAAAGCAAGCAGCGAGACGCTCACGGCAATCGCCGCCGAAGATGCCGCTTTCAAAGAGATCTACGACAGCCTCATTCGTTTTCGACGCGACGCCTATCTCTGGAGCCAACTCTCCGAAAACACATTCGATACCTACATGATGATCCAGCAGCGCAAGCAGGCGCTCTGATCTCGACGAGGCGGCGCGGGCTAACCCGACACCTTTGAAAAGTCTGCGACCTGAAGCGTGGCCGTTCGAATTTCGGCGAGCAGCCGCAACCTGTTGTCCCGCAGTTTTTTGTCGTCGGCGTTAACCGTGACGCCGTCGAAGAATGCGTCGACGGGCGCGCGAAGTTCGGCCAAGGCCGACATGGCACCTTCGAAATTCTCAACATTGATGGCAGCGGCCGTATCAAATCTGACTTTCGCGATCGCCGCTTCCAGCGCCCGTTCGGCCGGCTCCACCAGCAACTTGCCGTCTGGTTTGCCGTCGTAAGACTTGCCGTCCTTTTTCTCTTCCGCACGCAAAATGTTCGCTGCTCGCTTCGTCCCCGCCAGAAGGTTCGCGCCGTCGTCGGTTTCGAGAAACTCGGACAACGCCTCAACGCGTTTCACGATAAGCGCGAGATCGTCCTGGCCGTCCAATGCAAAGACCGCATCAATCAGGTCGTGGCGCCGCCCCTGCTCTCTCAGGTAAACCGTTAGCCGGTCGGCAAAGAATGAGAGCAAGTCATCGGCGGTTTCGACGTCGACGGCGTGCACGACATGACCACCCGTTTGCAATTGCTTCTGGCCGGTCTTGATCACTTTCAGAAGACCAATCCGAAGATCATTCTCCAGGCAGATCCGGATCACGCCGAGCGCTGCCCGCCGAAGTTGATAAGGATCGCCCGATCCGGTTGGTTTCTCATCGATGGCCCAGAACCCGACGAGCGTGTCGAGCTTGTCTGCGAGCGCCACGGCGATTGCGACGGCGTCATTGGGCACATCATCGCCCGCCCCACGCGGCTTATAATGCGCCTCCAGAGCGCCAGCGACTTTCGCATTCATGCCTTCTGCCGCCGCGTAGTAGCGCCCCATAAGACCTTGGAGTTCTGGGAACTCGCCAACCATTTCCGAGACGAGATCGGCCTTGCACAACTGGGCTGCCCGACCGGCGAGATCGGGCTCGGCATCGACGCTGCCTGCGACCTGGCGGGCCAACTCGGTGATCCGGTCCACCCGGTCCGCTTGCGTGCCAAGCTTCGCGTGGAACGTGATGTTTGCCAGCTGCTGGCGCATCGGTTCCAACTTCGTTGCAAGATCTTTTTCCCAAAAGAACTTTGCGTCTGAAAGTCTTGCGTTAATGACCTTTTCGTTGCCCGAGACGATGGTCGCGCCATCATCAGCGGCGATCAGGTTAGAGACCAACAAGAAGCGGTTTGCGAGCGCGCCCGTCTTCGGATCACGCAACGAAAAGCACTTCTGGTGCGATCTCATCGACGTGATCAGACACTCGGCGGGCACCGCCAGGAACGCCTCATCGAATGCGCCAAGGTGCACAGTCGGCCACTCGGCGAGCCCAGCGTTCTCGTCGAGGAGAGCTGCATCTTCGACCAGCGAAAGCTGAGCGTCGGATGCAAGTTCTAGAGCCTGCTCTTCGATCATCGCACGCCGCTCTGACGCCGGTAGCAGCACTTTGGCATCGCGCAACTTGCCGCCGTAGTCGGCAAACGACGACACCTGAATGGGTGCATTGCCATGGAAGCGGTGACCCATTGTGACGTTGGACGCCTCTAGCCCGTTTATGGCAAAAGGCACGACGCGGCCATCGAAGAGACACAGCACCGATTGCAGCGGCCGCACCCATGTGAAATCTGACGAGCCCCAACGCATGGACTTGGGCCATGGGAACTTTGCGCACACATCCGTGACGACTTCGGCGACCAGCTCGGGTGTTGCGCGTCCGGGCTTCGAAATCCGCGCGACGTAATAGTCACCCTTCTTGGCGTCTGTGACGATCTCGGCCTCATCAAGCGATGCCAGACCGGCACCGCGCAAGAACCCCTGCACCGCTTTGTCCGGTGCGCCGACTCGTGGTCCCTTCCGCTCCTCGTTGATTTCGGGCGACTTTGGCGGCAGGTCTCCGATGACCAACATCAGTCGACGCGGCGTCGCGTAGGACTGGATCTCTTGAAAAGTGAGGCCGTGCCCCTTCAGGCCATCGGATACGAGACGTGCGAGGTCACTTGCCGCCCGCGACTGCATGCGCGCAGGGATCTCTTCCGACAACAGTTCCAACAGCAGTTCCGGCATAATGTGGCCTCGCCCTTCGATATTGGAACGGGCGTGACAGACCGCACCGCGAAGGTCAACGCTGGCGGTCTGGCACGCCGGAGACGCGGGCACGCGAGCGCGTATCAGTCGACACGTCCCTGTTTCTCAGACGGGTGGAACCCGGCCGCCGGCTTGCGTATAAGGCGCGGAAACATCCATCGGCCCACCAAGCCACCACGCAAAACCAAATGATCGCCCCATAAGAAGGACCAGGACCCGTGTTCGACATCAGAACCATCCGTGCCAATCCGGAGGCCTTTGACGCCGGTTTGAAAAAGCGCGGGTACTCGGACACGTCCGCGGCAGAACTGATCGCGCTGGACGAGACGCGTCGGACCGCGACGACCAAGGCGCAGGAAATCCAAACACAGCGGAACGCCGCCTCTAAGCAAATCGGGGCCGCTAAGAAGACCAAGGACGAGGCGCGCGCGAGCGAACTGATGGCGGAAGTCGGCGCGCTGAAGGACGCGTTGCAAGCGGCCGAAGATGAGGAGCGTGCGACCAACGATGCGTTGCGGGCAGCACTCGAAGTCATCCCAAACCTGCCGCTTGACGACGTGCCCGAAGGCCGCGACGAAGATGACAACATCGAGGTCTCGCGCTGGGGAGAGCCGACAACGTTTGCGTTTCCCGCCAGAGAGCACTTCGAACTCGGCGAAGCGCTGGGTCTCATGGATTTTGAGATGGCGGCCAAACTTTCAGGTGCGCGTTTCGTCGTGCTGAAGGGCGCGCTGGCCCGTCTCGAACGCGCACTCGCACAGTTCATGCTCGACCAGCACGTGAGCCCGGCCGACGGCCAGCTCGGCGGTTATACGGAAGTCAATCCACCCATGCTCGTCCGGGACGATGCGATGTATGGGACGAGCCAACTGCCGAAGTTTGCGGAAGACCTTTTCAAAACTGAGGACGGTTTCTGGCTCATTCCAACGGCCGAAGTCCCGCTCACCAACCTCGTTCGTGAGCAAACACTCGATGCCGCCGACTTACCGAAACGGTTCACAGCTCACACGCCCTGTTTCCGTTCCGAGGCCGGGGCAGCAGGGCGCGATACCCGCGGCATGATCCGCCAGCACCAATTCACGAAAGTTGAGCTGGTCTCGGTCACAACGGAAGAAACCGCGCTCGCGGAATTAGAGCGGATGACGGCCAACGCCGAGCGCATTTTACAGCTGTTAAAATTGCCCTACCGCAAGATGCTGCTCTCAACGGGAGACATGGGCTTCGGCGCGCGAAAGACCTACGACCTGGAAGTCTGGCTGCCCGGACAGAACGCCTATCGCGAGATTTCTTCCTGCTCGGTCTGCGGTGATTTCCAGGCACGCCGCATGAACGCGCGTTACCGGATCACCGGCAGCAAAGAGCTAAAGTTCTGCCACACGCTCAATGGGTCGGGCCTGGCCGTCGGCCGCGCACTCATCGCCGTTCTCGAGACCAACCAACGCGCCGACGGCACCATCGCCATCCCCGATGTCCTTCAGCCCTACATGGGCGGGATGACAGAGATTGCAGACTAATCGACGGGCCGAAACACCTCATTGCCCAACGCCTGCGCTCCGCCGATTGTGAGGGGTTATTGTGAGGGGTTGCCGTGCCCCCTCAACGACTTGGCGATCTAGATCGCCAAGTACTCGAGGCGGAGTTTTTCATCGTCGAGCACTTGTTGGGCGGTGCCATCAAACACCACCTGGCCGGTATCGAGAATGATGGCGCGATCGGCGAGATGGAGCGCCGCGATCGCGTTCTGCTCAACGAGGATCGTCGTGATGCCGAGCTTCTTGATGCCTTCGAGAATGCGTTCGATTTCCTGCACGATGACCGGTGCGAGACCCTCGTACGGTTCATCAAGCAACAAGAGTTTGATGTCTTTTGCGAGCGCACGGGCAATGGCAAGCATTTGCTGCTCGCCACCGGACATCGTGGTTGCTTCCTGCGTGCGGCGTTCGCCGAGCCGCGGAAAACTCTCGTAGATGCGCTCGAACGACCAACCCTTGGCGCCGTTCACCGTCGCCAACTGCAGGTTCTCTTCAACGGTTAGGCCGCGAATAATTCGGCGATCTTCCGGGACAAGGGCAACGCCCACGTTGGACGCCTGGTAGGCCTTCATATCGTGCAGCGGCTGGTGGTCGAGCCACACCTCGCCGTGGCGCAGTTCCGGGTCATCCAGGCGCGCAATCGTTCGCAGCGTTGATGTTTTTCCAGCGCCGTTCCGCCCGAGGAGCGCTAAGATCTCGCCTTCGCGCACATCGAGGCTCACACCTTGAACGATGTAGCTCTCGCCGTAATACGAATGGATGTCCCACGCCGAGAAGAAGGCTGGCGCGCCACCTTGAGCCCGCGCAGGTTTCACACCAGGCGCGCTTGGCTTCGTCTGCACTGCCGCGTCGCTCATATGTGTGCCCCTCCGAGATAAGCTTCCTGAACCTTCGGATCGCCTTTGATCTGCTCGGGCTCGCCTTCGACGATCACGTGACCTTGGGCGAGCACTGAAATGCGATCGGCGAGCGAAAAGACCACGTGCATGTCGTGCTCAATGATGACCATCGTGATGTCGCGGGCTTCACAAATCTGCTTGAGGAGATCGATTGTGTTGTTGGTGTCAGCGCGCGCCATACCAGCAGTCGGCTCATCGAGCAGAAGCAGCTTCGGGTTTTGGACCAAGCACATCGCAAGTTCGAGGCGACGCTTGTCACCGCGCGAGAGTGATCCCGCAATCTCGTCGCGCTTATTGATCATGTTGAGGTCGATCAACATTTGCTCGGCCGAGTTTTGCGCATGGGCGTGCAAATCCATGCGGCTCCAGGCATCCAGGTTGAACGCGCCGTCGCGGGTCGCAAGCGCGGGGATCATCACGTTCTCCATGATGGAGAGTTCGGTAAAGATTTCCGGCGTTTGAAAGACGCGCGCGACGCCCATCTGGTTGATGATGTGCGGCTTCTGTCCGAGCAGCGATTTATCGCCGTCGAACAGAACAGTCCCAGTGTCCGGCACAAGACGGCCAACGAATGCATTCAGCAGTGTCGACTTGCCGGCGCCATTCGGCCCGATGATCGCGTGGACGGTCCCCTCGCGAACGGTGAGGTTGACGTCGTCGAGTGCCTTCAAGCCGCCAAAGGCTTTGTTGACACCGGTCACTTCAAGAATGTTGTGCATCTGCGGTGTCCTCACTCTGCCGGTTGCGCTTTGGCCGCATCGGGCTCAACGTCGTCGGACTTTTTCGAGCCGAACACGTTCGCGATTTTGCCTGCGCCTTCCATGAGCCCGCCGGGCAGGAAGATGACGATCACCATGAACAGAAGACCGAGCGTCAGGTGCCAGCCCTTGCCAACGAACGGGTAGACAATCGTGACAATCGCATCGCCGAGCGCATCGGGCATCCACGACACCCACCCCTCTAAGATCCCTTCGTTGATCTTCGAGATGATGTTTTCCATGTACTTGATCACGCCGGCGCCAAGCACCGGGCCAAGTAAACTGCCAGCGCCCCCAAGGATGGTCATAAGAACCACCTCACCGGACGCCGTCCAGAACATGCGCTCAGGTCCGGCCTGGGTATCCATCGCAACCATAAGTCCGCCCGCAAGACCGGCGTACATTCCCGAGATCACGAAGGCTGCAAGCGCGTAAGGCCGCGTGCTGACGCCGGTGTAGCCAAGCCGATTCTGGTTCGATTTCACCGCCCGCAACATCAAGCCAAACGGCGACCGGAAGATGCGGATCGAGACGTAGAAGGCGATCAGCATGGCGACGGCGGCGACGTAGTAGCCGAAGTTGAAGGTGAAGAGCCAATCGCCCACGGCCAGCTCGAAGCTGTCGCGCATGTCGATCCCGAAGAGACCCGCCGTCG
>JBCBWG010000194.1:0-6153 GCA_039817205.1 Pseudomonadota bacterium
CTCGGCGTCAACCTCGAGAACACCACGTCGCAGGACTTCCGAATCACGGCCACGGCGCGGTATCTGGCGTTCGACCTGGGCGGGTCCGGCTCGGAACTCCGCATCGACGGCACGCTCGGCATCCAGAACCGGATCGAACGCGAAAAATGGATCGAACAGGCCCGCATCCTGGCAGCCGGCGGTGAGACCGAGTTCTCGCGCCGCGTCGACCGCGGCGACGTTTAGCTTGCGTGGACCGCGGGTGCCCTTGGGCTCGTCCGTCTAGTGCGTCTTGCGCTCAGCGTCGGCGGCATCCAGGAAATCCCGGATTGCGGTGAGCGTGGCTTCGTCGCGTAAGAACGGTGCGTGGCCTTGGTCGGGGACGATGAACGATCGGAACTTCGGGTGCCGTTCGGCCATGCGCTCCAGCGTCGGTTTGCTCAGGATATCTGAGTTTTCGCCGCGGATTGTCAGGCACGGCACGCGGGTGGCGGCCTCAAACTGTGGCCAGAGTTCGGGCAAGCCTTCCGCTGGTACCTCGAAGGTTTTGGAGAGGTTGGTGTCGTAGCCGGCGGTCGGCTCGCCGTTTGCGCCTTCATTGAACCACTGTCGCGCGATGACCTCCCACTCGGCATCCGTCGTTTTCGCGAAATGCCGTTCGCCAGCCCGTTTGACGATTTGCGCCGCTTCGTCCCAGGTCGCGGGCGTGACAGTCGTCCCGACGTAACCTGCGATCCGCATGATCCCGTCCATGTCGAGGACCGGGCCGATGTCGTTCAGTACGAGCGCGCCGATCCGCGTGGGCTGCATGGCGAGCAGACCGAGCCCGAGAAGCCCGCCGCGAGAGGTCCCGATGAGGGCCACATCGAACAGCCCGAAGGCTGTCATCAGATCGAGCACGTCGTTCAATTCGCGAAGAATTGTGTAGCTTTTCCAGTCGCTTGGGAAGTCCGACACGCCGCGTCCGCGCATATCAAATGTGTAGACAGTGCGGCTGCGTGCGCCGCTCGACAAGGTCTCGGCAAGATGATTGAAATCTCGCCCGTTTCGAGTCAGCCCGGCAAGGCAGACGACCGGGCGCTGCTGGTGCGCGTCGGGGCCACCGTCAAAACGGCGTCCGCGCAACACGATGCCGTCCTGTGCCGTCATTTCGAGGGTCTCAACGCGATCGCCCATTTCGATTCCTTTCCGGACTTGTTTGCCGCAAACGTTTTCCCGACATGGTCGCTACATCACTTGCCAGAACTGGGCAGAACTTAGCAGAATTGGGCAGAAAACCTGTAATGTAGGGCGCTCAGAATGTTGGCTCCGAATGCGGCTGCCCGGCTACGAGGTTGAACACGCAAAACCGCCAGGGTTTCGCCGTTCTGCCGTATCGCGATCGAAAGTGCCGTGTGTTTGGCGCGACGAAGAGGACTGAGCTTGGCTGTGAACAAACAAAACGGCGATCGCGGAAGACGCCCCGATGACAGGTCTGCGCCCACGCACGCGCCTGAGAGCGTTGATGAGGCCCATGAGCGCATTACGGCGTTCGACTGGACGGTGCGTGCCGACAAAGTCCCAGGGCGTGGGCTCCGCTTTTGCCAAGTTGCAACGCCAGATCAACGGGACGCCTTTGCAGCCCAAGCCCAGGTGCCCGGCTGCGATCACGTCAGCTGCGAGCTTGAAATCGTGCGTGATGGGGGCGGATTTTCAGTTGAGGGCGAGGTTCGTGCGCGTCTGACACTCGCGTGCGGCGTGACGCTCGATCCGGTGCCGCAAGAGATCATTGAGCAGGTCTCCGTTGAGTTTCGGCACGACGCCGGGTCGATCGCGCGCGATCCGAACACAGACCTGGATTTCGATGCACTTGAGGCCGACGACCCGGAGCCGATCTTGGCAGGGGTGCTGGATATCGGCGCCTACGTTGGCGATGTTATCGTAACCGAAATTGATCTTTTCCCGAGAGCACCGGACGCCGACATGGACCAAACGGAGGCCGGGCAGGGTTCAGTCGATGAGGCCGTGTCGCCATTTGCAGCCCTCGCACAGCTCCGGTCGGGCGCGCATTCAGATGATGGTACGTAACCAGAATGGATGCGCCATCGCCCTTGCGCCTCTTTAGGTGGGCAACTGACGTTCACCAAGAACGAACCTTGCGATCCGGCTCGTTGTGGCTATGGTCCGGCCACGGCGGCACTCCCTCAATACGATCCAAGCAAGATGTCTGTGCAAAGAACCATAGCTCTCGACGCCATGGGCGGGGATTATGGCCCGAGCGTCGTGGTGGCGGGGGCCGAAATTTCGCTCACGCGCAACCCTGAGTTGCGGTTCGTCCTGTTCGGCGATCAGGCCTCAATTTCCAAAGAACTTGAAACGCGTGCGAACCTGAAAGCCCGGTCTGAGATCGTCGCGACCGAAAAAGTTGTCGCCATGGATGCGAAGCCGGGCCATGCGCTCCGGCGCGGAAAGGGCACGAGTCTCTGGGCTGCGGTCGAAGCTGTCAGCGATGGGCGGGCGGATGCCGTTGTGTCCGGTGGCAACACCGGGGCGCTGATGGCAATTTCGAAGATGTTGCTGAAACCCCTTGGCGAGATCGATCGACCGGCGATCGCCGCGATTTGGCCCACCGTGAAGAGCGAATGTATCGTGCTCGACGTCGGTGCAAACATTGGTGCCAGTTCCGAACAGCTCTGTGACTTCGCACTGATGGGCGCTGCGATGGCGCGCGCGCTTTTCGGTGTCGAGCGGCAAACGGTCGGCCTTCTCAACGTCGGAACCGAAGAAATCAAGGGCGGCGATGATGTCCGGGAAGCGCACACATTTCTGAAAAACGCGACGGATCTGCCCATCGACTATCGAGGCTTTGTCGAGGGCGATCAGATCGGTTTCGGGCTCGTGGATGTCGTCGTGGTGGAGGGGTTTGCCGGCAACATCGCGCTCAAAACCGCCGAGGGCACAGCGAAACAGGTCAGTGTTTATCTGAAGAATGCCATGGAGCGCTCTTGGCTTTCGCGCTTCGGTGCATTTTTCGCCCAAGGCGGTTTCCGTGTGCTCAAGGCGAAGATGGACCCGCGGCGGATCAATGGTGGAACGTTCCTCGGATTGAACGGGATCGCCATCAAGTCCCATGGCGGGACCGATGCACTTGGTTTTGCAAGTGCTATTGATCTCGGCTACGACATGTGTCGGTCGCCGCTGTTGACGCGTATGTCTTCGGATGTCGAGGCGATGCATGGTCGGCTACGTGCAACGGAACCGGCAACCTAAGATCGATGGGCTGTCGCGTGCAGCGGTCGCAAATCAGTCTTAGTGTGCGCCTACCGGCTTTAAGCCCGATGCGTACACAACATTACGTTGCCCACTCTGGCCATTTGCACCTTTGAGCTGCTGCCGGAGACCAAAAGGGGGCCCGTTTGGCAATCATCAGATCACAGTTTCGAGGCGTCGGCGCGTGCCTGCCAAAGCGTGCGGTTTCGAACGACGAACTGAGCAAGATCGTTGAGACCAGCCACGATTGGATCGTGGAACGTTCAGGGATTGAGCAGCGCTATATTGCAAGTGATACCGAGAAAACTTCCGATCTTGGCGTTTCGGCTGCAAAGCAGGCGTTGGTGCGCTCAGGCCTCGATGCGAGCGATATCGATCTCATTATCTGCGCGACCGCAACGCCCGATCAGACGTTCCCGGCAACAGCCGTCCGCATTCAGCGACAGCTTGGGATTACGCGCGGCGCTGCGTTCGACATCCAGGCGGTTTGCTCAGGATTCGTCTATGCACTGACGACCGCCGACAATTTTCTGCGATGCGGCCAGGCCAAACGCGCGCTGGTCGTTGGCGCTGAGACGTTTTCCCGGATAATCGACTGGAAGGATCGCACAACCTGCGTGCTGTTCGGGGACGGGGCGGGCGCGGTCGTGCTTGAGGCGCAGACGGCGCCCGGTGAGCGGACAGACCGCGGCATCATCTGCACGGAAATTCGCTCCGATGGCCGGTTCGAGGATCTCCTTTACGTGGATGGCGGGCCTGGATCGACGAAAACGACGGGTCACCTGCGCATGAATGGGCGTGAAGTGTTTCGACACGCGGTCCAGAAAATCTCAGGCGTCATCGAAGAGACCTTGTTGACCACGGGATATACGGCTGACGAAATCGACCTGTTCGTTCCCCATCAGGCCAACGCCCGCATCCTCGATGGCATTGCAAAGAAGCTCAAAGTGTCGCCGGACAAGATCGTCAAGACCTTGACGCAACACGGAAATACGTCGGCCGCGTCCATACCGCTGGCGCTAAACCAAGCGTTTGAAGACGGTCGCCTCGACGATGGATCGCTGGTCTTGATGGAGGCCATGGGCGGCGGCTTTACATGGGGCGCAGTCCTCGCGCGTTGGTAGCGGCCATACGCGGGGTCGGCCGTCCGGCGGGACTTAATCACCGGCGCTGTATTCGTGTCGCTGTGGCTCGCCTTTTGAACCCGTTTCCCGAAACATTTCAGACTGTTGCAATGGCTTTCGATTGACCGCTCAGAGGGCTACGGTTAGCGTTTCGCGAGCGCGCCGAGCGACAGGTCTGCCCATCCAATCGGCAGGGCGTCGGCGCGCTATCTTTTTGAGGTCGATCAAGTTCTCGGCGAAAACTCCGAAACGAGTTGGACGCAAATGTCGCGCGGGTTGATCGAGGAGCCACGACATGACCGGAAAAACGCTGACCCGCGCCGACCTCGCCGATGCGATCGTCGCCAAAGTTGGTCTGCCGCGAAACGAGAGCCAGGAACTCGTCGAGATGATCCTCTCCGAGATTGGAACGGCGCTTGAGGGCGGGGAGAGCGTCAAGCTTTCGTCGTTCGGAACATTCGGTCTGCGGGAAAAAGGCGAGCGTGTCGGCCGCAACCCGAAGACGGGCGAGGAAGTGCCGATCACGCCGCGCCGCGTTTTGATTTTCCGCGCATCCGCCATCATGAAATCGCGGATAAACTCCGGCATGCTGGCGCGAAAGGCATCTGCGTAATGGCGCGTCGGGCCCGAACGACCGGGGCTCCCAAGTCGGCCGACGCGTTTCGGACGATTAGTGAGGTCGCCGACGAGCTGGATGTGCAAAAACATGTGCTCCGCTTCTGGGAAGTGAAGTTCCCGCAGCTGAAGCCTATGAAACGGGGCGGCGGTCGGCGCTATTATCGGCCGGAAGATCTACAACTCCTCTACGGCATTCGACACCTGCTCCACGGCGAAGGCTACACGATCCGCGGTGTCCAGAAGATTCTGCGCGACCAGAGCGTCGAGAGCGTCAAAGCGCTCGGCCAGTCGGTGATCGACCAGGGCGACGGTGCGGTCGCTATGGCAAATGTCCCGGGGAGCCGAAGCCTACGTCCGAGACGTAGCGCAAAACGCACAAAGGCGCCGGCTTCCGCCGCCAGATTGCCGATGGGTGATTCAGTAAGCGCCGTCCATCACGACGCGATCATGCTCGCAATTAAAGAGCTTGAGGTCTGCCGCGCAATCCTGAAGGGCGAGGTGGCGGGCGGCGACCGGGCCAAGCTCTCTCAAACGGGCGAATGACCGAGCGCGAGGCCCACTACGGTCCCACGTGGTCCGCAGTGCTCGTGGACGGGCGTCTTGGGTCTCGCGATCGCATTTGGCTGCTTGACCGCGCCGCGTTTTTGACGGCGCACGACCTCTCTCAGTTTAAGGCTGAGCCGCTCGATATTCGGGAACTTCGGCGAGCCTCCGATCGCGCTTCGATGTCGCTCTTGATGCGGATCGCGCTCCGCATCGTTGTCGGCTGCCTGAGCCCGGGAGCCGCCGAACACCCTGTCGAACGCGAAGACGGTGGAAAGCCACTTTTTACTAGCGGCCCGGCGTTCAGTCTTTCCCATAGCCGAGAGCTTGGTTTGCTTGCTCTCGCGTCCAACGGTCCGATTGGATGCGATATCGAATGGCGTCGGGATGTCCGGCTGCCGGATGCGCGGATATCAGCACTCAGGCGGAGCCACGGCGATACGCCATGGCGCGACGTCCCAAGCAACGTGGTCATGTTTGACGACACGGCCCGTGATGCCTGGAGCTTTGTAGAACGGCGGACGGATCTGGGCCCTGCTGATGCGCTAAAAATCTGGGTTGATCTCGAGGCGCAGTCAAAGATGACCGGGATCGGAATAATTCAGTTGCTGCATCAGCGTGCTGTTTTTGGGTCGGGCTC
>JBCBWG010000195.1:0-6150 GCA_039817205.1 Pseudomonadota bacterium
CAGCTACGCGGGGCGAACAGCAACGGGCTTCCGATGAGCAGAAAGAGCGCTGTGACGATGTAAAAGGACAGGGCGAACAGGTTTGCGCGAACTTCGATGAGCATGAGCAGATTATGCGTGTCTGAGCCGTGAACTGGCAACCGCACCGACGGGCTTGCGCGGCCGGTTTGCGGTTTTACAACCAAGCGATCGTCGGCCCAGCGTCACGAATTCCCGCTCGGCGTTGCCCCGGTCTCAGTCGGCGCGCTGCCCGGATTGGCCTCAGCTCTCGGTTGCGTCACGCGCCTGCACGCAGCAACCGCAAATCGTCCGGCTGCCGGAAGAAACTTGAGGTATTCCGCCACGAGCAACTTGGCGGTCTCAAGGTTTTGCCACCAGGGCGTCGGCGTGGCGTCGGGCGGTGCCACGGGATAGGCGACGAGTTTTGTCTCTGGCAGTACGCGCGCAAGCTCGGCGAGGCTGCGTGGCATGTGAAACCGTGATGTGACGACGACGATCGACTTGAAACCGTGCCGCATCACCCAGTCGCGCGTTTCGGCGGCATTGCCAACGGTGTCGAGGGCGCGATAGCCGATATCGACACAACAGCCAAAGAGCGACGGTGGGAGATCCGTGATGCGGATGAGATCCGTTGGGGAGGTCACGCGGTTGACGCCGGAAATCAGGAGGCGCTGACCTCGACTGCGCGCAAGAAGTTTGGCCGCGCTCTGGATGCGGTAGGGCCCACCTGTCAGGACAACGATGCCTTCAGCGGACGCTGTGACTGTGGGCAGGGGGCGGGTCGCAAACGCAGCAAACACGAAAAAGCCGGCCACGAGAACGGCCAGCGTGACGACAATAGTGCCGCCAAACCATTTGACGATTGCAGATCGCATCGCCGCTTCACCCCGATGCGACGCCATTCCGCGTCGATGCCCTGGACTTTCCTAGTGTTCGGCTAGGCTGACAATGCGCCAAACCTGCGATCAACGCGATAGTGAACTCAGATCAATGCGGGAAAATAGAACAGTCCGTACACAGCAATCGCGTCCGCGTGATTGATCGTTGCACGTCATTTTGCGTTCAAAATCCGGTAGACGCCGAACCGTGACGTCATCATGCACAGCGCTGCGACGACGATGACCACGATCCCAAGCAGAAAGAAGCCCATCGCGTCGAGGGACCCGGTGCCGAATAATCGCTTGATTTCAGCAAGTGTCAGGCTGCCACCACCCAATAATTCCATCAGTGTCGGCATCGCAAGGAAGACAAGCGCGGCAGCAAAAGCTCCGACTAGACCGGCGCGGATGCCAAGCCTCAAGAAATTTTTCTCGAATTCGCGCGCAATGAACCGATCAGTTGCGCCAACGAAATGCAGCACCTCGACGATTTCCCGATTAGACAGCATGGCGCTTCGCGTCGCCGAGATGATGATCGCCGTCGTCGCAGCGCCGACAAGCAACAGGATCGCCAGCCCGCCAAGAGCGAATGAACGGGTCATCGTCCGGATTTGTGACTGCCACTGTCGGTGATCATCAAGCGACGCGGTTGGAAACCGTGTTTTCAAGCCTTGCCGCAGGCGCTCCGTGTCCACGTCCTGGGTCTGGTTGAGTTGGATCGCAATCAGCCGCGGTATCGGAAGCTCCGACAGGGCCTCGGTCTCGCCGAGCCACGGCTCGAGCAGCGCCCGCGATTCGCTGGCGGCGATCGGTGACGCACCAACGACGCCGCGCTGACGCCTGAGCCAGTCGATCACTTCGCCAACCAGCCGGTCAGCATCGGCTGGGTTCCGAGCCGGCTCGATCTGCACCGTGACTTCGCTTGCGAGATTCCGGAGCCAGCCAGAGGCCGACTTGTTCATCATATAGACTGCGCCAGCCGTGAGGCACGCGAAGAAGCACATGATGGCGATCACGAGCGTCAGGGATCGACCGGTGATGGACGCGGCTGGAACAATGGGTGCCGCGGCTGGAGCATCTTCATCATGCGCTGGCGGTGGTGCGGCGACGAACTCCCGCGGCGGCTCGGTGCGCGGCGTCGCCAAATCGGGCGTGTACGTGATTTGCTCGGGCGCACTGCGAGCCGAAGCCGGCGTGGTCGGCATGCGCAGGACCGGGTCGAGGACCGGGTCGAGGGCGGGAGCTGCCGCATCGGCTTGCGCGCTCGCTGACCGGCGCCTTTCGGCAACCGTGTCGGCGGACGGTGGGGGCGGTGGTCCCCGTCGTTCAAAGGATCCGGACATGGCCGTCGTGCAATTCCATTCTTGGCGCTTTAAATTTGCGCATGAGCTGATGGTCGTGCGTTGCGATCACGACCGACGTGCCGAGCCGGTTTAACTCGATAAACAGACGCAACAATCGAAAGGCCATTTGCGGGTCGACGTTGCCGGTCGGTTCGTCCGCGAGCAGAAGCTCGGGCTTACCAATCACAGCCCGGGCGATGGCAGCTCGCTGCTTTTCGCCGCCGGACAAAACAGACGGGTAATGGTGCATGCGATCGCCGAGACCCACCCATTGCAGAAGGTCGGTGACATCCTCGCGGTAGTCGTCCTCACGACGTCCGGCGACGCGTAAGGGAAGGGCAACGTTTTCCCAGGTCGTCATATGGTCGAGCAGGCGGAAGTCCTGAAACACGATCCCAATACGGCGACGCAGCTTTGCCCGTTTCGCCGCTGTCAATCGTGTGACGCCCTCGTCGAACAGATCAATGTCGCCGTCACTTGGCTCAAGCGACAGGAACATCAGCTTCAGGAGCGACGTTTTGCCAGCGCCCGATGGGCCGGTTAAAAAATGGAATGATCCCGGGCGCAGGTTGAAGTTCAACCCCCGTAAGGTGTCGGGGCCATGCCCATATCGGAGCGAGACATTCTCGAAACGGATCACGCTGGTCGACCTTGCCCTCTAGTTCCCGTTGCTGAAATTTCTGCGGCTCGTGCCCGTCGTGTCGATCGCGTTTGATGCCGTTTTGCTTCGGTAACCCAAAGCGAGAGACCGAGATCAACGTCTCTATTTGAGGTCGGTTGGCGCAAGACCGTTGTTCTCGCCGCGCCGCACACACACGTCCAAGCCGTGGCATTCTCGCGTTATGGGCGTGTTCGCACCATCGATCAATCGCCACCGATTGTGGCGTCAGAGAGCCAAGCGGCGGACAATTGAAGAGGCCGCCTGTCGCAATCTGGTCGCGCCGTTGGGCGATGCTAATTCGACTGAAGTTTTTCTAAGCCAACCCGATGGCCACCAGAATTGGAGCGACCATGCCCAATGACGCGCAAGGCGAGCCAGAATTCGAAGTTCTGTTCTCAGCGGCCCAGATCCGCGCACGGATCGAGGAGCTGGCAACAGAAATCGCAGACCGCAAGTTCAATCAGTTGCTCGTTGTCGCAATTCTGAAAGGCAGCTTCATCTTTGCGGGCGATCTTCTTCGCGCATTGCACGTTGCAGGCGTCCGGCCGGAAGTCGATTTCGTCACCCTGTCGAGCTACCGCAAGAGCCAGACATCGGGTGGCGCGGTTTCGATCCTACGTGATGTGGATCTTGATATCGCCGGACGCGACGTCTTGATCATCGATGACATATTGGAATCCGGTCGCACGCTGGCGTATGCGAAAGACCTCCTGACAGCACGGGGTGCGACCCAGGTTTCAACCTGCGTTTTGCTCGACAAAGACGTCAGCCGCGCCGTTGAGATTGAAGCGGATTTCAAAGCCTTCCAATGCCCCGACCTCTTCGTGGTCGGGTATGGGATGGACCTCGCCTACCGCTACCGCGAACTGCCATTCGTCGGCCATGTCATCAAAGCTGACGCGTAACCACGCCGACATCGAGACTGTCGTTGTGTGCAGATGAGCCCCAGAGGACCGGCGGTCTCACTTGCTTGACGCGGGTTCCTCATTCGCACGCTTTCTCTCGCGCATGAACGTATAAAGCCCAGCGGCGACCACGATTGCGGAGCCGAAGAGTGTCCAGAACTTCGGCACTTCGCCGAGCAGGAGATATCCGAAAAGAATGGCCCAGAGAACGACCGAATAGCGGAAGGGTGCGGTCGCAGAGATCTCGCCCGTCCGCCAAGCTTCGATCAGCGTGGCATATCCAACCAGGACGAGGATGGCTGCGAGCGTGAGACGACCGAGATCACCAAGCTCGGGGACGACCCAGGCGCTGGCCGTGGTCGGCAGCGTCAACGCTTCATAAGCCGAAAGCATCAAGCCCGCGCCGGTGACGCAAATGGCCGTCAGCAGCGTGACGACAACGGTTGGCGTCGAGGGGGCGATGAAGCGGGTGGCGAGATCGCGGGCAGTAATCAGAATCACGGAAAAGAGAACGGCGAGGTACCACCACGAAAAATCGGCCGTTCCCGGGCGAATGATGAACAGAACGCCCACCAATCCAACGCCCGCGGCCGTCCAGCGTCGCCAACCAACGTGCTCTTTCAGGACGACCGCCGCGGCTGCAGTCATCGCGAGAGGCAGGACCTGGAGGATTGCGGTTACGTTTGCGATGGGGAGCTGAAATAGCGCTGAGAGGAAGATGATAACCGCGCCCATTTCCGCGAGGTTACGCACCAGTAGCGCGCGTGAATAACACGTGAAGATCCGCTGCACGCTATAAAGCGAGAGCGCGATTGGCAACATGATGATCGTGCAGATGACGCCGCGAATGACGATGATCTGACCGGTTTCCAGGCGCGCCGAGACCGTCTTCGTCAGCGTGTCGTTGAGAACAAACACGCCCATCGCAAACACCATCAGCAACATACTGCGGACGTTGGGATGAAGGGCGCGGCCCCACCGGCGACGGGTGTTGAGTGTTTCGATGGCGCGGCGGCCTGATGTGCTGAGATCAACCATCCAGGTTGTGTCGCACGTCCCGGGTTGGCTTCGGAATGGCGGGTTTCGGAGATGTGGGCTGCAGGAAACGAATGACGCTTCGCCTTGGCGGATTATTCCTGCCGATCGTCAGATCGGCGCGAGGTGGGCCTACTGCCGCTTGTCGAGTGCAGATGCGCCCGCGGAGAAACCGGCGAGTGAGATCGGGATGCCGATGCCCGCTTCCTCGGTTTGGAAGATAATGAATATGGCTGTCTTGCCCGCGCTGAGCTTCGTGACGAGATCGTTTTCAACTACGACTTGCGCGTAACAGGCAAACGAGTGGCAGCGCAAAAACGGCGCATGGCCCACGTCCTTGCCGTCGATTTTGAGGCCGAGCCCCGGTGGCAGGAGCACGCCGAGGGGCGCAAAGACGCGGAGGACACGCGTACCGTTGGAGAACCTCTGGAAGTAGATCGTCAAACCGACGTTGTTGCGATCTTCGGCTGTGACACTCTGCACGAGCGCGCAAACTTCACGTGTTGAGCCGGGCGGTGGCGGCTTGCAGACGATCTGCCAGTCCCCGTGCTGCGCCCGCACGGTCCCCTGGATGTTGCCGCGGTTTGCCGAGGTCTGGGTCTGCGCGACGGCGCTGCTGGCGACGGCCGTGACCATGATCGCCGCGAGGAAGACGCGGCCGACGACCACCCAAAAAATGTTCATTCGTCCCCCACCCTCCTGCGTCAGGCGTCTGTATCTGCAATTCAGAAACGCCGCCAAGGTCAAGCTTGCGCGCTGGCGCCGCACCAGACCATTGACGGATGTACACTTCCCGTGCCGTCGGCGACCAATGGGGCCGATTTGCGACCCCCGCACGAGCCAGCACAACCTGTAAGCCTTTCGCACAATCGCGAGCAATTGCCGCAACACTCGGCAGTCAACTCCCGCGTATGACGGCGTCGGTATGCTGCACTACTCGGTGCCATCGGGCCAAGCGGATGTCGCGGCAGATAGCAGTTAGCGGTCGGTGCTGGACCCGACACGACGGAGGAACGGTCAGTAATGGGCACATTTGCAAGGATGGTGGGCATCGCAACCCTAGCCATCGCAGCGATCGTCGCTTTCACCGGATTTGCAGCCGCCGGGATGGGTCAACCGACGAACGGCTCGGTCGCACCCCAACTACCGGCGTCGGTCGTCGCCGACGACATCATCTGGTTCTATGGTTATGTGACCTACATCATCATCGCGATCACGGTCTTTGTGCTCGGCCTGATGGCGTATGTGATCTTCCGCTACAACGAAAACTCAAACCCAAACCCGTCGAGCTTCACGCACAACACAACGGTCCAGATAAACTCGATCGT
>JBCBWG010000196.1:0-6140 GCA_039817205.1 Pseudomonadota bacterium
GTGAGCCTAGTCCCATCGACGGGGGCGGCCGTGTCACCGAGTGCAGCCGTGAAAGTGATCGCGCCCGATCGTAGATTGAGGATCAGAACCCCGGTCTTGTCAGCCTTGACCTCGACGGTCTCTGTCGCACGCGCAATGTCCGTTTCGGCCGAAATTTCGTACTTGCCCGCGGCAAGCGGCATCGCGACGGTGTCCGCAACGCTCACGCGACGGTTGCGACCGTCATTATCGCCATTGCGGCGCACAATGCGCCAACGAATAGGGCCGACATAGCGGGGACCGCTGGCTGCAAGGTTGGCTGCGAGGACGAGCCCCGTCTGCCCGTCGCGGTAGGTGAGGCCTGCAGCTGCCGGTGTCTCAGCAACCGGTGCCTGCACCTTGGGCTGTTCGACCTCGCGTCGCTTTTTCAAACGCGGTGGCGGTTGAGAGGTCGCGGCCAAGCTCGTGAGTTGGCGCAGAGATGCGATCACCTCGTCGCGATCCAGTGTCTGGACCACGGTCCCACCGGTCAGATCGCTAAAACAGGCCATGAGGGGCGTCGCGGCGCTCTCTCGCAGGGTCAGCGCGTGCACTTTCAAATCCGGCATCTTCTGCTTCAGCGCTGCTGCGACGGCGCAGGGATCGGCGCGACAGTTGTCATTGTCGTCATGAACAACGAGCAAATGCCGCGGTGCCTGCTCAGCTTCGAGAGCGGCACCGGCCTTTTCCATCGCCGCTGCGATCGGGCCCCGTCCGCGCGGATTGAGGCGCCGCATGGCCGTCAGCGCCGGTGATGGGTCGTTGGTCTCCGAGAAGCCGATGAGGCTTTCTGCGCCGTTGCAGCTGCCTCTCCGTCGTATGCCGAACCCGAAGATGGCGAGCCGCGGCGGGGATTGCCCCTCGCGTGTCAGCGCTGTTCCGAGCCCTTCGCGCGCCACCTGGAACTTCGCGCCAGAGCCACCGGTGACCGGCCCCCACATCGATCCGGAGCCATCGAAGACGATCGCGAGCGATGCGGACGGTTGAGCGAGCGCAATAGACGAAAACAGAGAGGCTCCAACCCATGCGGCCGAACACGCAAGTAGGCGCACACCAAGGCTGCCGCGCCGTGTCGGTGTCGGCGCGCAAGGGTGGGGAACGGAGGCCGTCTCTGCTCGTCTCTGAGGGCTCATCGTGCGGTCCGCCGATTGGTCGCGCGCCCGGTTTGGAATCGCGCCAGCCTTGCCATGATACACGCGATTAGACGGTGGAAGTGGGCAGGGCGTTGACATCACGGCTCAGTCGGTGCCGTTTTCGGCATTCTGAGCGCACCACACAGCCGTTCCGCTTCATGTGAGACACCAATGCAACACCCGGACGTCTTCGCGTTTCTGAGCCAGCGCCGATCCGCCCGCCCCGCCATGCTAAGTGGGCCTGGCCCAAGCGCTGAGCAAATTCGGCAAATCCTTACCATCGCCAGCCGTGTGCCCGACCACAAGAAACTGGCGCCTTGGCGTTTCCTGACGTTTGCCGGGACGGCGCGCGCCGACTTTGGCGATGTCCTCGTCGATGCGTTGTCAGAGGAGCAGCCCGAGGCGTGCACCGCTGGGCGCTTGCTGACCGAACGCGAGCGCCTGACCCGAGCGCCGCTGGTGATCGCCGCGATCCTGTCGCCGAAGCGAACCGATGTGGTGCCGGCGCAGGAACAAACGCTGTCGGCTGGCGCTGCGTGCCTCAATCTCTGCCTTGCTGCAAACGCCATGGGCTTTGCGACAGCCTGGCTGACCGAGTGGTACAGCTACAGCCCTCGTGTCGCGTCGGCACTTGGGCTTGCCGATCACGAATGTGTCGCTGGTTTCATCTACGTTGGATCATCCGCCGAGCCGCAGGCCGATCGAGACCGACCCGAGCTGGACACGATCGTCTCGGCTTGGTCTCGGCCGGCGACGAGAATGGATTAAGTTGAAGACACCCCCGCAACAGAACGACGGAGACGCGCCACATGTTTTATGACGCCACGCAGAATAATCACGGTCTGCCGCGTGATCCCTTCAAGGCGCTTGCCGTGCCGCGCCCAATCGGGTGGGTGTCGAGCGTTGGCGCCGATGGTAACGTCAATCTCGCGCCGTACAGCTTTTTCAACGCCATCAGCGACAAACCGCATTACGTGGTCTTTGGCTCGCTCGGCCTGAAGGATACCGTCAACAACGTCCTCGAAACCGGCGAATTCGTTTGCTCCATGGCAACCTACGCCAATCGTGACACGCAGAATGTAACGTCTGTCGCGGTGCCAACGAACGTCAACGAGTTCGATGTGGCGGGTCTCAAAATGGCGCCATCGGAGATGGTGAAACCACCGCGCGTTGCGGGCGCCCCGGTCGCGTTCGAATGCCAGCTTTGGAAGTCGTTTGATCTGCCGCCGACCATCCCCGGTGGCCCTCCGGGTTACACGATGGTCTGCGGTTTCATCAAAGGCATTTTTATCGACGATGCCTACATCACGGACGGCTTCGTCGACGTCGCCGCCATGCAGCCCATCGCGCGCCTCGGCTATATGGACTACGCCGTGGTTGGTCAGGAGAATATTTTCACAATCCAGCGCCCAGTGGTGAATGCCGACGGGTCTGTGCGCATTCCAGACGCTGCTGAATAAAACAGATCCGGACGATGCGCGCGCTGGTTGATTTGGACCGGTGCGCGCGTCGATCGCCCGTGGGACGATCAATATCGGAACTGCTCCGACAGGATGCGTTCGTCAAGGCTGTGCCCCGGATCAAACAGCATCAAGAGGTCAACGTCACGCGCTTCGCGGACCCCCACGCTGACGACAGAACGCATCTCATCGTGGTCGGCGACGGAGTTGACCGGCCGCTTAACGGGCTCAAGGACTTCGATCTCGACATGCGCTTCGTTTGAGATCAAAGCACCGCGCCACCGCCGCGGTCGAAACGGACTGATCGGCGTCAGTGCAAGCAACGGCGACTGTAGCGGCAAGATCGGGCCATAGGCCGACAGGTTATAGGCGGTCGATCCGGCAGGCGTCGCGATCAATGCCCCATCGCAAATCAGCTCATCCATCCGCACCTTGCCATCGACGGAAATGCGCAACTTCGCGGCCTGATGCGTTTGTCGGAACAGGGACACCTCGTTGATCGCAAGACCTTTATGACTCTCGCCATGAATATCGCGCGCTTCGCACCGCAGCGGGTGGATGACCGTCTTCTCAGCGGCTGCCAGGCGCTCGGGCAGGTCGTCTTCGTGAAAGTCATTCATAAGGAAACCAACCGACCCGCGGTGCATTCCATAAATGGGAACGCAAGTGTTGAGCATCGCGTGAAGGGTCTGCAGCATGAGCCCGTCCCCGCCGAGCGCGACAACAACATCCGCGCGACGGACCGAATGATTGCCATAACGATGAGCGAGCCGCGATAGCGCGGTCTGCGCCTCGTCGTGGTCGCTCGCGACGAACGCAATCCGCTCGTATCGGGTCGGCGCGGCCGTCATTTGCCTGATCCTCGGTGGCCCAGCCTGCTTACCGGCTGACGTCTGGGGTGGCCGACAGGGTTGTTGGCAAATGGGTGTGACGTCAAGGTCGGAGCACCCGAGCGGCGCCTGAGCCGTGATTGAGCCGTGATTGGGCCGTGCCTGAGCCGCGAGTTAGACCCGGTCACGCAACACGAAATGAGGCCATAACCTGGGAACGCGCGATGACGGACGCCGTACTAATTTACACAACGTTTCCGAACGTCGATGTGGCTGAGGCGCTAGCCGATGATCTGCTGTCGAAAAGCTTAATCGCCTGTGCCAACGTCCTGCCCGGCATGCAATCAATCTATCGCTGGAATGGCGCGACCGAGAAAGCGACCGAGGTTGTGATGCTTCTGAAAACCGAGAGAGGCCTCTCGTCTCGGGTTGTCGCAGCCGTCGAAGCCGGTCACCCATACGAAACGCCGGCCGTTTTTGTGATTGACGCTGCGTCCGGATCCGCGCCGTTTCTGCAGTGGATTGGCGCAGTGACCGCTGACGCGCGCGACGAGAACTGAGGGAGTGACAAGAGCATGAGCCAATCTGTTCGGAACAAGGGTCTGATCGCGCCCTTGCGCCGGGCCGGTGTGGTGCCGGTCCTCACCATCGACGACGTGTCGGACGCCATACCGCTCGCAGAGGCGTTGGTCAGCGGCGGCCTAACGATGCTTGAGATCACGCTCCGAACAGAAACCGCTTTCGCGGCAATCTCTCAGATCTCGCAGGCCGTGCCCGATGCACTCGTTGGCGCCGGTACAGTGTTGTCGCCGGAGGATGGCGAGGCCGCTTTAAAAGCCGGGGCTCGATTTCTGGTGTCTCCAGGCATCTCGCCTCGATTGGCCGCGGCCGCTGAAATCTGGCCCGTCCCATTTCTGCCCGGTGTCGCGACCGTCTCCGAAGTCATGGCATTGCGCGACATGGGCTATCGCTGCCTTAAGTTCTTCCCCGCCGAGGCGTCCGGCGGCGCTCGGGCACTCGCCGGTATTCAGGCGCCAATTCGCGATATGAGCTTCTGCCCAACCGGCGGCGTCACACCCGCGAACGCGGCTGACTACCTTTCGCTGAAATGCGTCGAAGCCGTGGGTGGGTCTTGGATGGCGCCGGCAAACGCAATTCAGTCGCGTGACTTCGAAAGCATTACAGATCAGGCGCGCCGCGCGCGGGCTCTGGTGGATACCCTTGGGGGTGGCTGAGCCGACTGAGCAACCACCGCCCTCACGTCCGGGTTCGTGTGTTGCGGAACGCTTGAACAAGGTCTGCCGTTGCGTCCTCCGGGATGATTGCACCGCGATGGTTGATGACGCGGCACGCGAATGTGTGCGCGAATGTTGCGGCCTGTTTCGGTTGTTGGTGAGTTAGGCGGGCTGCGAGGTAGGCTGCGTTGAATGAGTCGCCGGCCGCTGTCGTGTCGATTGGCGTGACAAGCGCGGGGCACGGCACCATCGCGGTGGTTCGGTCATCCGTATCGGACGTCTGACGCGTCGATGTTACGGCACCACCCGGACCGCATTTGATGACCATTTCGCATACGCCGAGTTCGCTGAGCCGCTCCAGTGCCTCTGCCGGAGATTGATCGCCCCAAAGGGCCTGTTCATCGTCGAACGTCGGGAGCGCAAGATCCGTCAGCCGCCAAAAGTCGGCAAACGTCTGACGCGTTGCGCTGAGTTCCCCGGGCCAGCCGCGTGGTCGATAGTTGCTGTCCATCGCGATCAGAGCGCCTGCCGCGCGCGCAGACTGGAGAATGTCTGAAAGCGTCGCGCGGCCGCGATTGTCGAGAATCGAGAGAGTGATCCCGCTCAGATAGATCAACGCGCACTGGGTTGCCGCAGTTCTGACGGCTTCGACATCGACGTGCTCGAACATCTCGCGGGCGGGCGCACGATCGCGCCAATACCAAAAACTGCGCTCGCCGTAAGTGGTCTCGATCAGATACAGACCGGGCATCCGGTCGGCGACCTCGGCGATGAAATCAGTGTCAACGCCGTTCGCTGCTGCCGCATCAATGATGCCTTGGCTGTAAGGGTCATCGCCGACGGCTGTCACATAGGCAACGGGGTCGCTGATCAGACGCTTCAAATACGCGGCCGTGTTGAATGTGTCTCCGCCATAGGCAATTTGGAACGTCGCATCGTTGCGCCGGGCGAGCTCGACCATGCATTCGCCGATCGAAAGAACGCCGCGACGGCCCCGTTCATGCGCGGCCGTGATCACATCGTCGATCGGACGAAGCGGAGTGGATTTTGAGATGCCGTCCTCCGAGCGCAAACGCAGAAGCTTGGTTTCGTTGCGGTGACAGGCGTGAGTTTACCGCGAACTTTCCATGCGCTGGAAGACCCGAGCGGCATACGAACGGCGTGCGCGTTGTCTGGCGCGGTAACGGGCGATGCGCCCATAGCGTCGGCGGGGCCCACCGAGCCTCTGACGCGGACGCGCGATCCGAACGCGCCGGGATCGTCTTCGGCGCGCCCGGCGCCGAACGTTGCGCCGGTTTGCATTTGGCCGCTTGTTTTCGCCACGTGGCTGAACGCTTCGGCGCGTTCGTGGCTGACCTGGTTGCGTCGCGCGGCGCGGGGTCTCCGATGAGCGTGGCTGAACCTGAGGGTCCCGCTGACGCGTTTCGCGTTCCACGGGATCGGGGACCTGCGTCAGAGGTTGCT
>JBCBWG010000197.1:0-6043 GCA_039817205.1 Pseudomonadota bacterium
TGCTCGTCAATCGGGACACCGCTCGCAGCGCGCTCTGCATCCGGCAAAACGTCGAGGCTCGGCCAGTGACCTGTGAGCAGCGCGTCGGCATACGGGTTGGCATGGCCGTGCATCCGCATGGTCTCGGCGGCTGCCGCAGCATCATAGCGCAGGCGCTTGATCGCAACCTCGATGTCGCCGTCACGCGCGGAGATCACAGCATACCAGCCATCCTTGGTGCCGTCGTTCGCCGGAACGCCAATGACGCCTGCGTTGATCCAAGCGCCGGTCCCATGTTTGGCGACGAACGGGATGCCACTGTGTCCGGCGAGAACGAACTCGGATTGGCACGCTTGGTAGGCTGAGGCTACGGACCGTGTTTCAGATGCGAAAACGAACTGATTGTTTGACGTCGACGTCGCGTGCACGACACGGAACGTGCGGCCGGCATACGAAAGCCAAAGGTCTTGCGGCAGCTCACGCATCCAAGCGCGCGTCATCTCGCTGACGCTTCGGTCGGCAAACGCAAACCAGCGCTTTGAGAGCACGTCGCATGCCGAGCCTTCGTCAAAGCCGCAACCGCAATCGGCTGCAGCATTCGCCAGTTGCTCTTCGCAGTTGCCGGCAATGATGGGCACGTGAGATTTACGGATGCGATCCGACGTTGCTTCCGGATCGCCAGCGTAGGCGACGACATCGCCCGTGCATATGACGTGAGACAGAGGAACGCCCAAGCGGTCCGCTTCCGCAAACAGCGCGTCCGTTGCTTCAAGATTGGAGTACGGCCCGCCGAAGACGATCAGCGGACGGGTAGGATCAAGCGTCAACACACCAGTATTCCATCGAATGCGAGCCTCAGTTCGTCGGGTATCACAGCATCATCTTAAGACAACAAATCAAGCCTCGGTGAGGCTCAATTGAGGCTCGGGTGATTGCGACACGCAAGGTTCGCTGCTGGCTGTGTTTGGGTATGCCTTGGCGTTTCGCCGCCGCCAACGTGAGAGGTTCGCGCACCCATTTCAGATCCGGGCTCGGGTCCAACAGTGTCAGCCCAAACCGATGCGGTCTGAAAACGAAAAAGGAGACAGCGTCGGCTGTCTCCCCTCGGTCTTCCCTAGACTCCGGCTGCGGCATTCGTGCCGTCTTGCCTGGCGCAGGCTTGTTGACCGTCACGGCCAAGTCAAGAAATTTGATTGCGATCAAGTCCACCCATTAGGCGTATGTGGACAGATCATGCCTGAAAACTGGGCGCATGCCCCGAAAACCGGCCGGATGATTTAGCCTTGGGCAGCGCGTGAACGCCCTAAAATTCCAAGAAGCCTGACGGTCCAGTGCGTCACCAAACTTAGACATCGTCAGCTCGAATGTAGCGGCTTACGCAGGCGTCCACGCCGTCGTGCCAGTGCGGTAACGAGATCCCGAACGCTTGGTTGAGCGCTGAGCAGTCGAGACGCGAATTCTTCGGGCGCTCGGCTTTGGTCGGAAACTCGGACGTCGGGATTGCGGTGACCTCAGCGCGAGGACCGCCATTCTGTTTCGACGCGTCAAAGACGGCTGACGCGAGCCCGGCCCAGGTGGTTTCGCCCGCGCCTGCCGCGTGATACGTGCCCCAAACAGGATCGTCGCTCGATCTCCCAACGGCAACTTCGGCCATGGTCAAAAGAGCTTCAGCGAGATGCGGGGCATAGGTTGGGCAGCCGTGCTGATCACCGACCACGCGAACTTCATCGCGTGTCTCGGCAAGCGACAGCATGGTTTTCACAAAGTTCTTCGCGGTCGCGCTGTGGACCCAAGACGTCCGCACAATCAGATGGCGACCGGCTTCCTCGGCGACTGCGATTTCGCCATCCCTTTTGGTGCGCCCGTAAACGCTCTGGGGGTTGGTCGGGTCGCCGGGTTGATACGGACCGGACTTCGTTCCATCGAACACATAATCGGTCGACAAGTGAATGATCGTAGCACCTCGGCGCTGAGCCTCGCGCGAAATCATTCGCGCACCATCGGCATTGAGCCGGCGGGCAGCGTCTGGCTCATCTTCAGCTTGATCAACCGCGGTATAGGCCGCCGTGTTGATGATGACGTCCGGCTGACCGTCGGATAGCGCGGTTGCGATGGTTGCAGGCGTGCAAAGATCGAGAGCTGGGCGTCCAATGGCGAGCGCTGTCACCGATGGGCGGGCTGCAGCGGCTTCAACAAGTGCGCGCGCCACCTGTCCCTGCCAGCCAGCAATCAAAATGCGCATCGCCTTCGCCCCAAACACTCGCCCGACAAGCACTTGTCTGTAATCCGTCCGCCGAACGGATCAAGACATCGCCACTTTACACTCTTCGTCCGGCGGCAGAGGATCGCATTTGCGGCTCTTGGTGCACGCCTTGAGACCGCTCAGAAGCTCATCCGTGACGATGCCCGTGACGGCGCCCGTGTAATGGCCTTCAGCCTGCAAGCCGCATTGGTAGAGCTTTATCATCTCACCGCCGCCAAGCTCCATTGCGCGGACGTAATCATCGTACGCGCGCTTTGATGCGCCTTCGGCCTGATGGAGATGGGCGCGTGTATCGTAAGCGTGTGGGCTCCCGGCATCGAGCTCAAGCGAGCGCCGAATGTCCGGCCAAGCTGCTGCGTGTTGGCCCGAGCGGTACTTCGCCCAAGCCCTGTTGTTCAGCGCGACCGGCTGGTTCGGGTCGATGGCCAGTGCTTTGTCGTAATCGTTGATGGCGTCCTGGAACCGGCCGAGCAAGGACAGCGAGAGCGCGCGCATGGCGAATGCCGAAGCGCGTGTCGCGTCGGAGAGCCCGGGCTGGGCAAGCAGCTCTGAGCACGCTTGCAGGCGGCGCCCGAGATCTTTCGAAAAGCACTCACTCGTCTCAAAAGGCGAGGCCACAGTTGGTGCTGGGGCAATGCTGGCGAAGGCGATCACCGCGACCAGAAGCGCCGTGATTGATTGGCGCGGCAGATCTCGCAGAGTTCGCAAAAGCGGAAGCGACATGATGGTTCTTCCATCCGTGTTTGTGGCCCGTGCCTCGGTCTCTTGACCAGACTGCGGGGGCAGGCTGGCTGCCGCGTCTTAAATACGCAAACGACGCGTCTGCGGCTCGCGGCCAATTAACGGCCAGTTATCGGCCAATTATCTGGCACCTCAATTTCGAGGCCAAGAAGCAGAAAACTCCAAGACTTGCCATGGCCATCAAGATTCAGGGACGTGTTGACCCCACCTTCCAAAGCGTCGTGCATGACGAAATTGAGACCACCAAGCGTATCCAGTGCATACCGATCGACCGAGCCGGTGATGAGGTGCGGGAAGGCTCCACGGATGCGTTCAGCCGTGAGCTGAGATTTCAGGAGCGTGTAATCGTCGGCGTCGTAAGGCCAGACCGACACATTGGACGTGTTGCCCTTGTCGCCAGCGCGGGCATGGGCAAGCGCTCGAAGCGGAACTTTCGGCATCAGACGCTTTTCACCTCGATGCTGGATTTGATCTGATCGCGCGGCACGAGAGCGGAGTGAGTGATGACGCTCGGCGTGACACGCCCGCGGTAGCCGCCACCGCCGGCCGGTCCACAACACAGAAGAGCCTCGGTCTCCCAAAGCGCCAGGTCGACCGCCTCCCGATCATCGCCGCGAACGGCAACGCGGACCCGGACATCGGAGACGGTCTCGTCGATTGCGCCGCGCATCGGTCGACGATTGCTGTTGCTCGTGCCCGGATGCTCGACCAGCTGCGCCGTCACATGCAACGCATTGACGCCTATAAGATCGATACGACGCTCTGTGTTCGCGCCGATCAGACGCTCGAGCCGCGTTTCTAGAATAGTCGCCGCTAACTCAGCCCGTGCCCGCGCGCCGGGGCCCGCATAACTGATTTCTGCTTCGCCAAGGAAACCGCCGTCGAATGCGAGCGTCGCCTTAAGCTGGTCCGGTCGCTTCGTCCCCTTGCCGCCCGTAACGCGGACCCGGTTGCGCCCGACCGCCTCAATTTGAACGCCGGTAAAATCAGCCGTCACATCGGGTGTCAGATACCGCGTTGGATCATGAACTTCGTAAAGGAGTTGCTCGCGGACCGTCCGGCTGGAAACGTCACCACCGCTCGACGCCAGTTTCGTGACGATGAGATCGCCGTCATGCGAGACTTCAGCGATCGGGTAGCCGCAATTTGCGAGATCGGGCACCTCCTTCAGGCCCGGATCGGCAAAATAACCGCCGGTGACCTGCATGCCACATTCCATCAAATGACCGATGACCGTGCCCTGGCCGAACCGGTCCAAGCTGTCTTGATGGTCGTGATCCATGGACCAACCGAAGCTGTGCACCATCGGCGCCAAAAACAACGAGGGATCGGCCACGCGCCCTGTGATGACGACGTTGGTCCCCGTCTCAAGTGCCGGCAGGATCGCATCGGTCCCAATATAGGCATTGGCGCAAATGAGTTTGCGACCCAACGCGCCAACGGTTTGGTTGCCGTGATCCATCAAAACGGTGTCGGCGGTGATGAGATGAGTGACGTCATCGCCGTGCACCTCGGCGACGCTGAAGTTGTCCAAACCGAGGTCGCGCGCAATTTGGATTGTGACGTCGGCTGCTGCTGCAACGTTTGCGACACCCATGTTTGTGACGATGCGCGTGCCGTTTGCATGGGTATGGGGCAGAACCGCACGCATACGTGCTGCAAGCTGGGGATTGTAACCGCGATCGGGATTGGCGCGACGGTCGCGGTGGCCGAACGCCAGTGTGCGCTCACCAATCGTCTCGAAAATCAAATAATCAAGCGAACCGTCCCGCGCGAGGTCGATGGCAGGTTCCAGGCGATCTGACGAAAAACCTGCACCGGTTCCGATCCGAATTGTCGTTGGCTTTGTCATGCGCTCCCCGGCATCTTCGCCCGGAGAGTTCAACACGAATACGTCGGCGACGCCATTGGCCACGCAACGATCGGGCAGCTCATAGAACGGCGCTGCTGGCACACCTGATGCACGCCGCGTGTGTGCGTAGCTAGAGACCCGCGCGCCGATCAACCAATTCGGCAACCTGCACTTTCACCGTCTGCGCCGTGCCCGCTGATGCGCCATCATCATCGCGGACGGATACATCAAAACTGGCAGCATCCCCAGTCGACCCATCGTGCTGGAACACGATTTTGCCAGCGTTCAAGTCGGCTTGGGTGAATTTCGCGATACCGACGGCGGGCGCATTGCGAAGCGCGATATGGCCGTGCGCTGTCCGGCTGATCTCGAAGGTCAGATCTTCTGGTGCATCGTCCGGGTCAACGGCGCGAAGATCATCGCGGGTGATGACAGCGGACCGCCCGCGATGGACGCTGACCTCGAAGTCGCCGCTCAATGTGGGTGGGACATTATAGAGGTCGGCGACGAGGTCGCCGCCCGGCGCCATGGTGATCGCGCCGTATTGAACTTTGCCTTCGACCAAACCCGTTTCGCCAATCTTAATCAGCGATTTGACGAAGACTTCTCCGCGGAGTTCACCGTGGATTTCTGCGGACCCCGCTACCAACCGCCCAAGAAAGCGGCCGCCGGGCTGGATGATCACGTGCTGCGAGGACAGCTCTCCTTCGACCGCACCACGGATCTCGACCACGCGTCCATCCCGAATGCGGCCTTGAAACTCCGTGTCCGAACCGAAGACGGCAATTCCAGAAAGATCAGTCACGGTCAGACGCCTCGAAACTCAGTGGTACGCTTATTCTCAAACGATTGCATACGAGATCCGGAGAAATTGCGACACCCGTTCCCTATCCTGCACCCATTTCACACGAAAGATTGTTAACCGGCGGGATGAAGTGGGGGCGGTAGAGAGCGGGAAATCGGTCGTTGGATCGGGAGTAGGGGAGATATGGCGGTGGGCCGCGCCGTGTCAGTTCCAACCCCCGCACTCCCAACGCACTCCCCGGGCGCAAAGCGACCCGGCGCGAGCGCCGCCCCGTCTGGAGCGCGACGAGCGCGTGAAGACTTAAAAAGGCCGCAAGCGCCGCCCCGTCTGGAGCGCGACGAGCGCGTGAAGACTTAAAAAGGCCGCAAGCGCCGCCCCGTCTGGAGCGCGGCCAGCGCGTGAA
>JBCBWG010000198.1:0-6011 GCA_039817205.1 Pseudomonadota bacterium
GATCAGCGTTTTTCTCGATCACGATGGGTCGGTAACCGTTCACAGCTCTGTGTGACTTTGGTTGCATGCGTCCAGTTAGTGCATGTCAGACGTGCATAGCTCGCTATGTTAACGCGGTGACGAGCCAAACCGCCCACGTGCGGATGAAGAGGCCGATAACGGTCGGAATTAGGGAGATAAGTATGCGGAAGACATTCCTCGGCATGGTCGGTGCTGCGGTTGGACTGGCAGCATTGCCAGCAACGGCAACCACGGCCCATGCGTGCGGTGAGGTGTCGATCACTGAGATGAACTGGGCATCCGCTCAGGTTGTCACGCGTGTGTCGAAGTTCCTGATGGAGCAGGGCTACGGCTGCAAAGTTACGGTTGTTCCGTCAGCAACGGTCACAGCGGCCAAGTCACTTGCCGAGACAGGCAAGCCAGATATCGCAACAGAGCTTTGGCTCAATGGCGCGGCTGCCGTCAAAAAAGTCATGGAAGAAGGCAAGGTCATCGAACTGACCAAAGTCCTCTCAGATGGCGGCATTGAAGGCTGGTATATCCCGAAATATATCGCCGACAAGCACCCGGAACTGAAGACGATCGACGGCATCAAAGCAAATCCTCAACTCGTCGGCGGCACGATCAACCAGTGCCCGGAAGGCTGGGGCTGCAAGATCGCAACAGCCTCGTTGATTGAGGCGCTGAAGATCAAAGAAGCCGGCATCAAAGTCTTCGAGCACGGCTCTGGCGAGACGCTCGCAACGTCGATTGCGGCGGCATTTGCCGACAAGAAGCCATGGCTTGGTTACTATTGGGAACCGACGGCCGTTCTCGGGAAGTTCCCGATGGTACGGGTAGACATCGGTCCGGTCGACGAAGAGATCCACAAGTGCAATTCGGACCCGAAGTGCGAGAAGGTTGGCATCTCAAATTGGCCGCCATCACCGGTTGCGACGGTTGCGACGAAGGACTTCATCGATCGCGAGCCAGCTGTCGCCGACCTGATGCGCAAAGTCTCGTTCACGAACGCGCAGATGGGCGCCATCCTTGCTTGGAAGAAAGACAAGAAAGCTTCGGGCGATGAAGCTGCCGTCTACTTCATCCAGAACTACAAAGATGTTTGGTCAAAGTGGATCAGCGAAGACGCCAAGACGAAACTGGCAGCTTTGTTGAAGTAACGATCAAACGTGAAACTACGCAAACGACCGGGCCGAGGCATGTAGGCTTCGACCCGGTTCTTCCAAATCGCAACACCCGAATTTAGTCCCCAAAGGTGTAGGCGGACCGAGTGGCTCACCCCCCAGAGGGCCTCGGATGTTTGTCTTGACTTGGGACGATCGACAAACAGACGGGAGAGGGTTGACCGCGCATGGCATATTACGACGGGATCTTTAATACGCTCGGCCTCAGAAGCTGGTGTGACGGCGGGAAGTCTGAAGGGTCTGGCGGTCCGATGACCATGGACCAGTTGTTAGCGCAAGCCCGCGGTGGCCAAGCCGTCGAAAAGCCCTGGTGGGATATTCCGTTTCCGTCCCTCGATGTTTTGAACCAGTCCTGCAATGCGATCGGCCGGACGCGCGATCTCACCGCCGCTGTTGAAAATGGCTTTGTGAGCGCAAAAGACGCGCTCAAAACTGTTCTCGATCCGATCACCCAGCCGCTGAGCTGGTTGCTGGACGGATCGCTCTACCTCTTCAACGTAACGCCGTGGTGGGTCGTGATCCCACTTCTGCTCGCGCTCTCCTATTATGTGTCGCGCTCAATCAATATTGTGTTGTTCGTCGCCATCAGCTTCCTCTTCTTGGCAGCGATCGATCAATACACATTTTCGATCCAAACGCTTTCGATCATCGCTGTTTGTACCTTCTTATGTGTGCTGCTCGGTGTTCCCATCGGCATCGCTATGTCTAAGAACGATACGTTCCAACGGGCGACAATACCTGTCTTGGATATGCTGCAGACGCTGCCATCGTTCGTTTATCTCGTGCCATTGATCTTCCTGTTCTCGGTGACGGAATCCAAGCTCTACGGTATTGCGATTATTCTCTATGCCATTGTGCCCGTCGTCAGATTGACGGACCTTGGTATTCGTCTCGTTGATAAAGACGTGACCGAAGCCGCAGACGCATTTGGCATGAATTCGCGCCAGAAACTTTTCGGCGTCGAGATCCCGCTTGCGATGCCCAACATCATGGCTGGTGTGAACCAGACGATCATGATGGCGCTCGCAATGGTGGTGATCGCATCACTCGTGTCGGCACCTGGGCTCGGCGTGCTCGTTCTGCGTGGCATTCGGAACCTGGAGCTTGGCGTCGGTATTATCGCGGGCTTCTGCATCGTTCTTCTCGCCGTCATGCTCGACCGCGTCAGCAAGGCCTCCTTGGCCCGTGTCAACACATCTTCACCGAGCTAGGGGCGAACGGATGACTGACAAGAGCATCAAAGTTGCCGTCCGCGGCCTCTACAAGATCTTTGGCGACGATCCGCAGAGTGTCGTTGATCTGGCACAGAACGGGATCGGTAAGTCGGAGCTTCTTGAAAAGCACGGCCATGTCCTCGGCCTTCGCGACATCAATGTCGACATGAAGGATGGGGACATCACGGTGATCATGGGCTTGTCCGGTTCGGGCAAGTCCACGCTCATCCGCCACGTCAATCGGCTGATCGATCCAACCGTCGGTGAGGTCGTCGTCGATGGCGATGACATCACGAAGTATAACGAAGACAAGCTTCGCGAATTGCGCCAGACGACGATGTCAATGGTGTTCCAGAAGTTTGCGCTTCTGCCGCACAAGACTGTGCTGCAAAATTCCGGCACAGCGCTTCGAATTCGGGGCGTGTCCGATAGCGACGCGTTCCAGGAAGGCCAGAAGTGGCTGGACCGCGTGGGTCTCTCAGGTTTTGAGGGGCACTACCCGCACCAGTTGTCGGGCGGGATGCAGCAACGTGTTGGTATCGCCCGTGCGCTGACGTCCAACTCGCCGATCATGCTGATGGATGAGGCGTTCTCGGCACTTGATCCGCTCATCCGGACCGACATGCAGGACCTGCTGCTTGAATTGCAAAAGGACCTGCACAAGACGATCATCTTCATTACGCACGACCTGGATGAGGCGCTAAAACTCGCTGATCACTTGGTGATCCTGAAGGACGGTTACATCGTCCAGCAAGGTGAGCCGCAGCACATCCTGCTCAATCCGAACGATCCCTACATTGAAGACTTCGTGTCGGACATCAACAGAGCGCGCGTGCTCCGTGTCCGCTCCGTTATGTCACCGCTCAACGGGGCCATGCCGGAAACAGATGGTGAGGTGGACTTCGATTCCACGCTGGAAAGTGTGATTGAGCTGTCAGGTGGCGACACCGCCAACCATTACGCCGTCGTCAAGAACGGTGAGTGTTGTGGCACGCTCGATATGAAAACGCTGGTGAAGGCACTTGTGCCGCGCGTGTCCTCAAGCGAGGAGCGGGTGCGGTAGTCGACGCCAGGGTCCGCGGCGCGTGCTTCGTCGCTGACCGAAACCGAGACGAGACGATGAGTGCCGGCGGCGTGGTTCATTAAAAACCGCGCCGCTTTTTTATTCGCCGCGGGCTCTAGAAACGGCGCAGTGGGCATCGTCGTAAGCGCGCGAAAACGCGCCGCCTTCGAACAGCAATTCGCCGGCCTCAAGGTCTGCCTCAGATGGTGTTTCATCCGTTCTGGTGCGATCGATGCGTCCGCCCGAGCGGGCGAGCCAGAAACCGCCCACGCCAAGTGTTGCGATCGCTGCCATTAATAAAACCTGGGTCATGATTGGCTCCGCTCCGATCGCGTTCCGGTTATCGTCTGCGGACCATAGTGCGGCCAACATGTCGCGCCGTCTGGTTAACGACGCAGCATCAGTTAATGGCGGCTTAACGGGACGGCGGCGTTGCCTGTGATGGGCTTTGCCCGCTCTTTACCTTCGAGTGCGCTCGATTATGGTCAGGCTTCAGAAATTCCTTTTGAGAGGATGCCCGATGGCTTTGCCGCCGATCTTACAAAACCTGTCGATTCCGCTCGTTGGTGCGCCTCTTTTTATCGTGTCGAACCCCAAGCTCGTCGTCGCTCAGTGCAAGGCTGGGATTGTCGGCTCATTTCCAGCTTTAAATGCGCGTGAGGGGGAAGGCGAGCCGGTCCAACTTGAGAGTTGGCTTCAAGAAATCACGGAAGAGCTCGACCGCCACAATCAGGCCAATCCGGATACACCGGCCGCGCCGTTCGCAGTGAACCAGATTGTGCATCGGTCCAACCCGCGCCTGATGCGCGACCTCGAAATCTGCGTGAAGTGGAAGGTGCCAATCATGATCACCTCGCTCGGCGCACGCGAGGAGGTCAACGAAGCCGCCCACTCGTACGGCGGCATCACGCTCCACGACATCATCAACGACCGGTTTGCCAAGAAGGCGATTGAGAAGGGTGCCGACGGCTTGATCGCGGTTGCAGCAGGTGCGGGCGGACATGCGGGTGCGCTGTCACCGTTCGCGCTCATCTCTGAAATCCGCGCCTGGTTTGATGGTCCGCTCTTGCTTTCCGGCTCCATTGCAACCGGCTCCGGCATCCTTGCGGCCGAAGCCATGGGCGCTGATCTCGCCTACATCGGGTCGGCCTTCATCGCGACACCGGAAGCGCGCGCTGACGAGCGCTACAAGCAGGCGATCGTTGAGGCGGGGGCGGACGACATCGTTTACACGAACCTTTTCACCGGTGTGCACGGCAACTACCTGAAAGCGTCGATCCGCAATCAGGGCCTCGACCCCGAAAATCTGCCAGAGAGCGATCCAAGCAAGATGAACTTCTCTGGCGGCTCAGCCAAACCGAAAAGCTGGAAAGAGATTTGGGGATCGGGCCAGGGCATTGGCGCCATCAAGGAGATCCAGCCGACGGCTGATATGATCGCGCGTCTCAAGTCTGAGTATGTGGCGGCGCGCGCGCGGCTCGCAGTTTGACCATCGCCACTTGCGCGTGCGGGCGACCGCGGGGTCAATGATCGTCGTTGACGTGCATGGTGCGGCTCGGTGAACAACGAAAAAGGGCGGACAGATGTACGGTGAAGCGTCTCAAACCAATACTCCAACGAATACCGGGCTCGAAACCGAATTCCTGACGACCCATGAGTTCGTCAAAGCTGCGAAGATGACGCTGAACCCGAACGTCTGGGATTATCTAATCGGCGGTGCGGAAAGCGAAACAACACTGGCGCGCAACCGCGCAGCGCTCGACCAAATCGCGTTTCGGCCCCGCGTTCTTCGCGACGTGTCTGACGTGACGGCAAGCGACACCTTTCTTGGCAAGCCGATCCGTCTGCCCGTGATGCTTGCACCGGTCGGCGGCCTTGAGCAGTTCCATCCCGACGGCGCCGTCGCCGTGGCGGAGGCGGCCGGCCGGTTCGGCGTGCCGCTCATGATGAGTTCGGTCACGCAGCAAAACCTCGCAGACGTCCGAGCGAAAACCGCCTCGCCGTTGATCTATCAACTCTACGTTCGCGGCGACGCGGGCTTTGTCGACGACCAAGCCGCCTACGCGATCGAGAACGGCTGCGATGCGTTTTGCATCACGGTCGACACCCAAAAATACAGCAGACGGGAACGCGATATTGCCAAGCGATTTCAAAAATCTTGGCGCGCAGCGTTGAACGCCACAGAAGAGGGGCAATACCAGGCCGCGTTTTCTTGGAGCCAGGTCGAGCGCTTTAAATCCAAGCACAACATTCCCTTTATGCTGAAGGGTATCGCGACCGCGGAAGACGCCCGGATCGCGGTGGAGCACGGCGTAGATTACATCTACTGCTCGAACCACGGGGGGCGGCAGCTCGACCACGGCCGGGGATCGGCGGATGCTGTTCTCGAGATTTTGGATGCTGTCGGGGACCAAGCCAAAGTCATCCTGGACGGAAGCGTCTCGCGCGGCACAGACGTTTTGAAAGCGCGCGCGCTTGGTTGCGCTATCGCGGGTGTTGGTCGGCTTTACTGCTACGGCCTTGCCGCCCGCGGCCCGGAAGGCATCATCC
>JBCBWG010000199.1:0-6011 GCA_039817205.1 Pseudomonadota bacterium
GCTGCAATGGGCTTGTGCGCTCCCTCCGCTCCGTCGGGAGACCTGTGTATATGTATCGACTTGAGGGACTGAACGTGCGCGCCACGACGCTGGCGGCACTTCTGGCGGGGGCCAGTGTTGTTGCGCTGACAGGACAAGTCCAAGCGCAAGAAATCCCGCTGGATGGGATCGTCATCGAAGGGGCGACGTTGGACGCCGGGTTCGCCGAAGGCGATAACAACGGTGACAACGACGACGACGGGACCACGGAAAGCGGCACGCCGGGCATCGCGTCGAAGAAGGTTGGTTCGGCTGTGTCGGTCGTCACGCGCGCGCAGCTTGAGGCCAAGAAAATACGCCACGCTGGCGAAGCTCTGAGAAGCCTGCCGGGCGTCGCCGTTGGCCAATCGGGGAGTTTCGGAAGCCTGACCCAGATCCGCATCCGTGGTGCGGAAGGCAACCACACGAAGGTGCTGATAGATGGCATCGAAGCCAGTGACACGCAGAACAACGAGTTTGATTTTTCAAACCTCCTCACATCTGACATCGAGCGCATCGAGGTTCTGCGCGGCGGCCACAGCGGTATCTACGGTTCCGAAGCGATCGGTGGCGTGATCAACATCATTACGCGTAGCGGCAAAGGCCCCCTCACAGCGGAAGCCTCGGCTGAAGGTGGTGGTTTCGAGACACGCAGCGTGGCGGGACGGATTTCCGGCGGAACGGATCTTCTGTGGGCGTCAGCGTCAGCTCAGTTCCGCGACTCGGACGGGTTCAACCAGTCTCGGGTCGGTGACGAAGACGACCCATTTCGGAATATTTCGGCCTCGCTCAAAACGGGCGGGACGATCATTCCTGGAATGGTGTGGGACTTCACGGTGCGCAACTCGGACTTGCGAACGGCCGGAGATGGGCAGCCGTTCGGCTCGTTCACGCTGCAGGATTCCGATCAGACGACGACCTCACAAATTCTCTTGGTCGGTGGCAAGATACGTTGGGATCTGTTCGACGGCGCCTTCACACAGATCGTACGCGCGAGCCATAACCGAACCGATACAACTTTTGACACGCCATCGTTCCAAAGCGAGAACACGGGCGAACGGTCTCAGCTTGCGTATCAAGGGACCGTCCGGTTTGCGACGCCGGGCCTCATCCAGGCGAAGCATGCCGTCACTGGTCTCGCGCAAATCGAGCGCGAGACGTTCACGCCCCTGTCGACCTTCTTTGGCTTCCCGTCCGCTGATGGTCTCGAGCGGGAGCGCCGGCAAAACTCGTTTGCTCTCGAATACCGCGGCGAGTTCGCGGACACGGTGTTCTTCTCAGGCGTCGTTCGGCATGACGACAACGACACCTTCGAAGATTTCACGACTTGGCGGGCCAGTGTTTCGATCCCGATCAAAGGCACCGGCTTCCGCCCGCATGCGAGTGTCGGAACGTCGGTGGCACTGCCGGGCATGTTCGAGCAGTTCGGCAGCGTATTGACCACGTTCGTTGGCAACGCTGACCTATCGCCGGAAGAAAGTTTTGGCTTCGATGTGGGCGTCGAATACACGTTGCCGGGTGGAAAGACCGTTTTCGATGTCACCTACTTCAAGGCAGACCTCGAAAACAGGATCCAGGGTTTTGGCAACTCACTGATCAACCTTGCCGGGACAGGCGAGCGTGAGGGCATTGAGGTGTCCGCCAGATCACAGGTGCTGCCGTGGTTGTTCGTCGGCGCGTCTTACACGTTCCTTGATGCAACGGACGCGAACGACGTCGACGAAATTCGTCGACCGAAACATGCGGGCAAAGTCGACCTGACCGCTAAGTTTGACGACGGGCGCGGGACGTTCAATCTGGCCGCGATCTACAATGGAGAGATGGCGGACGACAACTTTGGGACGTTCCCAGCAACCCGTGTGACGCTGGATGAGTACGTTCTCGTGAACGCGGCTTTGTCCTACAAGATCGATCCTCGTTTGGAACTCTTCGTGCGTGGCGAAAACCTGCTTGATGAGGACTATGAGGAGGTGTCCGGCTTCAACACGCGTGGGTTGACCGCGTATGCCGGGATCAAGATCAAACTTGAAGATCCATCAACCGCGCGCTGGGCGAAATTCCGTGACTAACCCAAACCCGCTGACCGCGTGCTCATGCTCGCGGTCGGCACAACCGCGGTCGCGCACAACGCCGGGGTTGACCCGAACGCCGGGGCTGTTGCTCGCGCTCGTTACGAGTTTATTGACGGGGTTGGCCGCACCGCCCGCCATCGCAGATGAGACAGCAGGTGCGCCCAAACGCGTGGTTTCGATCAACCTATGCACCGATCAACTTGCCATGCTGTTAGCCGCTCCCGGGCAGCTCCATTCGGTGTCGCATTTGGCTGGTCGTGCGGATGCCTCTGTCCTCGCTGATCGCGCCGATGCCTACGTTGCCAATTATGGGCAGGCGGAAGAGATCTTTCTCATGCAGCCGGATCTCATTCTCGCCAGCACTTTCACGACGCGCGCGACCGTCAATCTGCTCAAACGCCTTCGGTTTCGTGTCGTTGAACTTCCACCGGCGCGGTCGTTCAAACACATCGAGGCCAACGTTGCGCGCATCGGGCAATTGCTCGGCCGAGACGCGCCAGCAGCAGCTGCCATCGCGGACATGCGCCGCCAACTCGCGACATGGTCGGCTGCTGAGCAAAACCGGGTTGTGACGGGGCTCTACTACGCCAACAGTTACACATCGGGCAGCAACACGCTCGCCTCCGAAATTGTCTCTCGTGCGGGCCTGGAGAATTTGGGCGACCGTCTGGGTCTCAAGGGGATCACGCGGTTGCCGCTTGAGTTACTGGTGACCGGCAGCCCCGAACTCCTCGTGACAGGACGCCGTTTTGGAGCAGCGCAGAGCCGCTCAACGGAGGTCCTTGAGCACCCCGCGTTGAGAGCTGCAACGGAGGACACCGCTCGTGCACTGCAATCGGACCGCTATTGGGTTTGCGGTGCGCCCTTCACGGTTCGAGCCGTGCGCAGTCTGGCCAGAGCGGCGCGTCAGGTCGTCCGCTAATGTCTTACGCCGTGCTCCTGACGGGTCTTAGTCTGTTGGCCGTCTGCGGCTTCGTCGGCTCGTTGGTCATTGGTCCCGCAGCACTGACGGTCACGACATCGCTCTCAGCGCTGTTTGGCGGTGACAACGACGCGGCCCGCATTGTCATGCAGGAAATCCGGTTGCCACGGGCAATCCTTGGCGCGATAATTGGCGCGACGCTCGGGCTCACCGGTGCCGTCCTGCAAGGCTATCTGCGCAACCCACTCGCGGATCCCGGTGTCCTTGGCATTAGCGCGACCGCCGCTTTCGGCGCCGTTCTCGCCATCGTGACCGGCGCCACGGCGGCGTTCGCGTTCGCATTGCCGATCGCGGCGATCACCGGTGCGATCGTCGCCGTTCTTTTGCTGCGCGGCCTTGCCGGTCAAAACGCCGGCCCGCTGACACTCATCCTCTCGGGCGTCGCCATCAGCTCTTTGGCTGGTGCTTTGACCACGCTTGCACTCAATCTCTCGTCGAACCCGTTTGCAGCTCTTGAGATCGTCTTCTGGATGCTGGGTTCGCTCAACGATCGATCGATGCAGCATGTTTGGCTAGCTGTCCCGTTCATGTTCGCGGGCGGTGCTTGCCTGTTTGCAACGGCCAGAACACTTGACGCAATGACGCTCGGCGCCGACGTCGCGCAAACGCTCGGAACGGACGTCAAGCGGGCCCAAACGTTGATCATCGGCGGCGCTGCCGTCGCGATCGGGGCCGCAACCGCCGTCGCGGGCGTCATTGGATTCATCGGTCTCGTGGTCCCGCACTTGCTCCGCCCGCTGGTCGGTGCGCAACCGTCAAGACTGCTGCTCGCAAGCGCGTTCGGTGGGGCCGCACTCCTGCTCGCAGCCGACATCGCGGTGCGCGTCGTTGCGCCGACCCGAGACATCAAGCTCGGCGTGCTGACAGCGCTCGTCGGTGCGCCGTTCTTTCTGTGGTTGGTCCTGAAAACGCGGAGGGAAGAGCTATGACCGGCCCGGCGCTTGAGGTGGCCGACCTGTCGGTCTCGCTTGGGCGAGTCCAAGTGCTCGACCGAGTTCGTTTTGCAGCGCGCGGTGGCCAGATCGTGGGGGTTCTCGGCCCCAACGGCGCTGGCAAATCAACACTGCTGAAAGCGATCCTCAAGCTCGTGCCGCACTTGGGATCGGTTGCGATCAACGGCGCGCCGAGCCATCAGATGTCGGCCCGCGATTTCGGACGTGCGATCGCCTATCTGCCACAGGAGCGCGACGTTGCATGGCCGATGAGCGTCGGTTCCGTCGTGGCGCTCGGGCGTCTGCCGCATCGCCCGCCAATCGCAGCAGCGTTGACCGTCAAAGACGCGCAGGCGGTCGCCGACGCGATGGCCGCGGTTGATGTGTCGGCCTTTGCCAATCGACGCGTCTCGGAGTTGTCCGGTGGCGAGCGCGCCCGTGTTCTCGTCGCACGCGCGCTTGCACAGGAGGCACCGATCCTTCTGGCGGATGAGCCGACGGCGGGGCTCGATCCGGCGCATCAGATTTCACTTTTATCGCTGTTTCGCCGGTTGGCTCGGGGCGGCAAGCTCATTCTTGTAACGTTACACGAATTGCATCTCGCGGCCCGCTGGTGCGATCGCATTCTACTCCTGAACGACGGCGAGCTCGTCGGCGACGGGGCTCCAGCCGACGTCTTGTCGAGCGCGCAGATCCGATCGGTTTACGGCTGCGATGTTCGCATTATCAACGATGATGACGGGCCGATCATTGTGCCGGTGGCCATGCGCTGAGTTGGGGCGGCTTATCCCGCCGAATTTCAGCGAGGTCGTTCACGCATTCGACGGCCTGCACGGCGATCCATTGAGTGTAAACGTTTCGCCGATTTTCACGGCAATCGTTGAGTCGGCTGGAACGGGTTTTCCGAGCTGCAACTCAAAGCCTGAAAACGGATCGACGCCCAGCCGACCAAGCCTTGGCCGTCGACGGCGTATAACCCGATAGGGCCACGACGCGCCGTCCACGGAGACGTTCAATTTGGCCGGGCCGAACGCGTCTGCTGCCCAGCCGACGACGCGAGCGCTTGAGCATCGATCGACGTAGCCACGGGGATTGCGCGGGTTCGCCAGGTTTTCGGCGACGATCCGCTGGAACCGGACTTGGTTCGCGTTGCCGCGCTTTTTGCGGATCGACAGCCGCGCGGGAATAAACTCGTACGCAATGCCTTTGGGTATATTCAGCTCGAAGTACTGGGGTGTGGCGCGCCGCGTTGGTGTGATTTCGCCGAGGCTGCGATTGTTGAATGTCACCTCGAATACCGGCGATGGGTTACTCACTTTCGGCGCGAGGACCGAGACGCGCAAATTGAGATCGCGCGGCGCATAGCCACCGATCGGCAACTCGACCGTCGCCGCGCTCCCAATTAGCGTGCGCCCTTGAGGTTGCGGTGCGGAAAACCCGGATGCGCGCGCAGTGCTTGACGTCAGATCGATCAGCGATGCGGTTTCCCGGTCAGGTACAGGCGGGGCCGCGCTTATGAAATGCAGTGTCGCCATGAAGCCGACGACAGCGCACGCGGCGCAAGCAAGAACAAGTCCAAAAAATCGGGCATACATCATCGTCAAAATCCCTCGACGCGCAGGCCTCCTGACCGCCGGGACAGATGTCTCCAGCGAAGCTGTTTGGTAGCAGAGAGAGTGGAGTGGACAAAGCTTCGAGGGCTCTATCTGTGCAAACCTGTTTTGCGCGGCCGCGGCATTGTCAGCCGCAACCCGCAGTCAACTTGGGCCGTCGTTGCCCGAGTTGATGTTGCGTCTTTGGCGACGGTCCGGTCTCTTACCCGGAGCTCTGGCCTGGAGCTCTGGCCTGGAGCTCTGGTCTGTTTTGATCGCACCACGGATCGGACCGTTCAGCACTTCACACGCTCAATGGCCCGTGCGGCGGCGGACTTTTGTTGCAGCGGTTCTGTCATTCGCCCGGTCTAGCAAGCGACTGACAAACGGCTCAAGCGTGAGGGCATCAGCGCCG
>JBCBWG010000019.1:0-25532 GCA_039817205.1 Pseudomonadota bacterium
GGCCACAGCTATTGCCCGCGCCGAAGATGAGTTGCGTGAACGCCGTGAGACTTTGGGCTCCAGTGGTCCGCAAATTGCGCGGCTCCGGCACCTGCTCGACGAGGGCGAAGCGCGTCTGATTGAGCTGAAACGCGGCCTCGAGACAGCGCGCGTTCAAGACCGCATGGCGCGGGCGGGCGTCAACGGTCGCCAGGCGGTCGCGATCGGGACAGGTGCACTTCGGGAGGCGGAGGCGACCCTCGCGCGTATTCAGAACCGAAACCAGTTGGACGACGATGCCGCTGAGGCTCTCGACGCGCTCGACCGGACGCGCTCAGGGCGCGATTTGGATGAGCGCATGTCAGCTGCAGGCTTTGGGAAGCGCCCTAAAACAGCGTCCTCAGATGTGCTGGACCGCATTCGGCAGAAGGCGGCTGACGGCGCAAACGCTCCGAGCGATCAACGCCAGTCCAGTGCGCCGCCCGTAGACGGAGATCCGAAATGAACGCACGCCAAAGAGTACGCGCTGTCAGCACCGCGCGCGGCGGACCCGAGCGGCCGCCCGAGCACTCCGAACAGCGACAGCCGTCATCTCAAGCAGCACACCCCAAGAACCGTTTTCCCCGCACCGACTGGAGCCCATCCATGCAAAATCAAAACACACCCGCCTGGGTCACGTTCACCTACATTTCGTTTGGGACGGCCGCGGCCATGCTCGCTATGGGCATCTGGGCACTCCCGACCGACCTCTGGGTCAAAGGCTACCTTTCGATGGCCAGCGTCTTTCTAACTGGCTCGTGCTTCACGCTCGCCAAAACCTTGCGCGACGAACAAGAGGCGAAACGCTTCACGAACCGCATCGAAGAGGCCAAAACAGAAAAATTGCTGATGGGAATTGAATAAACGCCACCGGCCAAGCGCTCTGGCCAAGCGATCTGGCCAAGTGCTCTGGCCAAGCGCTCCGGGGATGCGCGCCGCGGATGCGCCTGACCGGCGCGCTTGGCCTCCGCGCCTGGCCTTCGCGGCGATCACAATTTACATCGCCGATTGCAGTGGCTCGCCGGTGCGGCTAGCGGTGAGCCTCAATCCACATCCGAGCTCACCCCCATGACCGACCGCCTGCTTTCTGCCGCGACCGCGATCGCAGCCGACATTCGCGAAACAGCGGACCTCAACTTAAACCTCAAACTTTGGGACGGATCGGTGCATCCGTTGGGGCAGTCGGTGGAAGGCGACCTCGCGATTTCGATCACGGCTCCCGGCGTTATTGCCTCGATCGTGAAGCGGCCAACACTCGATCGCATCATCCGGCACTACGCCTTCGGGCAGTTGTCTCTCGAGGGCGGCACGATCATCGACCTCGGTCGACGCCTCGATGACAAAGGGGTGCGGCGACGGCTTCGCAAACTCTCGAAGCGGCGCCTTGCAAAACATCTGTGGCCGTTTGTGATGGCGCCGCAAAAAAAGCCGGAGCGGAGCCGCGACTTTACGGGAGACGAGGACGGACAGAGCCGTTCAAAGGACGACAACCGCAGCTTCATCCAGTTTCACTATGACGTCGGCAACGATTTCTATCGGCTGTTTCTCGATCCGGAACTTCAGTATTCGTGCGCCTACTTCACAGACTGGTCCAGTACACTGGAGCAGGCACAGCGCGACAAGATCGATATGTGCTGCCGAAAGCTGCGGCTCAAACCCGGCGACCGCCTGCTCGATATCGGCTGCGGTTGGGGCGGGCTAATCATCCACGCGGCGCTGAACTACGGTGTTACGGCGCACGGAGTTACGCTATCCGATGAGCAGCTCGCCCGTGTGAAAGAGCGGATTGCCGAGCATGGGCTCGAAGACCGCGTCACGGTTGAAATCCGCGACTACGCCGACCTCACCGGGACCTATGACAAGATCGCATCGGTTGGCATGTACGAGCATATCGGCCTCAAGAACATCGACGCCTATTTCAAAAAGGTTCGCTCGATTCTGGCCCTGGATGGGCTGTTCCTGAACCACGCCATTTCGCGAAAGGCGAAACGCGGCAAGCGCCGGTTCTCGGCTCGCGCCGAGCAGCGCGCGCTCCAAAAATACATTTTTCCGGGCGGCGAGTTGGACGACATCGGCCATACGGTCGCCGCCATGGAGATCGCGGGCTTCGGCGTCCATGACGTCGAGGGGTGGCGCGAACATTACGCGAGAACAACCGAGATCTGGTGTCGGCGCCTGACGGAGCGGCGCGAAGAAGCGATCGCGCTTGTCGGCGAAGAGACTTACCGCATCTGGGTCGCCTACCTCGGCGGTTGCGCACTTGCGTTTGAGCGCGGGTCCGCGCGGATCTTCCAAACCCTCGCGAGCCACTCGGCGCGCGGGGCCTCTCCCCATCCGCCAACGCGCTCGGATCTTTATTCCTAGCTCGCTGGTCCCAGGTGCCGCATTATTTGGAACCATAAATCTGGCGACAACGCCGGCGCCGCTGTCAAATCGTGCGTCGCAACGCCCAAACCCAGGAGCCGCCCATGAGCATGCAGATTTTTAGAAACGGGGCGCGGCCAACGTCGAAGGCCAATCCGGAGTATTTTTCCGGCGACGTATTCTCGAGCCCCATCATCGTTGGGCCCGACCCGGCCCGTGTGCGCGCGCTTTATGTGTCATTCATGCCGGGCGGGCGGACCGCGTGGCATACGCATCCGCTTGGGCAAACACTCTATGTGGTTTCCGGCTACGGCCACCTCCAGGAAGTGGGCGGCCCCGTTCAAGTGATCCGCGCGGGCGACACGGTTTGGATCCCACCCGGCATCAAGCACTGGCACGGCGCAGCGCCTAACCAAGCGATGGTTCATGTTGCCATTCAGGAAGCGCTCGACGGGTCCAATGTGACTTGGATGGAGCATGTCACGGATGACGAATACGCCGTCGCACCCACCGCTTAGGATCAGAGGCACGTCGCTATGACCACTTGGATTTCGAGAAACCGGCACCGTCTTGCAGGCATCGCCGCGATGTTCGCCACGCTCGTCGTTCCATCGACGACGGCGGTTGCTACGGGCGCCCAACATGCGGGCAAACAGACGCGCGCGGTGTCATCCTTGTCGGCCGCAGACGTCGCGCAGTTGCAACGGGGCGCCGGTTGGGGCTTTGCACTCCCGGCCGAACTCAACGGTTATCCGGGCCCGATGCATGTGCTTGAACTTGCGAGCCAACTCAAACTGACGGCTGAGCAGAAAAAACAAGTTACGCGCATTTTCGACCGGATGCAGACACAGGCGCAAGCGCTCGGTGCCCAGTTCATCGCAAGCGAGAAGGCGCTCGATGCCCTGTTCAAGAGCGAGCGCGCAACTCTTGAAGCGCTCGCCCGGCAAGTCGCAGCAAGTGCCGATCTCCGCGGGCAGTTGCGTGCCACGCACCTCGCCGCCCACCTCGCGGTCACCCCGCTTTTGTCAGCAGAACAACTCCAGAAGTACGCGCAACTCCGCGGCTATGCTGGTCGCGGCGCGGCGCATTCTGGGCGTGGTCCCGGCCATGAAAACAGCCATGAAAACGGGCATGATCACGGCCATAATCATGGGGCGAGTGCACAGTAGCCAACGCTTGCGCAGGCCTCAGGTCAGCCGCTTGTAATAAAACCGGGTCGACGTCAGACCGCCATCTGGCCAAAGCGCAAAATCTGGCACAACACCGACCAGCGTCCAACCATGACGCTGGTACAGCCGCTCAGCGTCATCGCTCGCCGTATCAAGCACAAGAACGGTGCGATCGATCGACCGGGCGTAGTCTTCGGCAGCCGTCATCAGTTTCCCGCCAAGACCCTGGCGGCGCGCGGCACGATGCACGAGCATCTTTGAGATGTCAGCTCTGTGCGGTTGGTTCGGCATGTTGGCTGGGACCACTTGCGCTGTGCCAACGATGCGATCACCGAGGCGGGCGACGAACAACATCCGCCCACCATCTTCGAGCATCGTCGCCTGATCGCGCCAGAACGCCTGGGCCTCATCCGTCGAGAGCGGGTTCATGAAGCCGACACTCGCACCACCCACCGTGCAATCGATCAACACGTCCGCCATATCGCTGATGTCTGCTTCTGTCGGGGCCGGACAAAATGAAACTTCGGCTTGAGGCTCCTGTTGCGACATCGTTCGGGCTCCGGAGTTGCGCGTTTGCCACGCCGCGACCTTAGCAACCCGCCGCGAGCAAGCGAGATGTAAAAGAGCTTGGGGCGACAGAGCATTGGTACGTATGCTGTTGATTGCTTTCAACAGAGTCTAGAATGGGTCAAGGCTCTTGTCAGACGCGCTCACCCCAACAACAATGCCGGATGAGCAACGCGCGCGATTCCAAGATCGTTCGTATCTCATCCTGGCTGTTCACGACGCAAGCCCAGCCGCCGCTCTTGGCCTTACAGCCGGCTGGGCAATCCTATCGATGGGTCGCGCAGAACTTACAGAAGGGCGGATTGAGCGCGCGCAACTTAATCGAGAACAGAACGTCTTTTTGCTTGCGGACCCCGATGGCCAAACGTATCGCACGGAGCCATCCCTGTGGCCATTTGGGATCGTCACCGCCCCGTGGCCGGGCGCCAGCTTGAAAAGGCAAATCGCACGCGGACACTGCGATCTGGAAGAGCTGACCAGATATTGGAAGCAAGGTGCCCTTTCCGTCTACCCAAGCCTAATTAGATCTCTCGAGACATACCTGTCACAACCATTTGTTGGCTTCTTCAAGAGGCTTCAAGGCAAGATCGCCACACCCGATCAGCTTGCTCAGAACGACAACTATAATGTGTTGTCGTTTCTCGCTCTGGCTTACGCAGTCGATCGGAATTTGCAAAAGGCCGAGTTTTATCTTGCGGCAACGCGCGATGCGCGCGTTCGCGCCCAACAGGCGTCATACTCAACAATTGACAGCAGCCTAGATGCCTACACCGAAAGCCTTATCTCGGAACAAAAAGGCGAAACAGCCCGCGCTTTGGAAATGGCGCAAAAAGCGAAGGGCTTTTCAAGTGACATCTGGGAAGTCGAGCGCCGGTTGGCTGAGCTTGAAAAACGCCCACCTGTCTCGGAAACACCGGCATGGGTCGGAGAGACCTTTCCGATTAACTATCAGTTGCCGGCTCACGATCCGCTCGGTGAAATCCGTAACAACGTTCCAGATGTTCGTTTTGACGAAGTCATCAAGTCTCTCAATCCCGGTGAGTTTCTCGTCGTCCTGGTATTGGGAGGATACCGATCGAATTACTATTACAATCTCGATCTTGTGCGCCTTGCGATCCTCCGGAAAGCGTTTCCCGGAACTATTCGTGAAGTCCACGCGATCACGTCCGGCACGTATGCCCTCGACGCGAACCATCGGAAATATTGCGAGGGCTTTGCGCGCGATAATGAACTGCCATTTGCAATTCTTTGGGACGAGGACGATCAGGTTGCCGCAGCTGTTATGCCAACCGGCTCACCTGAACGATTTCTTGTCGACAGTCGCGGCACCGTCCACGCAACCGAACGCCTGATGGAAGAAGAAGGATATTGGAAGGCGATCGCTCGGATACGAGCATGACGGGTCTCGCGCGCCGACGGCATTGATCGGAACCTCAATTGCCGCCACAGTCATAGGTAACGGACAACGCCGACTAAGGAGATCGGGCAATGTCAGGCGGCGGGCAGGATCGCGTTGGGTTTGTTGGCGCGGGCATGATGGGCTCCGGTATGTGCCGCAACCTCATGGCGGCGGGCTATCCGGTTACCGTCATCGCAAACCGGAATCGCGCGCCGATCGATGCGCTGGTCGCCGAGGGCGCCGCAGAAGCCTCCACGATTGCCGATTTGGTGTCCGAGACGGACATCATCATGATCTGTGTCAACAGCGCTGAGACGGTGCAAGACCTCGTCGCGACGATGCAACCGTCGCTCCGGCCCGGCCAGATGATCGTCGACATCACAACATCGAAGCCAGATGTCTCGCGCAACTTGGCCGAAGCGTTATCGGCGCAGGGCGTGGCATTCGTGGATGCCCCCGTGGTCGGCGGTCCGGCGCAAGCAGCGTCAGGCGAACTTGGCACCTTCGTTGGCGCCGGTGACGCTGACTTTGCGCGCGCACATCCGCTGCTGGCGACCTACAGCTCGGACGTCGAGCATTTTGGCCCCGTTGGTCAGGGACACACCGTAAAGCTCTTGAATAACTTCCTGACCGTTGGTCTCCGTCAGCTCGTCGTCCATTCGATCAAGCAGGCGCAAAGCCGCGACATCGACATTGCGAAGTTCTACAAGCTCGCCGCAAAGGGCGCCGCGGGCTCGCGCACGCTCGACCAATTCGCCCAAGGCGCCATCGATGGCGATTACAAACGCAACAAGTTCTCGATCGGCAACTGCCGGAAAGACATGGAGTATGCAGGCCTTCTGATGCAAAACGATCCGGACGCGCACGCGATCCAGCAGGCCATGCTCGACGCCTACAACCGGCTCGTGGAGGCTGGACATGGCGAGCGGCTGGCGAGCGAGATGCTCGATCCAACGCTGAAAGTGTGAGGTCGCCCGTCGCCTTGGGCCGTTTCACGATCGCGCGTCAGCAAACCCAACAAGTGTTTCGCGTAACCAGTCGTGAGCCGGATGGGCTCCGTAGCTTTTGTGCCAAACGAGAATTGCTGTTGCAAACTCACGCGGCCCTTGGAACGGCGCCGGACGCACGCCAAGATCATAGAGCGGGGCATAGTGCTCAGCGATTTGTTTCGGGCAAGCCATGACAAGGTCGCTCGCGGCGATCAGGGGTGGGGCTGCTGAAAAATTGCTGACGGTGACCGCGACCGTTCTCATCAGGCCGTGTTCTGCAAGGTTGGCATCGACGAAGCCCGTTGCATCGCCACGGGGTGACATCAAAAGATGTCGCGCCGCCGCATACCGCTTCAGCGTAAGACGCCCCTTCATGAGTGAGTTCCCGCGACGCATCAGAAGCACATAACCTTCGTCAACGAGCGTTACGCTTCCATACGCTGGCGGCACGACCGTAAGCGCTGTAATCCCAAAATCAATGACCTGGTCATCCAACATCTTCAGCGTATGACCGCCGTGCGCGATGAGCCGCAGCCGAATGCCCGGGGCCTCACTTTGAAGATGCGCCATGAGCGACGGGAACAGCGTAATGACCGCGTAATCTGTGAGGCCAACGACGAACTGGCGGTCAGCTGTTACCGGATCAAAGGTCGGCGCCGTGAGCGCGCCCTCCACCTGTTCAAGGGCTGCCCGAATTGGCTCGGCCAGTTCCATTGCGCGCGGCGTTGGCTGCATGCCGGCGCGTGAGCGAACGAATAGGTCGTCCTTCAAGTGATACCGTAACCGCCCGAGCGCATTCGACAGGGCGGGCTGTGACATGCCGATGCGTTCGGCAGCACGCGTGACGTGACGCTCGGCCATCAGCGCGTTGAAGACCATCAGCAGGTTGAGATCGAAGCCACTTAAATTCATGATATGAATAATAACGATACAAATAATCAATTTCAATTATGAAATGACATCGACCATGTTGCCTCCAACAGCACTGCCGGAGACACGGCAGCGCAGAAAAAGGAGATGATCATGAGCCACCAGAAACACGACGAACAGAAGCCGGTCGCAGTCGTAACGGGCGGCAGCACAGGCATCGGCTTTGCCAGCGCGCAAAAGTTTATCGACGAGGGTTATCGTGTCGTTGTCTTTGGGCGCACCCGCGAAACCCTCGACCAGGCGGTTTCGGAACTCGGCAGCGATGCCGTCGGCTTTCGCGTTGACGTAACTGACCACAACGCAGTGGCCAGGGCCTTCGCGGAAATCAACAGCGGCCTCGGCAAGATCAATGCGCTCTTCGTCAATGCGGGGATTGCGCAGTTCGTGCCCTTCGAAGACGTGGATGACGACCACTTCGACCGGCAATTCAACACCAACGTCAAAGGCACCTACTTCACCATCCAGAAAGCCGTTCCGCACTTGGCTGACGGAGCATCCATCGTCGTCAACACATCGGCGGGCAATGTGAAAGGCCTGCCGACGGCCAGCGTGTACGTCGCGACCAAAGCGGCGCTGCGATCGATCGTGCGGACGCTTTCGCTGGAACTTGCCCCGCGTGGCATTCGCATCAACGCGGTGGCGCCGGGGGCAACCGAAACGCCAATCTTCGACAAGCTCGGCTTAAACGCTGCGACGCTCGATGGCTTTGCTCAGCACATTTCGAGCGCAACGCCACTCGGCCGGTTCGCAAAACCAGCCGAGATCGCCAACGTCGTCGCGTTCCTCGCTTCGCCGGAAGCATCTTACGTGACCGGCGCTGAGTTCGCAGCCGATGGCGGCTTCGCACAGGTCTGACCGAAACCATCGATCCAACTGGAGACGAGGCAAATGCAAAATCATGCAATCAACGCGAGATTTGGCGCGAGCCGGCTCATCGAAGTGCTGGCGCGGCAAGCAAGACGGCGGCGCCTGAAGCGCACGTTGCATCGCCTCGGACCGCAACTGGTTGAAGATACGGTGATCTCCGAGGCCCACGCGTTGCGCGCCCTCGACCAGTATTAAATCAACGGGGCGTCCCATCACACACGGAGAAAGGAGACAATCATGAGCAAACGAAACACCAAAGGCCTTTGGCGCGCCGAGCACATCCTCAACCTCATCCCCGGTGCCGGACCGCAGTGGAGCCAAAACCGACGCGCCAATCTCACCGACGGACAGCCGCCAAGCACGGCATACGCCCGCGATGAAACCGAGATTGAATGGCTCAACCTGCCGCAACCACACAGACATGCAGGTCTTTAAGACCTGACGCTAAAAACAAAACGCCACCGGCTCGCAAGAACCGGTGGCGCATTATGTCTTCAGGCTCGACGTCGAAACGGATTAGAAAATCCGGCGTACACGAGCGACGCGGCAGCGTCCAAATGGGTTCAAACCAGCACGCTGGCGACGGTTCAGTGCGCGGTTGCAACGGCGCAGCGCCCGGCGGCACGCGCCCCGACGGCGAAAGCCCTCCGTTACACGGCGCGTTCCACGAATGCGACCGCCGCGAATGGTGCGGCCAACAGCGACGCAGCGGAAATCAACGGACCGCAACAGGCCATCGCCTGGTGCGTGTTTCAAACCGAGCGCAGAGCCACCCGGCCCTGCAGCGACAACAGGCGTTGTCAATCCGACGGCCGACAAGGCCAGAACGAACGCCGCGATGATCATCTTCATGTTCAACTCCTCCTGGGCGGTAGTGCCCAATGTGTTTTCAAAGTCGCGATCGCCCGCCGAACGGCTTGAAATTGGAATGGCAGGTGCGCGCGCGACTGAAACGCTTGCGGGCTGGCGCGAGTTCAAATCAACCGCCAGCACGCCGCGATTTAGCAGCGTGAAGCTGAACGCTGGGTGACAGCAACTCATGCTTCGGTTGAAAACGAGCGCGCGATTTATGGCGCCAGTGCCGTGGCGGGGTCGCGCAAAAAAAAGGCCCACCGCAAGGCGGCAGGCCAGTTTGGGCAGACAGGCAAGCGGGGCAGGCCCGTCCACCAAAAGGAGCGCACGCCGTCCATCGCGGCGCCGGGGGAAAGACGCCGATCCGTTGCGCGTGCGCGCACAACCGTCTTGCAACACGACCGACAAGGCCGACGCGACAAAGAACGACTGCAAACTTATTTGGGTAACAAAGCGGTTGAGTTCGCCAACGGGGCGACCGCTTTAAGGTCACTTGATGGTCATCGCAGCATGGAAACTCCGAGCACTTCAGCTTTCACGGCGACGCGCGAGCCCGCATTCGAGCCGTTTATCAAGCACGCACCCCGTCATGACGCCGTTATCGCTGCCCGGCGCTGAACGGAAACTGAACGACACGGCCACAATTCTGAACGCCGCCGGCAGAACAGAGTTGTGGTGGTGAAACGCCCAATTGGCTAGGCAAAGTGGGCGGCTTTCATCATTGGCGAGCACTGCTCGGTCCAAGCGAAATGTGACGCCGCCACCTGAAAAAAGCGCGCGAAGGCGTTCCACCACAGACAGCGAAAAATCCAATGCGGTTTTAACGCATAGTCATCGCCGATCGCTCCATGGAGCTTCAAGTCCGCATGGAGACGCCTTTAAGGCCGCAAACGGCACGGCGCTCCCGACAGGACATGATTTAGTGGTTGTCGCGCGGAAGACCCTTTTGCGCGATGCGCTGATATTTGACCGCAGGCTTCAGCACCATGCCCTCGGAAAGTTCATCAACGATGCCGCGCTGGATCTCCTGCCAAGGCGTTTGGTGATCCGCATATTTAAAGCCGCCGGCTGCTGCCAAGGCATCGCGCCGTGACGCGAGCGCGTCATCCGAAATCAAGATGTTCGCCGTCCGCTTGTTGAGATCAATCCGGATGCGGTCGCCAGTTTTGACCAACGCCAAGCCGCCGCCGGTCGCAGCCTCAGGCGATGCATTCAAGATCGACGGTGATCCGGAGGTGCCGGACTGTCGGCCATCGCCAATGCACGGCAGCGCGCTGACGCCTTTCTTCAAAAGATAATCAGGCGCGCGCATGTTCACGACCTCAGCCGCGCCCGGATAGCCAACGGGGCCCGCGCCCCGCATGAACAGAATGCTGTGTGCATCGATCTCGAGCGACGGATCATCTACCCTGTCGTGGTAATCCTCAGGCCCTTCAAACACCACAGCGCGGCCTTCGAATGCGTTCGGGTCATCGGGGTTCGACAGGTAGCGCTCGCGGAACTCTTCAGAGATCACAGACGTCTTCATGATCGCAGACGCGAACAGGTTGCCTTTCAGATTGAGGAAGCCCGCATTGCCTCTCATCGGTTCGGCGAACGGCTTGATGACGCGTCGATCGTTTGAGAAGCGGCCTTCGCAGTTTTCCATCAGGCTTTTGCCGTTGACCGTGGTCGGCTTCGGATTGATCAGGCCCGCCTGGATAAGCTCGGCAACGACCGCCGGCACACCACCCGCGCGATGATACTCTTCGCCCAGGTATTCGCCCGCTGGCTGCAAATTGACGAGCAGCGGAACATCGTAGCCGAGCCGCTCCCAGTCATCGTTGTTGAGTTCAACTCCGACATGCTTTGCAATCGCATTGAGATGGATCGGCGCATTGGTTGAGCCACCAATTGCCGAGTTCACAACGATTGCGTTTTCGAACGCTTCACGCGTGAGAATGTCGGATGGCTTGAGGTCTTCCCACACCATGTCGACGATGCGCTTGCCCGTCAGGTAGGCCATTTGCTGGCGTTCGCGGTAGGGGCCAGGGATCGCCGCGCAGCCCGGCAAGCTCATGCCAAGCGCCTCAGCGAGCGAGTTCATTGTCGATGCCGTGCCCATCGTATTGCAATGGCCGGCAGATGGAGCCGATGACGCGACCAATTCGGCGAAGCCTTTGTAGTCGAGCTCGCCGCGCGCCATCATCTCGCGCGCCTTCCAGACGATCGTCCCCGAGCCCGTGCGTTCGCCGTTGAACCAGCCGTTCAACATGGGACCGCCGGACAACACGATCGCTGGCATATTGACCGTTGCGGCTGCCATGATTTGAGCGGGCGTCGTCTTATCGCAGCCCGTCGTCAGCACAACACCGTCGATATGGTAGCCGTGCAGAACCTCGACGAGCGACAAGTATTGAAGATTGCGGTCGATCGAGGCCGTTGGCCGCTTACAGGTTTCCTGGATCGGATGGATTGGAAACTCGAATGCGATGCCGCCCGCCTCTCGGATGCCCTCGCGCACGCGATCAGCGAGTTGGAGGTGGTGGCGGTTACAAGGTGCGATATCAGAACCCGATTGCGCGATGCCGATGATCGGCCGACCGGACTGTAGCTCATCGAGCGTCAAGCCGAAGTTCATCGTGCGCTCGAGATAAAGCGCCGTCATGTCGGCGTTGTCAGGGTTGTCGAACCACGCCTTGGAGCGCAGTTTCCGGCGTTGTTCGTCGGTCGGTTCTTTGGCCATTCCTCAAGTTCTCCCGGTCGCCAGTTTTTTCGGTTGCGGGGAACCTATCACGGCCAGCGTGCCGCGCCACCTCGCGCCGGAGGACCACCCGGCCGGTCCGTCGGGGCGGCTTGTCACAGCTCGGGGATTGGGTTCAACGGCAGTAGTTTGAGCGCTTGCGCGGTGCGAGATCGAGATGGAAGTGATCGCGGTGCGCTTCATTCGCTTCTGGCCCCAGAACGGTGCCAAAAAGCTTGCACGCATCCGCATGGATCTGGCGAAGGAACAGCGCGCGCGGTGTCTGACGGACTGACGGTGGCGCGACTGTGGCCTTTGGCGCAGGTTTGGATGCCCGTTTGCCAACCCATGCCGCAGCTTTCGAGCCCGATGATTGAGCCCGAGCACCTCCCGACTTTGCCGGTCGTGCGACGACACGGCGAGACGCGTGTCTGACGAGCGTTGGTTGCGGGTCAACCGGTTTGGCCGTTTGGCGAACGGTCCCGGCTGCGGCAGCGACACGGACGATGCGCGACACAGCTTCGCGCCGTGCACGGCCGGGCGGCACGCGCAATGGGTTGCGGACCGGTGCCCTGAGACCAAGCCCTTCATCGCGCGACGTGGGGACGGGCGGGACACCCGCTATGACATCAGTATCCGCTTGAGACTGGCTTGCCGCCCGTTGCCGCGCTCGACGGCTTTCGCGGCGCTCTTTGCGCCTGGCCGCGCGTTCAGCCCGGCGACGGGCACGCGCCTCGCGTCGTTCCTGTCGTCTCAATCGCCGCTGCTCGCGACGCGTCAGCCTCTGTTCTCGCCTGAAGGTTGGTTTTTTCAAAGTGGCAGGCGCTTCGGACCGCTCCGCTGACGGAAGCAGGTCGCGGCGTGTCGGCCCCCAGGCACCCTTCACACTGAACCGTCGACCATTCGCAAACTCAAAGCGCGCAACATCAAAAGCGTTGCCGAAAGCATGTTCGCTCAGCCGACCGCTGCGTGCGCCGTTGCGATTGCGGCATGAGTAGCCGCCGACGCCCGTCAGCCGCTTCAGTGGCGCACCGACCATGCGTTTTGCAGCTGGTTGCACATGATCGCCAAGCCACCGCGAAAGCGCGACAACCATTGCGCAGTTCAATTCGACCGCCGGGCGGAATGTGATCGTGCCGTCGGGCGTCTCAAGTGCGGAGACCTCGGCCATCGCGGGCGTTCCGCATTTGCCTTTGCGGACGGGCTCAATTTTGACGACCGTCGCTTTGATCTTCGCAAGATCGCGCAGGCAGGTCTTGAGCGCCGCAATCTGGTCGGCGTCGTTCCACGCCTCTTCCGGCTGCGGTGATTTCGTTTCCTCGGCAACAACGCTCGCGGTCTGGCTGACCGCGAGCGGTAAAGCGATCGCGACGCATGATGCCAGCGCTCGCAAAGTAGACAGGGGAAATCGAAACCGTCGTGCCATGCCAACTCACTGAGCAACCAATCGGAAATCTCACGAACGACGTGAACAAAGACGAGGTGATCACCAACTTTGGCTTCCAGGCGCACCCTTCATTGGTCCGACGATCTGTGGAGTAACCCATCCGCCATAGTAAGGGCCATCCTGTGGCACAACCCGGACATCATCCACAAAACAGGCAAGTCCATGCGGATAAAACGCATACCATCCTTTGAGCGGCCGAAACTCAGGGTAGCTCTCTTGCAGCGTCCAGCCGACGGTCGTTCCGTTAACGAGGACAACGTTGTTCGACAGCCCCTTCCATTCGCAATGCGTTTGTCGTGGCGAGACGAGGATCTGCGCGTGATCAACATCGTCCGGCGGAAAATAGTAGGTCGGCGGGTGCGATGTTTCGAGGACGCGACAACTACCGGTCGTCTCCGCAAGCACGCTGTCGCCTGACAGGACCTTGAGGCACGAACTGACGCGTTCAATCCGCGGCGGACGCGGATAGTCCCAAACGGATTCCTGTTTGGAATTCGGGCCTGCTTCCGTCTGCTCGGCGAACGGCGGCCGTTCCGTTCCAGTCCAACGCCATTGGCGGCGGGCTGCAAGGACAAGCTTGTCAGGAACGAGATCGTTCATCTCAGCCTCGCTTGGGTTGGCGGACAGGTGCTGCCGCTCACCTGGCTGACAGACGCTCAAGAACGCGGACGAGAACGGCAACATCTCCACCGAGCAAACGGTGACGCCGCTTATCCGTCAAGGTGGCTGGTAATTTCGCCTCTGGGAACCGCTTTGCGTAAATCCAGGCCCACCCCGCGCGACGATTGATGGGACGGGTTTGTTTGCGCCGGGCCAGTTGATCGAACGTCGCAGGCGTCTTGATGCCTTCGACGGTCAGGCCGACCAGGCGATGAAATGCTGCTCCGTTCAACGCATACCAATCGCGGCCGCGCGCAAAACCAAGCTCGCCAAGAACCACCAGCGGCATGAGTGCAAAGACGTGATAGTGCAGCGCTCGGCGCCCGCGCGCCATCTCGAGCGGAAGGGCACCGTTGGCGTCGATCTGTTGCGCCGCCCGTTCCACGATCGCTTCGGTGCGCGCCCACATCAGCGCGTTATCCGTTGCGATGGCCGTTGCTCCAAGTCCGAGCGCCAACCAATAGAGATGGTTGTTTGGCTTGCGACCGGGCGCCATTTGAAACTGCTCAGATGCTCTCGCCAGCCGCGTCAGCCAGTTCGCAATTGCTGCATGCTGGTCCGGCGTGGCAAACGGACGGAGCTTCAGATAGGCCAGAGCCAATCCCGTATGTTCCCATTTGCGGCGATACTCCGCCTGCTTGGTCGCCATCTTGCCGAGAAGCGCGCCGCCTTCCGCCCATTGGTGCAGCCAGAGGAGCCCACATCGTGCGGCCGCCTGTCGTTCATCTCTCTTGGTCTTTGTCCATGCGCGGTCGGCTCGTCGCGTGACCGTGCGAAGATACTGACGGAGCGAATCGGTTTCTGCTTCATAAGCCCGCTTCAGTTTTGCATCGACAATCGTGCCGGACCGATCGGCGTAGTAGCGTTTAAGATCCAGAGCGACGACGGGCATCGGTGGAACTGCACAGGTGGCGAACTGCGCATGCGCCTCGTTGCTCAGACCCAGCGCACCGATCCAGAAGACGGCGATGGTTGCGATGGCTGCAAGACACATCGCATTTGGGCGGAACCGGTTTGGAGACAGCACCATGTCTGGCGCGACCTTCTTCTGTATTGATGGCCATACGTGCGGCAATCCCGTGCGGCTTGTGACCGGCGGTGCGATCCCACGCCTCGACGGCGATACCATGTTCGCTCGCCGTCAACATTTTCTTGCGCAATACGATTGGATCCGGACAGCATTAATGTTTGAGCCGCGCGGACACGACATGATGTCCGGCGCGCTCCTCTATCCGCCGACCCGCGACGACTGCGATATCGGTGTGCTCTATATCGAGACGTCAGGCTGCCTGCCGATGTGTGGTCACGGCACGATTGGCGTTGTAACGTTTGCCATCGAGCACGGCCTCGTTGAGCCGAAACGCCAGGGCCAACTCCGCCTCGATACCCCCGCAGGCCTCGTCATCGCCGACTACGTGCAAGACGGCGATGACGTCACAAGCGTCCGACTGACGAACGTGCCAGCGTTTCTTTTCGCAACCGGCTTGGAGGCCGACGTTCCAGGGCTCGGTCCGGTTACGTGCGATGTCGCCTACGGAGGCAATTTTTATGCGATCGTCGAGGCGCAAGAGAATTTCCAAGACCTCGCCCATGTCGCGCCGGACGATTTGATCCGCTGGGCCGGACCAATGAGGGAAAACCTGAACGCCCGTTATACGTTCGCGCACCCGGAAAACCCGGACATCAATCACGTCAGTCATGTGCTTTGGACCGGCGCACCGACCAAGCCAAACAGTACGGCCCGCAATGCAGTTATCTACGGACGACGCGCGATCGACCGATCGCCCTGTGGCACAGGTACGTCTGCACGCATAGCGCAATGGGTGGCCCAAGGACGCCTGAAGATTGGCGACGATTTCATCCACGAAAGCATCATCGGATCACAGTTTTCGGGGCGCGCCGAGCGCGCGACCAAAGTTGGTAACATCGATGCCATTATTCCATCGATCGAAGGATGGGCACGGATGACCGGTCACAATACGATCACCGTTGATCGCCGGGACCCGTATTGGAGCGGCTTCCAAGTCGGTTAATGCCGCTCGACTAACAACTTATCGAGGCTCCCCGGCAAAATACCCAAGCAGGTGAGTTGGCCTCTCGATTGCGATGTCGAGGCGGTCGGAACGTTGAACGCGAAGGGTCTCTCTGATGATGCGCACACTCAAAATCGGCTTCGCAGTCTCAATCGGACTGATCGTTGGCACACCAGCTCTCGCGTTCACGCCGCCGACGCCTCCCGACGCAAAGTCCAGCGTCATTAAAATTCGCTCAACGGACCTCGTCGCCCGCCTCAATGAGCTGGGCATCAGGTATCGAAACAAAGCGATCACGGCGGCAACGATCAATAGGCTTAACTACGTTTCGTTTCGCGCGCGTGATGGCCGCCAGTTGGTCGACGCCGACTGCGCAATGCTGAACCAGCTCGTAAAGCTCACTTCGATCCGCATTCAGGACGGTCGTCTCTCATCGGGCTGCCTCGGCGCGATCGCGGCCATTCCGACGCTTAAATCCCTCGTGCTCTACCGCGCTCATCTCGAGCCGGGCGCGCTTGCTGCACTGAACGCGAGCACGACAATCACATCGCTGACGCTGCACGAGGTCACCGGGCTTGAGCCGTCGAGCCTTGGCGCGTTGCAGGAGATGCAGCAACTGAGAAACCTTCAGCTCTTGAGCCCAGGGCTTGGCTACCATGGCGACACGGTCGGCGATGACCTCGCAGAAGCTGTTGCGGATCTGGCGTCAATCCAGCGGCTCAGTTTGAGCAACGCAAAGCTCGGGCCCCAAGGTCTGGCGGCTCTTGCCCGGCTGCCCCGCCTGAGATCCCTAAGCCTGGTCCGGAGTGAGATCAGCGACGAAGCGGTCGCAGCTTTTGTTGTCGAAGGTCCAAGCGTCAGCAGTTTGAACCTGTCCAATATTGCGACGCTCACACCCGCAGCGCTTAAGAGCCTCGCCGAGTTGAAGTCGCTGCGCCAAATTACGATCAGTTTTACCCGGCTGGGCCCCGGGCTTGGAGCGCTCGGATCTGCTCCAAGGCTACGCCGGATCAGCGCGACCTACAGCGGCGTAACCGATGTTGCGCTTGAAGGCCTTGCTCGCGCGCGCAGCCTCTCGTCGCTCGACCTTGCCGGAAACAAAGAAATTACGTCGGCAGGCTTTGCGGCGATCGGCGAGATGACGGCGCTGGAGAACCTCGTCGTTTCCAGCACGCGACTTGTGTCTGCCGACCTCACCTCTTTTGCATCGCTCGACCGGCTGGAGCGGCTATCCCTGTATAATACCGACCTGACGGATGAAGGTCTCTCGCACCTACTGAAGCTTCGATTGCGCTTTCTCAATATCGGCAACACGCGGGTCACAGCTTTCGGCCTGAGCGAACTGCTCAACGTGACGTCCCTCAAATCTGTTTCTGCGAGCGGCAGCTACATCAGCAAGGACGACGCGAAAGCGGTCAGACAGGTCAACCCAAAACTCCGCGTCATCGCGCGGTGAGTAAAAATGCGGTGAACGTGTTGGTCCCGACGGTCTACGAAGATGCCGGCGGCTCATCATCGCTTTCGCGCCTGGGCGGCTCGCCTGCCAATTCGGCGTCCGCTTTCTGCTCCGCATAGGCCAACTGATCGCGGGCATCAAACAGCTCATCGGCAATGTACATCGCAGCCATGAGCAAAAGCCGATCATCGCCGGCATGGCCATGCTCGTTGATCAGTGTGTCGACCGTTTTTCGCACATGGTTGGCCAGATCTTCAGCGCGTTGCTCATCACCTGCACCGCAGGCAAGCCGATAGGAACGACCGTTCACTTGGACGTTGATCTGCCCCATCGGTGCTTCGGATGACGAACCGGGTGCCGCATCCAGCACAGGCTTTGCGCTCGCGTTTTTGGTGTCTGGCACTTTGAATTTCTCAATCCTGTTCGTCAGCCTCGGCACCAGCGCCAACGGCCGACTGCAATGCGTCCAGAACCCAATCGATCCGGTCCATCACTTCGGACTGCCGCTGCTCCAGTTCAATGATGCGCGCGCGCGCCGCAGCCAGTTCACGCCGCAGCGTCTCAATCGTCTCTTCCGGCTCCGACGGTCTTGCGCCGCGGGTCGTCGCAGGGGCCGCTTGTGCTTTCACTTTTTGAGCGGGCGCCCGACCGGAACCGGCGCCGGGCGCTTTGACCTCGCCCCGTATCGCACCAGCGGCATCCTCGTCCGCCCGCACGCCCTTCCGGGTCGACGTAGCCTTCGATCCAGCCGCAACTTTGCGCCGGGCGCCTGCCGCATTCTTCGAGCCTGATTTGGCAGCGCCCTTGGCAACAGGCCGGATCGCGGACTTTTCGGATTTTGGACGTGCATCACCGTCGTTGGAAACGGCGTCCTCGTCCGCTCGCTTCGAAGCCTTTTTGACTGCGCGTTTCGCCATAGCATCCCGCTCTGGACAAGGCGCTCCCGGGTGCCGCCACCCCGAAGTCCTGAGCCCAGACCATAGGTGCGCGCCAGCGCAAAACCAATGCACGAGAGGCGAAGCTGATCCGCAGCCGTGCAAAACCCGCCGCTCGCTTGCCGAAGTTTCCACCACACGCCGTTGATTTCGCACAATTGACAGGCGATCGCCCCCTCAATACTCCGGCTCAAGAAACGCGCCTCACACGCATGGGGTGGGTAAGGAACACGCCGCGTACGCTGGCAAAATCAGGCGAAACGGGAGCCACTTGGCATGACAGTGAAGGTTGCAATCTCAGGGTTTGGCCGCATCGGCCGCAATGTCCTGCGCGCCATCGCGGAGGCAAAACGCGATGATCTTCAAGTTGTTGCGATCAACGATCTCGCATCGCCAACCGACAACGCGCACATGTTCAAGTATGATTCGGTGCACGGTCGGTTTCCCGGCACCGTGACCGTCGACGGCGACCAGATGGATGTCGGCCTCGGCAGCCCGATCAAAATTCTATCAGAGCGCGACCCATCAAAATTACCCTGGGGCGGTATGGGTATCGATATCGTGATGGAATGCACCGGCATCTTCACGGATCGCGACAAAGCTGCAGCCCACCTGGAAGCTGGTGCCAAGCGCGTTCTCGTCTCGGCGCCGTCGAAGGGTGCTGATTTGACCGTCGTCTACGGGGTCAATCATGATCAGCTGACCGGTGACCACAAAATCGTCTCCAACGCTTCTTGCACCACGAATTGCCTCGCACCGGTCGCGAAAATTCTGAACGACCTGGTCGGCATCCAATCCGGCTTCATGACGACGATCCACGCCTACACAAATGACCAGCGCATCCTTGATCAGGCGCACTCCGATATGCGCCGGGCCCGGGCCGCAGCCGTCTCGATGATCCCAACGTCAACAGGGGCGGCGAAGGCTGTTGGACTGGTGCTCCCGGAACTCAACGGGAAGCTCGATGGCACAGCCATTCGCGTGCCAACGCCGAACGTGTCGGTTGTTGATCTCAAAATCATCCCCGGTCGCGAAACCACGGTCGATGAATTGAACGACGCAATGAAGCACGCATCGGAAAACGCCCTGAAAGGCGTCATGAGCGTTCATGACGAACCACTCGTGTCCGTGGACTTCAACCACTCACCGTCGTCATCCAACTTCGACCTCACACAGACCCAGATTGTCGACGGCAAGCTCGTCCGGGTGCTGTCCTGGTATGACAACGAATGGGGCTTTTCCTGCCGCATGAGCGACACCGCAATCGCGATGGCCAAGCTGATCTAACGTTGAACGATGCGCATCCCGCGCGCGGGTTCAGGACGTATTCGATGCCGGAACTCTCACGCCGGAGCTCTCACATCGGAGCTCTTGCGTCGGCGCTCTCGTGACGGGTCTCTCACGACGGGGTCCCGGCACTCTTTGTTCCGAGGCTTGTCGATTTCGGTGGTCGATCCAGTGTCTCAAATCGCGCGGCAAGACGTGCGCCGCGGCGCTGTCGATTGCGCGCCGCTCGCCGTCGGCGTCGCCATCTATGGGCTCGCGTTCGGTCTGCTCGCAGCGCAAGCCGGCATGAGCGGGCTTAACGTCGGCGTGATGGGCGCAACGGTTTTTGCGGGCGCCTCGCAAATCGTGACCGTCGAGCGAACCATCGCAGGCGGCGGTGCCATCGCGGCTGCCGTTGCAGGCCTCGTCCTCAACCTCCGCCTTCTGCTCGTAACGGCGTCCATCCGCGACATCTATGTGGGGCGCCCCTGGTGGCAGATCGCGCTTGGCGCACACCTCGCCACCGATGAAAACTGGGCGCGCATGATGGGGCGTCGCGCCGAAGGTCAGGACGTTGGGTATTGGTATCTCGTCGGTGGCGGTCTGGTGCTCGTCGTCGCTTGGCTCGCCTCAACGATCACCGGTGCCGTGCTGGCCTCGGAAATCCCAAACCCGCGCGCGCTCGGCATGGACTTCGCCTTTACCGCAGCCTTCATCGCGATCACCCGGTCCCTTTGGCGCGGACGCACCTCCCTTCTCCCTTGGTTCGCCTCCGTCGTGGCCGTGACCGGGATCCTCGCGACCGGTGCGATCGACGCGACGTGGGCGCTGATCGCAGGCGGCGTCATCGGTGCTGCAACGGCTGCAATCCAACCCGCAGCGAAGGCGTGACCAACCATGTCCTTCGAGGCGCTTTTCGGCCCGCTTGGTGCGACCATCGTGATCCTGGCTTTCGGCACGTTCGCGATCCGCGTGACCGGTGTGATCGTTGGCCAGAGCCTGCCAACGACCGGAGCCTGGGCCCGTGCATTGGACGCCCTGCCCGGCTGCCTGATCATCTCGTTGGTCGCATCCGCAATTGTCAGCGGCGGCCCGAATGAGTGGATGGCAGCCGCGACCTCGGCGCTCACGGCGATCGCAACCCGCAATCTCATTGCGACGATGGCCGTTGGCATCGGCACCGTTTGGGCATTGCGCACCTTCGGCGGACTTTGAACCGCGCGCGCTATTCGCACGGTGGATCACAGTTTCGTGCGCTCGCGTCTGATCGGTTTCAACTTGTTGCGAAAGCCGGGTTTCGGGCTCGCGGTTGTCACAACCGGCGGCTACCGCTGCGCATCGTCGGCCTCCCGGGTCGGCAGGCACATCATCCACCGACCGCCGGAACCCAAATGTCAGACACGCTTATAACACTCGCAGTCATCACAGGCCTCGTCGCACTTGCGAGCCTCATCTTATCGCCCCGCGCCCAGACAGAGGGGGCATTCTTTCGAGGTCATGGGACGGACGGACAATTGCCCGGCATCTGGACGCTCGCGCTGAGCCAGGTGACGACGTGGATTTTCGCACGATCGATCATGAACGCGGCCATCCTCGGTTACTTCTATGGGATCGCCGGCGCGCTTGCTTACACCGCCTACTACCTCTCGTTTTTGACGGGCTGGTGGATCATCGACGGCATCCGCTTCCGCCACGGGTTTCCAAGCGTTCAAACGTTTCTGGCGGATCGATTCGGCCTGACCGGCACCACCGCATACAACATCGTCGTGGCACTCCGACTGGTCTCGGAGGTGTTCGCAAACCTCCTCGTGATCGGCCTGATCTTCGGCGGCACGGGCAGCGTGGAATACACCGGCGCAATTCTGATCGTCGGCGTCGTCACGTTCGCTTACGCAGCCATTGGCGGCCTCAACGCATCCATCAAAACCGACGTCTTTCAGATGCTGTTGTTCCTCGTCGTCATGGCGGTCCTCAGCGCCGTGGTCATTGGCACCGGCACGTTTGATCTTTCAGCGATCGCAGCAGCTGCCCCTGAGATCACGAACCCCGGCTGGGTGCTGCTTGCCGTCGCATTCCTGCAGGTGTGGAGCTATCCGCTACATGACCCGGTGATGATGGATCGCGGTTTCATCGCGGACCGCAACACCACACGCGCGAGTTTCTACCATGCCGCTTGGATATCCAGCGCGTGCATCCTTGTGTTTGGTTTGATCGGCGTTTGGGCCGGTCTCAACAAACTGGAGGGCGAAGCGTTCATCGCAACGTTGGGACGCTTGATTGGCGATTGGCCGATGCTGGCCTTCAACGCGGCCCTCGTCATCTCGTGCATGTCGACGCTCGACTCGACTTTCTCAAGCACGGCCAAACTCACGGTTGTCGACATGCGGATCGGCAATGGCCGGGTCATGGCCGGACGTATCGCCATGGCGCTCTTTTTTGCAGCTGGCCTCGGCATGGTGTTCTTCGGACCAAAGGACCTGTTCTCAGCCGTCGCCGTCTCAGGCACCGCATCGATGTTCCTTGCACCGGTGATCTTTTTCTCGATCTTCGGGCGCCGAACAGACATCCCGGTGTGGTCGTTCCTGGTCGCGTTCGTCGCCGCGATCGGAGCCGCGATCATCTACTTCACCGACACATCGGGCTACACCACCATTATGGCCGGGCTCACGGGCCTGACACACAAGTACAGCCAGCTTCTCGTACTATGTATTGGCGTTCTCGGCATCGGCTGCGGCGCATTCGCAATTGGCGGTGCACTTTCGCAAACGCGTCCGACGGATGCTCAACCGGCCGAGTAAGAGCAGACAGCAGGGCTTTCCAGATGCCGATCACGCACCGCGCAATCCGCGGTGCGTGATCCAGGCAGCAACTTTGTCGCCCGACCCGTAAGCGGCCGCTGGCGCGAAGGACCGAAGCCACGCGCAATAGGCGTCTAGCACTTCGAAATTCTCTTCATCCGCCCGTGCCAGGGCCTCCATCAAATCGTTCTCCAAAACCGCACGGAGAAAATGATTGGTCGGATACCCGTCCTCGATATAGCGACGCAGCGCATCCCCCTGGGGCAGCGCCGCGAAGATGGCGTTGTCATACGGATCGTCGGCGTCGGCCGTTTGCGTCATTGTTTAAGAACCGGCGCGCAGAGCTGAGATTTGTGCTGTGGCACCCGCCATCATGAACGCGAGGTCGCTGCCGGTCAGGACAAACCGCATGCCCTGCGCGATATACCGATTGGCGAGTTCAGGGGCGTAGACCCCACCCATGCCCGGGTACTTTCCGTGTTTCGCACAAGCGTCGATCACCTTGCCGAAAGCTTCTTCGACCTTTGGGCTGTCGAACTGTCCAGGAATGCCCATCTCGAAGCAAAGATCGTTGGTGCCGACCAAAAGCACATCAACCCCGTCAACCGCGGCAATCGCATCGGCGTTGGCAACGGCCTCCGGACTTTCGATCATCATGACGTTCAGCGCCGACGCATTGAGCGCCTCGGCCATCACGCCGAGCGGATGCTTCGCAAAATCGAGCTGTGGCAGGATGCCCGTCATCGATCGCTTGCCAGCTGGCGGATACTGGCAATAGGAGCCAAGACGCGCCGCGGTTGCAGCATCATCAACATGCGGAAAGACGACGCCCTGGGCACCGCAATCGAGCGCGCGGGCCGCGTGGTGATGCTCAAAGCCCGGTACGCGGATGAGCGGCGTGACGCCTGCGTCCTGGGCTGCGACCGCGATCTGGGTCGCGATGTCGATACCCATGGCGTTGTGCTCCATGTCGATGAAAAGCCAATCAAACCCGGCCGTTTTCATAATCTTCGCGACATCCACGGTGCGCGCCTGCCGAAGGCCCACGCCGAGGACAAGCTCGCCGCTCGCCAGTTTTTCCTTAGCGGTGTTTCGGATTTCCATGGCGGCGCCTCCGGTGATTCGTTTTGATTTCGTTCTCACATCCGTCATGGCGCAGGTTGTGCGAATTATCCACGCCCACCGCTCATCTCGCAGCGAAACGACACGCATCCATCAGGCGTGCCGCAGTCGCAAATAATTCTTTTGTCAGAGTGCGTTAGAACGCTGAGAGGGCAGTTTGCACCAAAAAGGCCTCGGTGGCTGAATTGCACCAAAGACGCACAGCCCACCCAACCCGGCCGCTCCGCACCACTTTAACTGGCAAACCACCGGCGACTGTGTCGTCTCTCCTACCAGTCATCGTCATCCATCGGGCTTGAGGCTTATGCGAGTTCGCAGCTTTCTGATGTCCATCGCCACCGCTTTTGTCTCAATGGCCGGTACGGCTGTGCCACAGGCTGCGGCTTCGCCTTTCGAGATTTGGCGCAATGGGATTTGGCCAACGCCAAGCGAAGAACTGGGCGTGCCGGTTTGGCAAGGCGCCTACATCAAACCAAACTTTGGCTTTGATACATTTGAGCTCACGGGTGCGGGCTCTGCCGGGTTCGACGATCTTGACGGGTTCACCGTCGGCGGCTTGGCAGGCTACGACTGGCAACTCGGGCGTTTTGTTCTTGGGGTCTCAGCAGAAGGGTCGCTTGCATTCGCTGACGAACAGGGGCGCGGCCCCGCCACTGGCCTCGAGGCTGAACTTGAATCGTTCGGCGCGTTTCGCGTTCGCCTTGGGACGACGATCGATCGCTTCATGGTCTATGGAACGGGTGGCTTGTCTGTCGCCCGCCTAACCGTCTCGAACGCGGCAACAAGTGACACCGAACTGTTGACGGGCTGGGTCGCTGGCGGCGGCATTGAATACATGTACTGGCAAAACGTCTCTTTGCGGGTCGAATATACCTACAGCGACTTTGGTGATGAGACCTTCACCGCACTGCCAAATAGCGAGATCGGGCTTGAAGGCAGCCAAGTCCAGGTTGGCTTTATTCGCCGGTTTTAGGTTCGAGCGCTGCGCTTTGGCTCGATCTACGGGTCGCTCCCGAATACTTACGCGTCGCGCATTGGGATTTTCCGCGTCGGCGGAACCTTCGGATCCGGAACGGCTTCCGGCTCCGCATTTTGAGGGCTCTTCCGGCGAGCCGGCAGAGGTGGCGCTTCACTCACACCGGCGGTCTTCTGATCTGCGGGCTTTGACTTCTCTGCACATTCCGCTCCGGCAGGTTTCTCACGAAGACCTGGAACTCTTGGCATCCGCTGAGACGAAAGCATCACCGTTTTGCGCTGAACCGTTGGCCGTAACGCCTGCACAACCAACGGCTCCAGCGTCTCCGCGACAAGACGGTTTGCGCGCTCGTTCCAATGCCAATCGTATGAGAATTCAAAGCGCTTGCGATGCAAGGCATAGTCGCGTGCGAACGTGTCGTGGAAGTCGACAAACGTGAGCCCAAGCTCAGCAGTCAAATCACGCGCAATGCGGTTGAGGCGGCCGATCTCATAGTCCATCGGCTTGCGCCCGTCATAGATCGCATCCCGAACGCCATCCATCGCGATAATCAAACGAAACCCATGCTCCTGCGAGAGCGCTTTCATCTCGCGCAGAACATAGCGCGCAAAGAAGCGATTGCTCTCGTGGTCGTTGACTTTGCGGATGTCCACCGCCGACGAAATGAACGCTGGATCCCACTCTTCGCTGCCCCCCCAGTACAGTCGATTGATCCAGCTTTTCGCGTGAATGTAGAGGTTGGTTTCGTAATAGAGATAGCGGAATGCGGCCGAGGCTCTCAGCTTATCGGCAAGGCCCGGGCGAAACGTGCCCGGTGCGACCTCGGCGACCTCGCCATCGGTAGTCCTGCGGAGTTTCATGAAGCTCGACGCATAGCGCGACTTCAGCCCGCGATACATTTCGTCGAAGTCGTTGTGGATCAGCGGAACGATCACAACGTCCGGTCGATAGTTCACCACTTC
>JBCBWG010000001.1:0-36957 GCA_039817205.1 Pseudomonadota bacterium
CTCTAACCACCTGAGCTACTCCGCCTGCCCGTTGGACGTCGGTGTGTAGGTGGGGTCGCGGTTGGGTGTCAAGCGGTTGTTCGGTTGAGGCGCCTATGTGGTCTCGGCCGCCCGCCGCGACCGATGAGGTGGGCCGTACGCAAGACCGCATTGGGCTTAGAACCGGAACTGGAGTTGGCCGACGAGATAGTCGAACCGGGCGGCCGAGAGTGCGGCGACGCTACCTCTTGGGACGCCGTGGACGTAGTCAAGCTTCCAGGTGACCGCGTTGGTCAGGCGGCCGCGCATGCCCGCCTCCCATAAGGTTGCAACGGCACCCGCCTCGCCGACGCCAGCTGGCACGAGCGTGCTGAAGCCCGGCCCGTAGACCGCGTCTTCGCGGCGCATTCGGTAGAGAAGGTCCACGCCCGCGTGAAACGTCAGGCCGCGAACGGGCGTAACTTCGAACGTGATCCCAGCGTCCGAAAGATTGGTCGGCGTGAACACGGATGCGCGCGTGTAGTAAGACAGGTTCGGGTAAAGCGGATTGAACGTCCCGAGCGTGCCATCGCCAGGGTCGCCGTCGCCGCTTGTGACCATGCCCTGAAGACGGATCGCTGGCTCCCAGGGTATCTCGCGCCACTGGTACTTCGCTTCACCGATCACCGCCCAGGCACGGACGTCCTGCGCGGCAAAGGTGCCGAACTGAGCCGCTCCGAGGACATCATACGAGAACGCCCCGGCCCCGAGCGGCATCCGGCCGTGCCAGCGCGCGGCAAGCGTGTGTCGCGCGTCGCGCCCACGAAGACCCGCAAGCCGCGCGGCCTCATCTTCGCGATAGAGGTAGATGAGATCCGTGCCACCCCCAGCTGGCGCAAACCAAGGCGTCTGCCAATAGCTGCCGATGATGAGCTCCGTCTCGTCCGCCTTCTGCTTGAACGCGCGGCGGTCGAGTGCCATCGGGCGGCCGGCAAAGAAGTTGAGGCGATGGCCGCGGGCTGGCGTAAGGTTGAGCCGCAGCGCATCGTAAACGCGCCGAATGTTGGGACCTTCCCGGACGGCGAGGAGACGGGACCGGCCGAACGAGATCTCCTGGCGGCCCGCACGCAGCACCGGTTGCCAGACCGCACCCTCCGGCCGGATATCGAGAAACGCCTGTTGAATATCGGGATCACTTGCGTCGATGGCCCGCGCGCGCGGCACCCGGCCGTCTTCGAAATAGGTGCCCAGCTGAAAGAATGCACGCACCGACGACCCTAATCGCAAATTGGCGTGGAGCTCAAAGCGGTGGGCAATGCTGGTGAAGTCGAAGTCCGGACGCGTCCGATTGAAGAGCGCGTCGTCCAGCTGCTCGAAACGAAGCCGGTACTGCCCACCGACGTCCAAACGGATGGCCGGGTGGAAGATCGGCACATGCTTGACGTGCTCAAGCCCGACGCGCGGTCGCTCCAGATCGTCGATATAGTCGTAGCGTTCCTGCCAGCGGAACCAGCGAATTTGTTTGGCGGCTCGGGTTAGATCGGCATCGGTTGCATGCGCGACATCGCTCGTGTGCAGCACCAAAAGCAAGGTCAAGCCGAGCGCGAGCCATGCGTTCGTTTTGCGCAGTTTCACTTGCGCCTGAGTGCGAGCCGTCTCAGCCGACGGCCGCGACATCAGCGGCTGGCAGCTCAAGCGCGCCCGCGTCTTCCAGAAACGCAATGATCGCATCGAGGCCATCCTCAAAATGGCGCGCAGTTGTCACCACCGGTCGACCATCACGGGCCGCTTCGGCATCGGCGCGCATTCCGGCCGGGTCGACGCCAACGTAAGGTGCGAGATCTGCTTTGTTGATGACGAGCAAATCTGATCGCGTGATCCCGGGGCCGCGCTTGCGAGGAATATCGTCGCCCTGCGCTGTGTCGATGACATAAATCGTCAGGTCGGCGAGATCGGGCGAGAATGTTGCCGCGAGGTTGTCGCCACCGGACTCGATCAGGACGAGTGCGAGATCGGGATGCGTGCGCCGGAGGTCGGCGATGGCTGCAAGATTGATCGAACAGTCTTCGCGGATCGCTGTGTGTGGGCAGCCACCCGTTTCGACGCCGACGACACGGTTGGACGGGAGCACCTGCGCGCGCATCAAGGCCTCGGCGTCTTCGCGCGTGTAGATATCATTGGTGATCACCGCCATGTCGATGCGTGCGGCAAGCGCGCGCGCCAAGGCAATCGTCAGCGTCGTCTTGCCGACGCCGACGGGTCCGCCAATCCCAACCCGCAAAGGTCCGTTCAGTGATGCGCTCATGACTTGACCTCGTCGAACACTTCAAGCGCCGCATTAAGCCCGTTGATGGCAGCTGGAAATCCACCGTAAAGCGCCATCTGCCAGATCGCTTCGCCGATTTCGCGCTCGCTCGCGCCGGCTTCAAGCGCAGCCTTGATGTTCACCTTCAGCTGCGGCCGGGTCTGCCCACCGAGCGCTGTTAGCGCGCCGACCGTGACAAGCCAACGTGTCTTCTCATCAAGGCCCTCACGGCCGTATTGCTGCCCCCACGCAAAGTCGACGACCGACTTCGACAGCCCCGGCACGAGATCGCCGTAGCGTTTCTCCAAGGCCGCTTCCATACCGGGATTGAACCGCTCTGACAGCGTCTGCCCCAACTTGTACGTCTCATCCGTCATGACTGGAACAGCCTCGTGGGTTCGGTTTCGTGCCGCATCGACGCGATGTCCACGGCGAACGTGGCACTCGCCAGATCCTCTTCTGATGCCTCTAAGGCGCTTTGGCACATGCCGCTAATCGCGACGGCCAAACGCGCTTGGATGCGCACGCCATCATACTGGCCGATGACCGATAAGCGAATGCCAGCGGCGATGAGATTGGCGATCGTGGCGTTGGTCATCGCAATGAGCGTCGGCTCGATTGGCAGATGGATCGCGCGCGCCGACACGCCTGCTGCAACCGGATAGCTGACGGGATCGGATCCGAATGCATCGAAGACGGCTTGTGTTTGTGGCCAACCGGTATTGACGGCCTGACGGAAGTTGGCGCCGAGTTGCGCGGTCTCGCGGGCACGCTCGGCCGACGGTTGCAGCGCCAGCGCAAGATCATTGAGCCGGCATCGCTCGTCGGGTGCATCGCTTTGGTAGGCGCGCGCGCACACGATGGCATCGTTGCGCAAGCTGCCATGGACCACGAGCGTTTCGAGCCAGGATAAGAACGCGATTGCGTCACGAACGGTGCCGTCGCTCACGGCTGTTTCGAGGCCCTGGCTGAAGGCAAAGCCGCCGGTCGGGAAGGACGGTGAGAACCAGGTCAGAAGCGCCGATGGCCAGGCCTCAGTCATGGCGGCCTGATCCGTTGCCGTGACCATGGGTGTGCCCCTGACCATCGCTGCTGGGCCCGTGACTGTGGGTGTGCTCGTGACTATGGCTGTGCCCCTGACTGTGGGTGTGCGCGTGTCGATGATAGGCACCACGCTCTGGCTGAAAGGGCGCTGTGACATCTGTGATGTCGGCGTTGAGACCCTTCAGCATGTCGACGATCACGTGGTCCTGCTGGATCCGAATGCAGTCGGCATGGATTTCCGCTGGCAGGTGCCGGTTTCCGATATGCCAGGCGAGAACGGTGAGAGCGCGCGCGGTGTCTGCCCGGATTTCGATCAAGGGTTCCGACTTGGCTTTGATCTCGATCGACCGGCCATCCTCGAGCACAAGGCGATCACCATCGCTAAGCTGGCGCGATTCAGGCAAATCAACGAGCACGCGCTCGCCTGTGTCGAGGGTCAGCACTTTCCGGCGAAGGTGACGCTCGCCACTGTCGAGCAGAACGTTGGCTGACGCAGGCCCATTGTGGTCTTTGGAAACGTCGGTGACCTTCAGCAAATCAGCCTCTTAAAATAGGAAATAGCGTTGCGCCATCGGCAGCTCTTTCGCCGGCTCGCAGGTCAGCAATTCACCGTCCGCGCGCACTTCGTAGGTCTCCGGATGCACCTCAAGCTTCGGCGTTGCATCGTTGAGCACCATCGACTTTTTCGAGATACCGCCGCGGACATTTTCAACCGCAACGCACTCTTTCTGAAGCCCGTAAAGGTCGCTGACATTGGCTTCCATGGCAGCCGCTGAGACGAAGGTCACCGACGTCGCCTCCATCGCACGCCCGAAGGCGCCAAACATCGGCCGGTAGTGCACCGGTTGCGGTGTCGGGATGGATGCGTTCGGGTCACCCATTTGCGCCGCCGCGATGGCCCCACCCTTGATGACAAGGTCTGGTTTCACGCCGAAGAACGCGGGCGACCAGAGACAAAGATCGGCCATCTTGCCGACTTCGACCGAGCCAATATGCTTCGACATCCCGTGAGAAATCGCCGGGTTGATGGTGTATTTGGCGATATAGCGTTTGACCCGCAGGTTGTCGTTGTCACCGGTCTCGCCATCGAGTTTGCCGCGCTGAACCTTCATCTTGTGCGCAGTTTGCCAAGTTCGAATGATCACCTCGCCAACACGCCCCATGGCTTGGCTGTCGGATGCGATCATCGACAGCGCACCCATGTCGTGAAGGATGTCTTCGGCAGCAATCGTCTCTTTACGAATGCGGCTTTCCGCGAACGCTAGATCCTCGGCAATCGACGGATCGAGGTGGTGACAAACCATCAGCATATCGAGGTGTTCATCGATGGTGTTGACCGTGAACGGGCGCGTCGGGTTCGTGGACGATGGCAAAACATTGCCGAGCCCCGCGACCTTGATGATGTCGGGGGCGTGGCCGCCGCCGGCACCTTCGGTGTGGAACGCGTGGATCGTCCGGTCTTTGAAAGCGCCAACCGTGTCGTCGACATAGCCGCTCTCGTTCAGCGTATCGGTGTGGATCATCACCTGGATGTCGTAGTCGTCGGCCACCGAGAGGCACGTGTCGATGGCGGCAGGCGTCGTCCCCCAATCCTCGTGCAGCTTCAACGCGCACGCCCCGGCTTTGATCTGCTCGACCAGTGGCAGGCGCTGCGATGCGTTGCCCTTGCCTGAGAGGGCAAGGTTGACGGGGAAAGCATCGGCTGCCTGCAACATCGTTGCGATGTGCCAAGCGCCAGGCGTGCAGGTCGTTGCGTTCGTCCCCGTTGCCGGGCCCGTTCCCCCGCCGAGCATGGTCGTCACGCCCGACATGAGCGCTTCTTCGATTTGCTGCGGGCAAATGAAATGGATGTGGGCGTCGAAGGCGCCGGCCGTCAGGATTTTGCCTTCGCCCGCAATCGCCTCAGTCGACGGGCCGATGATGATCGATACGTCCGGCTGAATGTCGGGGTTTCCGGCCTTCCCGATGCCGACGATCCGGCCATCTCTCAAACCCACATCGGCTTTGATGATCCCAACCATCGCATCAACGATGAGCGCGTTGGTGATGACCGTATCCACCGCACCGTCGGCACGGCTGACTTGGCTCTGCCCCATGCCGTCGCGAATGACTTTACCGCCGCCGAACTTCACCTCTTCGCCGTAGGTCGTGTGGTCGGCCTCGACCTCGATAAACAACTCCGTATCTGCGAGGCGGACCTTGTCGCCAACGGTTGGGCCAAACATGTCGGCGTAAACGGAGCGTGCGATCTTTGCGGCCATAGCGGTTCGTCTTTCAAACGGTTGATCTCACGCCGAGGCGTCAGTTTTCGTCAGCGCGTCGTTGTTTTCAAAATGGCGCGCAGCTCATCTGTCCGCCGCATCGTCAAGGTTGCGGCACAACTGGAAAAGAGACCACGCTCCATCGAGCCGCCGCGCGCGGACGAGGCTTCGACATCGCAGTGGCCATCACGGTAGGCGATCCATCCGCGCTGGCCTTCAACCAACGAGGTTTCAGCGCTTTTGAAATCCGGCCCAAGTTCGTGGTCTTGTTTTCGAAGCGCAGCTCGAACTTGGCCGTAGATCCGATTGAGATCCCGATCAGCGCGTTGCCAATCCTGTCCGGCGCAGGCATCCATCGCCGCTTGCGTTTGAGGATCGTTACAGTCGAGCGGTTGGGCTTTGGCCGTCGCGACATATGCAAGCGTGAGGACACCCACGCCCCCCGCAATCGCGACGGCAATCGAAAACCAACCCGCGCTAGACATCACCCATCACCTCGCCGCGGAAGCCGTAGATCTTGTTGGCACCGGCCATCGCAACGAGCGTGACCGATCGCGACTGGCCGGGCTCGAAACGCACAGCGGTGCCCGCTGGAATATCGAGGCGAAACCCGCGCGTCTTGGCGCGATCAAAGGACAGCGCCGAATTGGTCTCAAAAAAGTGGTAGTGACTACCAACCTGGATCGGTCGGTCGCCTGTGTTTGAAACCTCAACCGAAACCGTCGCGCGGCCTTGGTTGATCTCGATCTCGCCGTCTTTGGGGATCACTTCACCAGGGGTCATGAACGCCTCCTCTTAGCGGATCGGATCGTGGACGGTGACGAGCTTCGTGCCGTCGGGAAATGTCGCCTCGACCTGGACGTCGTGGATCATGTCGGCGATGCCATCCATAACCTGATCGCGGCTGATCACTTCGGCGCCCGCCTGCATCAGGTCTGAGACCGAACGGCCATCGCGTGCGCCTTCGACGACAAAGTCGCTGATCAGCGCGATCGCTTCCGGGTAATTGAGCTTCACGCCGCGTTCGAGGCGCCGACGCGCGACCATCGCTGCGGTTGCAACGAGCAATTTGTCTTTTTCTCGGGGCGTCAAATTCATGAGTGAAGCAATCCGTTAGCAGTTCCAAACGCGCGGGAGTGCGCAGCCGGTTAAAGCGGGGAGCGCCTGCTCAAGCGCGGTGCGCACATCCTGTCCTGAGCGACCGAGCAAGCGGACAACAAGTTTTCCGTCCCATCGGCTGACGCCAGATGTCACCGGCTGCCGTCCGAGGATCGCTCGCGTTGACGCAAGAGCGGCATCGACCTGCGGGCCAACGACGACCACAGTTGACATGGCCGCCGCGCCCCCTGCAACGGCTGCCACATCCAACGTTTGGCTTATCGCACCGTCAAGCAAAACGGCTTCAGCATGCACGAGACGACCGTCGCGCTTGATCTGCCAGCGATCCTGAAAGCGGCCACTCGAGACGACCTCGCCCCGCGCCTTGCGCCCAAAGATGACCGTTTCGGCAATCACCAGGGTGGCATCGCGGCCGAGCGTTACATCGATCGTGCGTTCGATGCGCGCCCCGTCAAACATAATCGTCTCTTGCGGCAGCCAGAGGAGCGAGGCGCCGTCACCGATTTTGAGAGAGGTCGAATAGCGCGCAGGCGCAAGGCTGTTCGCGCGGTAAATCCGTTCGGCGGCCGGTGACGTGACGACCGCATCGGTGCCGTCGTCGGCTTCCACATCAATCGCGATGCGATCGCCGCTTGCGATACCGCCGCCTGTGTTGACGATGGCGACCTCAAGAACGCCAGGGCGGTTTGGGACGCGGAGCTTATAGCCATCGCGTTCTACCCGGCGAGAAGCGAAGGATTGGTCTCCGCGTCGTGCAATTTTGAGGTCAACACCCCCTGCAACGCGGATCGCGACCAACGGGTCCGTCGCGTTCGTAGCCGCCGCATGAGTTGGCCCACCACCTCGCGATCGCGGCGCGGGTTCAGACGGACAGGTGACGTCGTACATGCGCCTCGTCCATATCTGACCGGGCCCCTGCGAGAACCACCTGCCCGCGATCGAGAACGGCATAGCGGTTGGCGAGATCGCGGGCGAACTCGAAGTACTGCTCAACAAGCACGATGGCCATTCCACCCTGCTGGCGCAAGTAGTCGATGGCACGACCAATGTCCTTGATGATCGACGGCTGAATGCCCTCGGTCGGCTCATCGAGCACCAGAAGCTTGGGCCGCATCACCATGGCACGGCCGATCGCAAGTTGCTGTTGCTGCCCGCCGGAAAGGTCGCCGCCACGCCGGTTCAGCATGTCAGCCAGCACGGGAAACAGCTCGAACACCTGTTCTGGCACATGGCGCTCAGACGAAGGCGCTGCCGAAAAACCGGTTTCAAGGTTCTCACGCACGGTCAGCAGCGGGAAGATCTCGCGCCCCTGAGGGACGATCGCGACGCCCTGGCGGGCCCGCACGTGTTGCGGTGCGCGTGAGATATCTTTGGAGTCCCACACAATACGACCGCCGGAAATCGGATGCTGGCCAACGATTGCTCTCAAAAGGCTCGTCTTGCCGACGCCATTGCGACCAAGCACGCAGGTCACCTCCCCGACGGCTGCGTTCAGAGAGACGCCCCGCAATGCTTGTGCAGCTCCGTAGTGTAAATCGATCTGCTCGACTTCGAGCATGGTGTTCCCTCTTGTTTTCGCGCACGGCGCGCGCCGGTCTCACGGCCTGTGCATCCGCGGGGGCGCCGCTTTCGCCGGGCCGAAGTCGTCGTCTGGGTCGCTCGGTCCTGGTTGCGGTGCGTCTCCCGTTCAGCGGCCGAGGTAGACCTCGATGACGCGCTCGTTCGAGGAGACAGCATCAATTGACCCTTCGGCCAACACGCTTCCCTCGTGCAGGCACGTCACCTTGACGCCGAGGTCGCGCACGAAGGCCATGTCGTGCTCCACCACCACAACCGAATGGGTCTGTGCGATATCGCGAAGCAAGCGTGCGGTCTCTTCCGTTTCGCTGTCCGTCATGCCAGCCACCGGCTCATCAACCAGAAGCAATTTCGGGTCTTGCGCGAGCAACATCGCAATCTCGAGCCACTGCTTTTGCCCGTGACTGAGATCACCTGCCGGTCGATCGCGATGGTCCATGAGCCGTGCGCGCGTCAACACGGCATCAATCTCATCGTCCTGGATCTGGTTGCGCGAACCAAACAGCGCTGACCATGCCGTGCGCTCGCCCGCCAGCGCCAGGCGGATATTGTCGGCCGCCGTATGGCTCTCGAAGACGGTCGGCTTTTGGAATTTTCGACCGATCCCCAGGTTGGCGATCGCCGCCTCATCAAGCTCAGTCAGATCATGCCGACCATCAAACAGGACCGTGCCCGTATCCGGCGCGGTCTTGCCTGTGATGACGTCCATCATTGTTGTTTTGCCAGCCCCGTTCGGGCCGATGATCGCGCGCATTTCTCCGGGCTCAACCACAAACGACAAACTGTTGAGCGCTTTAAACCCGTCGAACGCAACGCTGACGTCGTCGAGGTAGAGAACCGTGTGAGTTTGGATCGGGCCGCTGTCGAGCATTATTCAGCCGCCTCTGGCCTGGTCCCGGTCAACGACGCCGACGCCTCCTTCGGCCGCCCCGAACGACGGACGCGCTGCCAGAGCTCAACGGCTGTGCCCACGATGCCTTTCGGCAGGAACAGGGTCGAGATGATGAACATGCCGCCGAGGACAAACAGCCAATACGGCGCCAACAAGCCGGTCGTGAAAAAGGTCTTCGCGTAGTTGACGACAACCGCCCCGAGCGCGGCTCCAGAGAGTGTGCCGCGGCCACCGATGGCAACCCAGATCACTGCCTCGATCGAGTTGGCCGGCGCAAACTCGGATGGGTTGATGATGCCGACCTGCGGAACGTACAGCGCGCCTGCAATGCCTGCGAGACACGCAGACAGGACGAACGCGAAGAGCTTGTAGTTCTCAACACGATACCCGATGAAGCGGGCTCGGCTTTCGGCATCACGGATCGAGACGAGCACCTTGCCGTACGTCGATGTCACGACCAGCCGACAGATGACATACGTCAACGCGAGTGTCGCAACAGTCATCACGAAGAGCGAGTTACGGGTCGTCTGCGCCTGGATGTCGAAGCCAAGGATGTCTTTGAAGTCGGTGAGCCCGTTGTTGCCGCCAAATCCCATTTCGTTGCGGAAGAACGCGAGCATCAGAGCGTACGTCATCGCCTGCGTGATGATCGACAGATAGACACCCGTGACGCGTGAACGAAAGGCGAGCCATCCAAACACGAACGCCAGCGCGCCGGGCACAGCAACGATCATCAAAGCTGCAAACCAGAACTGGTCGAAGCCATACCAGAACCAGGGCAGGTCCTTCCAGTTCAGGAAGACCATGAAGTCTGGCAGGATCGGGTCAGCATGGACGCCGCGCGTTCCGATCTGGCGCATCAGATACATGCCCATCGCGTAACCACCGAGCGCGAAGAATGCGGCGTGGCCGAGCGAGAGAATACCGCAGTAGCCCCAGACGAGATCGAGCGCGACCGCCAAGATCGCAAAGCACAGATACTTGCCCAGAAGCGAGACGATGTGCGTCGGCACGTGCAACGCGTGATCGGTGGGCAGCGACATGTTCGAGAGCGGCACACAGATCGCGACCAGCAGCAGGATGCTTAGAAAGATCCGACTCCCGGTGTCTGAAAGGTGCGTAAAGAAGCTCCGCATGATCATTGCTCGACCGCCCGCCCTTTGAGTGCAAAGAGCCCGCGCGGACGCTTCTGAATAAAGAGGATGAGCGCAACGAGCACTGCAATCTTCGCAAGCACCGCTCCAGCCCAAGGTTCGAGCAACTTGTTCGTGATGCCGAGTGCGAACGCTGAGACGAGCGTGCCCCAGAGGTTTCCGACACCGCCAAAGACGACAACCATGAAGCTATCGATGATATAGTTGGTGCCAAGGTTTGGTGACACGTTGTCGATCTGGCTGAGCGCCACGCCAGCGATCCCGGCGACGCCAGAGCCAAGGCCAAACGTCATCGCATCGACGTAGCCCGTGCGAATGCCCATGGACGCGGCCATCCGACGGTTCTGCGTCACGGCGCGCATCTGCAGCCCGAGCGTCGTGTAGCGCAGGATCGCAAGCAGCAGAAAAAAAACGACCAGCGTGAAAACGATGATCCAGAGCCGGTTGTACGTTATCGCCAAGCCCCAGAGCTCAAAGCCGCCCTGCATGTACGACGGCGCGCTTACGTCACGGTTGGTCGGGCCAAACATCGTGCGGACCGTTTGCTGCAGGATCAGGCCGATGCCCCACGTTGCGAGCAACGTCTCAAGGGGCCGTGTGTAGAGGAACTGGATGACGCCACGTTCGATCGCAACGCCGACGGCACCGGCCACGAGAAAGGCGGCTGGGACCGCAACTAAGAGTGACAGATCAAACGCGCCGGGCGCGTAGGCGCGAAAGACTTCCTGGATCGCAAACGTCGTGTAGGCGCCGATCATCACCATTTCGCCGTGCGCCATGTTGATGACGCCCATGACGCCGAAGGTGATTGCGAGCCCGATCGCTGCCAACAATAGGACCGAGCCGAGGGATAAGCCGTACCAGACATTCTGGACTTGCCGGATTGCGGCCAGACGCGATTCAATTGCGCCAATCGCATCCTCGCGGGCCGCGGTGACGCCGACATCGTCGGAGCTTACATTGCTGCGCAGGATCGCAATCGCCGTTTGATCGCCGCGCGATCTGAGAACCTTAATGGCGGCGATTTGATCGGCGACGGGCCGCTTGCCGTCTTTCAGGACGAGGCCAGCGCGCACCTCGGAAAAAACCTGCTTCGCCCGAGGATCGGTTTCCGTCACCACAAGCTTGTCGAGCGCGGGCAGCGCGGACGTGTCGGAGGCTCGCAGCAGAGCCTCAGCGGCAGCGATCCGTCTTGCGGGCTCAGGCGAGCTGAGCTGCAAAGTCCCGATTGCGGCTTTGATGATATTGCGAAGGCGATTGTTGACGCGAACCGACTTCCACCCCTTCGGACGTTGGGCCAGTTCTGCACCGGTCATCAGGTCAAAGTGCTGGCGGCCATCGCGAAATGCGGCAGCTGTTCCGTCTTCGTTGACATAGACGCGGCGTCGGGAGAGCGCGCGCAGCGCTGGCGCAGCATGGCCGATACCGGAGCGCGCGAGCGTTTCGATGCCTTGGATTGTGTCGCCGAAAGATCGCTTCGCGAACAATGCGATCGCTCTTGCGACTTCGGCTTTTTGCGCCTCTGTCGGCTCGGCTGCGATCGCCGACTGAGTGGCACCGATTGAAAAGGTGAGAACCGCGACGAACGCAAAAGCGGCAGCAACCGTTTGTTGTAATCCGCGCATGGTCCCCATTCGTCTTCGTGCCGACGCGTCCGCATCGTCTCAAGAAAAAGCGTCTGCGCGAGGTTCACCGAATGTCCCCGCGCAGACGAGAAGCTAAAAATTGGCGAGGCCGAACGGCATGGCCTCTAGCCCCGCGTCCGACCCACACCGAGGTCAAATGCAGCGTGTCAGGCGCCGCCGCATTTACCGGTCTTTGCGTTAAAGTTCCCGCACTTCTTGCCCGGCCAATCCGACACGAGGTCTTTAGAACCCGGCAGGAAGTCTGACCACGCATCGCCTGGGACCAGACCATCGGTCTTGCTGACGACGTCAAACTGGCCGTCTTCCAGGATTTCGCCGATCAGAACTGGCTTCGTGATGTGGTGGTTCGGAAGCATCTTGGATGTGCCGCCGGTGAGGTTCGGAACTTCCGTTCCGGGCAGAGCTGCGATTATTTTATCCGGCTCAATAGACCCCGCCTTCTCAGCTGCTTTCACCCACATGTTGAAGCCAACGTAGTGGGCCTCCATCGGATCGTTCGTGACGCGCTTCGGATCCTTGATGAAGGACTTCCACGTCTCGATGAACGACTTGTTCTCTGGCGTGTCGACCGACATGAAGTAATTCCACGCCGCCAGGTGGCCGACGAGATTCGACGTGTCGATGCCCGCAAGCTCTTCTTCGCCGACCGAAAAGGCGACGACGGGAATGTCGGTTGCCTCGACGCCCTGGTTCGAGAGTTCTTTGTAAAACGGAACGTTCGCGTCACCGTTGATGGTCGAAACGACAGCCGTCTTTTTGCCAGCTGAGCCGAACTTCTTGATGTCCGCCACGATCGTCTGCCAATCGGAATGACCGAAGGGCGTGTAGTTGATCATGATGTCTTCGGCCTTGACGCCCTTCGCTTTAAGGTAGGCTTCAAGGATCTTGTTGGTCGTGCGCGGATAGACGTAGTCGGTGCCAGCGAGCACCCAGCGCTTCACCGAACCGCCTTCTTCGCTCATCAGGTAGTCGACTGCCGGAATGGCCTGCTGGTTCGGCGCAGCGCCTGTGTAGAACACGTTCCGCTCGCTCTCCTCGCCCTCATACTGAACCGGGTAGAACAAGACCGAGTTCAGCTCCTTGAACACCGGCAGAACGGATTTGCGAGACACCGACGTCCAGCAACCAAAAACGACCGACACTTTTTTCTGCGCGATCAGTTCCCGAGCCTTCTCTGCAAAAAGCGGCCAGTTTGACGCCGGATCGACGACGACCGGCTCAAGCTTCTTGCCGAGCACGCCACCTTTTTTATTCTGCTCTTCGATCAGCATCAGCATGACGTCTTTGAGCGTCGTCTCACTGATCGCCATCGTGCCCGACAGCGAGTGCAGAATGCCGACCTTGATCGTTTCTTCTGCCGCTGCGGGCGCGCTGACCCCCATGGCCATCGACATGCTGAGCGCAGCCGACGCCAATAGCGATCTTCGTGAAATTGCCATTCGAAACTCCAGGCGAGGTTGTTTGCACCGGTTAACAAAAGGCAAACGCCGTGCCAGTCCGTGACGACGGGGCAAAAAAATGTTAAGACATTGGAACCTATAAGCTTTCTGGCGGCGCCCGCCAGCGTCACAATTCTCGACCATGCCCGCGATGCTCGCATTATAGGCACAAATTTGCTGAAATTTCGCGCAATCGTCAAAGATGATGAAAAGTTAGACCTTGCAAGCGGCTGCGAAGATGCGGGCTCCCGGTTGCTGGTCCTCGATCAACGGAACAAACGAGATTTAACGATTGGGTCGCTGGAAGATCGTGCCGAAAATTTGCCCGCCCATGAGATAAGTCAGACCGAGCCAGACGCCAAAGCACATGGATGCAAGCACGATCGGCGCTGACACCATCAAAAGCGATGCTGCCGACAAACCCTGCCCGATCGTGCAACCGCCCGCATAAACGCCGCCTGCGCCCATCAGGCTCGCGCCAACGATATGGCGGCGCATCTCGGTGGCGTCGTCGGCACCGTCCCACTGAAACTCACCCTTGAGCGTCGCGCCAATGAATGCGCCGACAACAACGCCAAAAACAGCGGCCACCCCGAAGCCAAGCTCAGCACGTGTCATGGTCATCAGGTAGAGAAGTGTTTGCCCGAGGGGGTAGGCGAACGAGTGCGAGACGACGGGCACTGGTTCGAACTCATCTTGAGCAGCCCAACCCGTCCCGATCCAACCGGCGACGATCGCAACGGCAACTGCGGCGCCCCCGACAAGCAAGCGCGGCGAACCGCGAAAAGCGCGATCGCTCAGGCACCAACAGACCAGTGCGCCCCCGACACCGAGGGAGAGATAGAGTGCACCGCGGCCTTGAACCGCGAAGAGGTCGGCGAGCGATCGCCAAGCCACAGCTGCCCCGAGGCCAGCCGGGTCAATCGCAAACACGCGCAAGCTTGCGAGCGGCCCCGCCACCGCCATGTAGGCCGACAGCGCAATAAAAAAGAAGCCAAACAGCGCGCGAAGATCACCGCCGCCAACGCGCGCGAGCGTGCCGTAAGCGCAGGTGCCGCAGAGCGCCATGCCGACGCCGAACATGACGCCGCCAACAATCCACGCCAGCGGGTTGAGATCCATTCGCTGATAAAGCGCTCCTGAAAAATCGACGCTGCCCGTCGCGCGTAGGATCGCAACCGCGATGATCGACAGGCCCAGCGCAAACAACCACATATGCAGTCGGCGTCGGTCACGGCTGAACAACGCATCTTCGATTGCAGCAAGCGTGCAGAACCGGACAAGGCGCGCCGCGAGGCCGAGAAGCAGGCCTCCGCCGAAGCCGAAGGTTGCGCTAATCGCGCCGGGAGTGAGACTGAAGTCCAAAGGTCCTTCGCTCCGGGTCCTTGGCTGACCGGCATGCTGAGACGGCGGGATGTTTTGCGCCAAAACCCAACAGGTCGGAATGGGAGGGCATCACTCAACGGTCGCCAGATCCAGCATTTGGATCGCCGCCCTCATCACGGCAAAACAGATCGTAAACGACATCCATGATCTGGCGCGCCCGTTCATCGGCGATGCTGTAGTAGATCGCCTTCCCGTCTCGCCGGGCGCTGATGATTTCCTCGCTCCGGAGACGCGCCAACTGTTGCGAGACGGCCGGCTGTCGCATGGACAGAAACTCCTCAAGCTCAGTCACCGACTTCTCGCCATGGGCCAAGTAACAGAGGATCATCAGCCGCCCCTCGTGGCCGAGCGCCTTGAGCATCGCGGTCGCAGCCTTCGCCTTGCCCGACATGTCGTCGAGCGTGTCTTCATCAGCAAAGACGGTTGAGTTTGGAACGGGCACGTTTCGGTCCTTATTTCATCGGTCTTTCGGCGATCGCGGATCTTCACGGTCCAGCGACGCGCGCGAACAGCCGTTCTTGGGCAGTCGACCACACATAGGCTCAGCTGCCATCGCATCAGTTGGTGTTGGGTTTGGTCACGCAAGGCTCGGTCAAGCGCGCCAGAAGTTGGTTCAGCAGGGGATAGAAGAACTCCTCGCCTGGATAGCCACGGATACGCCCCAACTCGCGACCATCCTCAATCAGGACAAAGGTTGGCGTGTAGTTGCCCGTTGTCAGCCATTTCAAATCGCTCGGCAGACGGTCATGGATGTCGACGCGCCTCAGGGGTGCGCACTGACCTTCAGGCGTTCGCCCATAGGCGGCGCCGATCTCTTCGTCCCAGCGCTCACACCAAGGACACCCGTCTTCCTCAAGCATCAAAAGAAAGACACCAGCACGGGTTTTTGGAGGCTCAGACGCATCGGCGCTTCCCGGCCATGCGATGAGCGCCGTGATGAGGCTCAGCGCTCCAAAGACGAGCGCAAGAGTGACAACCGCTTTGCCAAGCCACTCCCGACGCAGGGCCTCCATAAAATGGCCAAGCGGCGCGCGTCTTCGGGTCTTCTGGCGTGCCATTCGCATCACTCGACGTCCGGCTAAGTTGGCGTTGAAGTCCTCATCATATACGCTTTGATGAATATAAAAAGACGACCTAAGTGAGGAGACGTTGGGGTGACGCTTGATGTGTCTTTTGCGGGTGCGTTCATCGCGGGCCTGCTCTCGTTCCTGTCACCCTGCGTGCTCCCGCTCGTCCCACCTTACCTTTGTTTTCTCGCCGGCGTCTCTTTCAGCGAGTTGTCTAACCAAGAGACATCCAATCAAGAGGCGCCGAACCAAAAGTCGCCCAACCAAAAGGCGCCCAACCAAAAGGCGGGGAGCGCCGGAGCGAACGGAACGATATTCGCGACCGCCGTTGCCTTCGTCCTGGGCTTCACAACGGTGTTCGTGGCGCTCGGCGCAACGGCGAGCGTGATCGGCCAGGTCGTCACGGAACACCTTCAAACGCTTTCGGTGATCGCGGGGCTCGCCATCGCGATCATGGGCCTGCACTTCCTTGGCCTCTTGCGGCTCAGCTGGCTCTACGGCTCGCGAACGATTGAAGTGAAGACCAAACCACCGGGCCTACTCGGTGGCTATGTCGTTGGTCTGGCGTTTGCGTTTGGCTGGACGCCATGCGTCGGGCCAGTTCTGGCAGCGATCCTTTTCATGGCCGGGAGCCAAGAGACGGTCTGGAGTGGCGCGGGACTGCTGGCCGTCTATTCGCTTGGCATCGGCCTGCCATTTCTTGCGGCGGCTGCGTTCGTTGGAACGTTTCTGCATGCCGTGAAACACCTGAGATCTCGGATGTGGGTCGTCGAGAAAGCGATGGGCGGCCTGCTCGTTCTAACCGGTGTTTTGTTCATGACCGGACAGATGTCGAATATGGCGTTTTGGCTGTTGAATGCGTTTCCGTCACTCGGATCGCTCGGCTGACCAGCTTCGTTGGGATCGCCCAACGCTTTGGGCCGTACCTGGCAATAGGAGGAAAATGAAGATGCGAAAACTCTTAGCGTGCCTGTTCTTCTGCCTCGCAGCGACGTCCGCACACGCGACAACGGTCGGAGAGGATGGCCTCCATAAACAGCCGTGGTTCGCCGTCACCTTTAAAGATCTGAAAGACGATCTCGAGACGGCTCGGTCCGAGGGGAAGCGGCTCGCGATCATCATCGAGCAGCGCGGCTGCATCTATTGCAAAAAGCTGCACGAGACCGTGTTCGCTGACCCGATGATATCGGCCTACATCCAGGCGAACTTCATGGTCGTGCAGTACAATATGTTCGGTGACGAAGAGGTCATCGATTTCGACGGCAAAACGCTTACCGAGAAGACGGCGGTTCGACGGTGGGGGCTCTTGTTCACACCAAGCATTGTGTTTCTGCCTGAGACGGTCGCTCCTGGGCAGACGGCCAAGGACGCTGCGGTCATGGTCGTGCCGGGGGCTTTCGGTCCGAAGACATCGCTGCACGCCTTTCAATGGGTCCGCGAGAAGGGCTACGCCCGCAACGAACCTTTTCAAAAATACCACGCGCGAAAGCTCGCCGCAGGCGAATAACACGGCACCGCGCCACTACGACCTTAGTCGGTTTGTTGCTGCACAATCGTGTTGCGATGCAATAATATTCAATTATCCGAATTTATAATTGCGTGGAGGAGATGTCGCACCTAGGGTCACAGTGCCGCAGACGGCAAGCTATCGTTCTGGCACCGATGACAGAGGGTGGTGAACACAAGCCGCCCCGGGGAGGACCTGTGACCTTGAAATCTTGTTTCGCCGCGCTGGCACTGACTTGCGCAATGGGTGTTTCACCGACTTTGGCTGGCAGCGCGGTTGCTCCAACCGATGTGAAAATGGTCGATGGTGAAGTCGCCGGATCACTGACCACTGAGCCGGGCGATGCAAGCCGTGGGCGTAAATGGTTTGTCGGCCGAAAACTTGGCAATTGCCTGGCCTGCCATGTGAATACCGAGACCTCGGAAGAGCAGTTCCACGGCGAAGTCGCCCCGACGCTTGACGGCGTCGCTGACCGCTATGAACCAGCGCAATTGCGCGCGATCCTGATCAATTCGAAAGCAGTGTTTGGCGAAGAGACGTTGATGCCTGCTTTTTATCGGGATGGCGGTCTCAGCCGGGTGAACAAAAAGTTCGTCGGCAAAACTATTCTCAAAGCCCAGCAGGTCGAAGATATTCTGACCTACCTCCTCACGTTGAAAGACGAATAGGTCTCAAAAGCCCAACAAACGAGCGCTCAAGAGCGAGGGAGAAAACGATGAAATTCACAAAGCGCGAGCTTTTTGCACTGACGGCGGGATCAGCCGCAGCGCTGACGGGACTGTCAGCTCTTGCCCCGGTGGCCGCCAAAACCACAGATCTTGACGACGCCATCTCAAAGTTCGCTGGCGGCAAGGCGGTCAAGGAAGGCCGCGTCTCACTCACGACACCTGAAATCGCTGAGAACGGAAACACGGTCCCGGTCTCCGTCGATGTCGAAAGCCCAATGACGGATGCCGATCACGTCTCGGAAGTTTTGCTCCTGGCCGACGGCAACCCACGCCCGGGCGTCGCGAAATTCAAGTTTACGCCCATGAGTGGTGAAGCTTCAGCAACCACCCGTATCCGACTGGCGAAAACACAAAACGTCGTTGCTGTTGCGAAGATGAGCGATGGCTCAGTGTTCATGGCGAAGAGCCTGGTCAAAGTCACGATTGGCGGATGCGGCGGATAAAGGCATCTCGCCCCCAAAACGCCTGAAACCAGACCAGACACACCCATTCTAAGGATTGAAACCCATGGCACGCCCACGCGTCAAAGTCCCGAAAACCGCCTCCGCCGGTGAAGTCATCACGATTAAAACGCTGATGAGCCACAAAATGGAATCCGGCCAGCGCAAAGACCGCAAGACCGGCGAGATTATTCCGCGAATGATTATCAATAAATTCAATGCGACCTTCAATGGCACAGAGGTTTTCTCGGTAGATATTGAACCGGCCGTTTCCGCGAACCCATTTCTGCAATTCAGTGTGAAGGTTCCTGAAAGCGGCGAGTTTCATTTCAAGTGGGTGGACGATAGCGGCAAAGTCTTTGAAACGAAGAAGAAAATTACAGTTGGCTGATCGAGGCATCGGACGCGACGAAAATCAAAGATAAGCAGCTCCCAAGGGCTGCGGGAGGAAGCAAATGGAACAACGCGGTTTTCCGACCAAATCGAACGGGGCAAGAGGGTTTCAGTCGAAGCTTCGACCTCTCGCGATCATGACCGCCGGTTTCGTCGCGTTTGCGGGCGCCGGGATCACGTACGATGCGCTTCAAGCTGAGCCAAATGACAACGAGCTTGTCATCGAGGGCCAGAAAATGGTGACGAAGTTCGTGCCACCGGAAGGCGGCCCGCTTGACGTGGTCTATTCCGGCTGGCGCTTCCGCAATGCTGCAACGCAACAGCAGCAGATGGACGACTTTGAAAACCCAGCGTTTCCTCTCGTCGATCTCGGACAAGAGCTTTGGACCAAGGTCGATGGCGCAGCTGGAAAATCCTGCGCGTCCTGCCATGACAAAGCAGAAGCCTCGATGAAGGGCGTCCGCGCAGAGATGCCGAAGTACCATAAGGCCGCCGGCAAGCCGCAGGCGATGGAGCAGCACGTCAACCACTGCCGGACAGACCGGATGCAGGCGGAGCCCTGGAAGTGGGAATCGAACCAGATGCTGGGCATGACCGCCTACATCGGGCTGCAGTCCCGCGGCATGCCCGTCGCCGTCAAAACCGACGGGGACTACAAAGCATTCCACGACCTCGGCAAGAAGATCTACTACACGCGTGTCGGCCAGCTCGACATGTCCTGCGCCGGTTGCCACGAAGCCAACTACGGCAAGATGATCCGCGCTGACCACCTCAGCCAGGGTCAGATCAACGGCTTCCCGCTCTATCGCTCCAAATGGCAGAAGGTCGGGTCCGCCCACCGCCGTTTCAAAGGCTGCATGAAGAACATCCGCGCGAAGCCATACAAGGTCGGGAGCGATGAGTTCGTTGCCCTCGAACTTTACGTGGCCTCACGCGGTCTCGGTCTCTCAGTTGAAACGCCTGCCGTGCGCAACTAGGCCGCTGTCGCCTCGTTGGACGGGACGCGTCGTGGACCGCCACGACGCAAAGGAACTGGCGGCGCACTGAAGTGCCGTCAGTCACCGACGACACATCAAACACTGTGAGGTCTCCAGCGCGGCACCCCGTTTGCGGCGCACGGGAGACCTGTATCCCGACCTGACGCACGACGCGAAGCAAAGAAGGGTCCAAACCAATGGTGTCGAGACGCGAGTTTCTTCAGGCAGCCGTCGCCGTTGGCGCTCTTGCTGGCGGAGCTGGCACGGGGTCATGGCAAGCGCTTGCCGCGCGCCAAGCTCTGATGTCTGAAGCCGATCTTCTTGCGTTTCCAGCCACCGGCAACGTCTCGCTCGTCCACATCACGGACCTGCACGCGCAGCTCAACCCCATCTATTTCCGCGAACCCTCGATCAACGTTGGCGTCGGCGAAGTCGCAGGAAAGCCGCCGCATGTCACCGGCGCTGATTTTCTGAAGCTCTACAATCTCAAACCCGAAACGCCGATGGCCTATGCGCTGTCGTCCGAGGATTACGTCGCGCTTGCAAATGCCTATGGCCGCATGGGCGGCATGGACCGCGTCGCAACGGTGCTCAAATCGATCCGCGCTGAACGCGCCGACAACATGCTGTTTCTGGATGGCGGCGACACCTGGCAGGGCAGCTACACATCGCTCGTCACAAAAGGCCAGGACATGGTCGACGTGATGAACCGCCTGAAGCCCGATGCGATGACGGCGCATCGGGAATTCACGTACGGAGCGGAGCGGGTCCAGGAAATCGTCGACGACCTGCCCTTCGCGTTTCTCGGCCAGAACATTTTCGACAACGAGTGGGACGAGCCCGCGTTTGAAGCCACAAAAATGTTCGAACGAGGCGGCGTCAAAATCGCCGTCATCGGCCAAGCATTTCCTTATATGCCGATCGCAAACCCGCGTTGGATGTTCCCGAAACTTTCGTTCGGCATTCGCGAAGCGCAGGTTCAAAAGAACGTTGATGCCGCGCGGAAAGCTGGCGCTGAACTGGTCGTGCTCCTCTCGCACAATGGCTTCGATGTGGACCGCAAACTCGCCGGCCGGATCAAAGGCATCGATGTGATCCTCGCCGGTCACACGCACGATGCACTGCCTGAGCCGGTGATTGTCGGGCGCACGTTAATCGTCGCCTCGGGCTCGCACGGCAAATTTCTGTCGCGCTTGGATCTCGAAATCAGCGGCGGCGAAGTCAAAGGCTACAAGTTCCGACTGATCCCGATTTTCTCCGACGTCATTTCGCCGGATGCCGAAACGGCGAAACAAATCGCCGACATTCGCGCGCCGCACGAGGCGAAGCTGAAGACGGTGCTCGGCAAGACGGATTCGTTGCTCTACCGCCGCGGCAACTTCAACGGCACCTTCGATGATCTCATTTGCGATGCGCTTCTCGAAGAGCGCGACGCCGACATCGCATTGTCGCCCGGCTTCCGCTGGGGCACGACCGTTCTGCCCGGCCAGGACATCACCGTTGAAGACGTCTACAGCGCGACCGGCATGACTTACCCGAATGCCTATCGCCTTGAGATGACGGGCGCGCGTCTCAAAGAGATCCTCGAAGACGTCGCCGACAACTTGTTCAATCCGGACCCTTACTATCAGCAAGGCGGCGACATGGTGCGCGTCGGTGGCATGGGCTACCGCATCGATGTCGGCGCCAAGATGGGCAGCCGCATCTCGGATATGACGCTCCTGAAAACTGGTCAGCCACTGGATGCGGCGAGGTCGTACACGGTGGCCGGTTGGGCGTCCGTCAACGAAGGCACCGAAGGCCCACCAATCTGGGACGTCGTCAGTGCTTACGTGAAGCGCAAAGGCACGATCGCCCTCAAACCAAATACCAGCGTGAAGGTCGACGGCGTCTGAGCCGCCGCCTTGTCGGAGATTGGGGCGGAGATCTGGACTTTTTCGCCAATCGCATTGTCGAACACGGCAACCCAATTGGGAGACGAGCAAATGAGCAAAACGGGGAAGGCGGACGCCAGCATCGACGTGCCAACGCGTCGCCGCTTTTTGACTGGAACGGCTGCGGCCGGTGCGGCCGTGGTCGCCGGTGCGGGAGCTGCCAAGGCTGGAACACCGGATCCGGCGATCGTCGAAAAGCAGGACTGGAACCAGTATCTTGGTGCGGGTGTCGACGCGCGTCCCTACGGCACGCCGTCCGAGTTCGAGAAGAACGTGGTCCGGCGCAACGTGGCTTGGCTCACCGCGTCGACCGAAAGCTCGGTGAACTTCACACCGCTCCATGAACTCGACGGGATCATCACGCCGAACGGGCTCTGCTTTGAGCGCCACCACGCTGGCATCGCGGAAGTCGAACCGGCCAAACACCGCCTGATGATCAACGGCCTCGTGGACCGCCCGCTCGTCTTCACCATGGACGACCTGAAGCGGTTCCCGCGCCAGAACCACGCCTACTTCCTCGAATGCGCTGCGAACTCAGGCATGGAGTGGCGCGGTGCCCAGCTCAATGGCTGCCAGTTTACGCACGGCATGGTGCACAACGTGATGTACACGGGCGTGCCGCTGAAACTGTTGCTCGCCGAAGCGGGTCTGAAGACCAATGCAAAATGGCTGATGCCTGAAGGTGCGGACGCATCGGGCATGAACCGCTCCGTTCCGCTGATGAAAGGTCTTGATGACTGCCTCGTTGCCTGGGCGATGAACGGCGAAGCGCTTCGACCGGAACAGGGCTATCCGCTGCGCCTCGTTGTGCCCGGTTGGGAAGGCAATATGTGGGTGAAGTGGCTCCGCCGCATCGAGGTCGGTGATGAACCCTGGCACACACGCGAAGAAACATCGAAATACACCGACTTGCTTGAGAACGGAAAAGCACGTCGCTTCACGTGGGAGATGGATGTCAAATCCGTCATCACCAATCCGTCGCCGCAAGCGCCACTGAAACACAAAAGCGGTCCGACCGTTTTGACCGGCCTCGCTTGGTCCGGCCGCGGAACGGTGGCGCGTGTTGATGTCAGCGTCGATGGCGGAAAAAACTGGCGAGCAGCCCGCATTGATGGGCCGAGCCTCTCAAAGTCGCTGCATCGCTTTTATTATGACTTCGATTGGGATGGCTCGCCGCTTCTTCTGCAATCCCGAGCGATCGACAGCGAAGGCCAAGTGCAGCCGACGAAGAACCAGCTTCGCGCGGCGCGGGGCACCAACTCCATCTACCACAATAACGGCATCCAGACGTGGCACGTCCGCGCCAACGGTGAGGTTGAAAATGTCGAAGTTTCTTAAAGCGGCAGCACTCACCGCGGCCGTGTTTGCCATCGGCGCGGTCGCACAGGCTGAGACGACCGCCAAGCAACTGGGCCTCGGTCGCGCCGCGCTCCCGGCGGAAGTCAAAGCCTGGGACATCGACATCCGTCCCGACGGCCAGGGCCTACCGCCCGGCAAAGGAAAGGTCTCGGACGGCGAGCAGATTTATGCCGAGCAGTGCGCGGCCTGTCATGGCGATTTCGGTGAAGGCAAAGATCGCTGGCCGGTGCTTGTCGGTGGCAAGGATACGCTTGAGACCGACGATCCTGTCAAAACGATCGGGTCCTACTGGCCGCATCTTTCGACAGTCTATGATTACATTTATCGCGCGATGCCATTTGGAAATGCACAATCACTGACGCCCGACGAAGTCTACGCAATAACCGCCTATCTGCTCTACATGAACGAGATTGTGGATGATGAGGATTTTGTTCTGTCGAACAAAAACTTCGCGTCAATCAAACTGCCGAACCAGCCAAATTTCATCGCTGACCAGCGGCCCGATACACCGACGAAGGCGCAAGCCGCGCCATGCATGACGAACTGCAAATCGGATGTGAAAATTACGATGCGGGCGCGCGTGCTCGATGTCACGCCGGAGAGCAGCAAAAGCGGCGCAGAGGTGGACTGATGGCTCGGCACCTTTTGCAACTCGCGGTGATGGCAGTCGGTATTGCGGGCTTTCCGATCCTGTCGCCAGCAAAAGCAGACGGCGACCCGGCTTATGGCGAGTATCTGGCTGGTCAGTGCACGGCCTGCCATCAAAAATCCGGGAAAGACAAAGGAATTCCGTCCATCGTCGGATGGAATCCGGAAGCGTTTGTCATCGTAATGAACGCCTACAAATCCAAAGAACGTGAGCACAAAGCGATGCAAACAATCGCGAGTTCTCTTGGTGACGAAGAAATTGCAGCTCTGGCTGCCTATTTCGCGCAACTGAAACCGCAAGACTGAGTCATCGGTCGCGTTTCAGACATAAGAAAAAGCTCGGGAGGAGAGCACAATGACAAAAATGACCCGAAGACATTTCGGTCAGCTTCTGGGCGGCACTGCCGTCACGACGCTTGCCATGCCGTCAATTGCGCGCGGTGCTCAGCCGAAGGTTGTCGTCATCGGTGGCGGTGCTGGCGGCGCAACGGCTGCCCGCTACATTGCCAAAGGCGCCATCGACGTCACGCTGATCGAGCCGTCGAAAACCTATTACACGTGCTTCTTTTCAAACTTATACCTCGGTGGGTTCCGCGATTACGCCTCCATCGGGCATAGCTACGTAAAACTCGCGAACGAAGGCATTGGCGTTGTCCACGAATGGGCCGACACAATCGATCGCGACAAAAAACAGGTCGTCCTCGGCTCAGGCGCGAAAATCCGCTACGACCGCCTCGTCGTCTCCCCGGGCATCGACATCAAGTACGACAGCGTCGCCGGTTACTCACCGGAAGCGGCATCAAAGATGCCACACGCCTGGAAGTCGGGCACGCAGGTCGCACTCCTGAAAGCGCAGGTTGAAGCGATGCGCGAAGGCGGCACGTTTGTCATGGTCGCCCCACCAAACCCCTATCGCTGCCCGCCGGGCCCGTACGAGCGGATCTCAATGATCGCTCACATGCTCAAGCAGAAAAACCCGACGGCAAAGATCGTCGTCCTCGACCCGAAAGAGAAGTTCTCGAAACAGGCGCTGTTCCAGGAAGGTTGGGAGCGGCACTACGCGGGCATGGTCGAATGGGTTCCGGGCTCAATCGCAGGTGATATCGAAGTTGACGCCGCCAACATGGTCATCTCGGCCGACGGCGAGAAAACCAAGGCTGATGCGGCAACGGTGATCCCAGCGCAAACGGCCGGTCGCATCGCCCACAAGGCAGGCCTCACGAACGACAAGGGCTGGTGCCCGATCGTGCCAGGCACGATGCAGTCGACGATGGACCCCAACATTCACGTCATCGGCGATGCGTCGGTTGCGTCGGCCATGCCGAAGTCAGGCTTCTCAGCCAACAGCCAGGCCAAGGTCACCGCCATGGTCGTTCGCGGCGAACTGACGGGCGCAAAGATGTTCCCAGCGCGCTTTGCCAACACCTGCTGGAGCCTGATCGGCACCAACGACGGTGTGAAGGTTGGTGCCGCCTACAAGGCCGGTGCTGAGAAAATCGAAGTGACCAGCAAGTTCATTTCGAAAACCGGCGAGGACGCCGACCTGCGCAAGACGACCTACGAAGAATCGATTGGTTGGTACTCCGGCATCACCAACGACATGTTCGGCTAAGCGGATCGCGCACTCAAACAAGAGGCCCGGAGGACACGTCCTCCGGGCCAATTCAAAACTGAAAAGAGTGGTGGAGCATCGCACGCTCTGGACCGGCAGCCGCCTAGTCTACTCCGCTGGAACCAGAGCAGCACTTTGGCGGGCAGGAAAGCGGACCGACTGCGCCAAGACCGCTCCCGCAACAATCGACACCAACGCTGCAAGCGCTGCGAAGCTCATCGTGGAAACACCTGCAAGCCCGGCACCGAGTGTGCATCCGCCAGCGAGCACGCCACCAACGCCCATTAGAACACTGCCGCCAAGGTACCGCTCAACGGGCGTGTCCGCCTCAAACCGCTCAATCCGAAACTCGCCGCTGAGCAGCGCTGACACGCCAGCGCCGACCAGCACACCGCCGATCAAACCCACGCCGAAACCCGGCGTAATCGCGGTACCAGCAACGAGCCAGAATAGCGTCTCTGTGGACGAAGACGTCAGCGCCAAGCTCTCGAACGGGATCGGGTCGAAGTCATCGGCAAGAACGACACCCGTCCCATACCAACCGGCAACCACTAGCGCGCCGATGCCAACGCCCATCGCTAGATCGCGCGCACGTGCGCCGGAGCGGGTTGCGAATACCGCCAGCAGGATTGCAAGCGCTACACCCCAGACGGCAGCACCACCGGGCAGCGCCGCGAGTGACGTTATCGCACCGAAGTCAACCGAAACACTCGAAACCCAGACGCGCGTTGGCGCGAGTGCCCCTTTGAGCGTCGCGTGCGCGGCGATGGCAAAGACGACGAGACTGACAAGCGCGCGGAGGTTGCCGCTTCCGGCGAGCACCGTCAGCCGCGAGGCGCAGCCGCGCGTCAGGACCATGCCAACGCCAAACATCAAGCCACCGATGACAATCGCCAGCAGCGGGACGTTTGAACCGAGAAACCGATGCTCGGAGAAATCGAGTACGCCGCCCGAAACCAACAGCGATGTAGCGAGAACAGATGTTGCGAGGGCCGCCGCCCAAGTACCAAGCGCCGGCAGCCGTTCCGTCTCGGGTCCCGCCACGCCACGTCGCAAACAAAACCGCGCGCGCTGTGCGAGCACACCGAACGCGCCACCGAGCAATAGGCCGAAGAGCAAAGCGCGGGTCAGAGGCGCGACGTCCTCCCAACCCGCAAATCCGAGATTGAGCTCAGAAATCATGGGGCTTCCTTCCGAACAGGAACGCGCGCGACCAACCAGGCCTGCGCGAATTTGTTCGAAAATGATGGATTTGGCAGCTCACCGGAAGACCTCAAATATCGATCAAGCAGCTGGTGATAGAAAAAATTGCTCGCACGACGCGCGCTCGAAGAACTTGTTTCTGACGGCCGATCGCGCGCCCTCCAACCCTCTCAGACAGGTGCCAACCCATGGCCAATGACCATCAAAACCGATCGCCTACCTGGCAACCGAACCGCCGCACGGTTTTGACCGCCGTAGCATTGTCAGGCGCTGCGGGCGGCAGCCTTCTCATAACAGGGGGCGCATCATCGACCTTTGCAAGCGGACCCAAGAGCACGATCACCGTCGGCGACGTGACCGTCATGAGCCTGAGCGACGGTCACTTGGCGCTTCCCGAAGCGTTTGCCGCAAGCAACGTGCCCCCCGACCAGCGTCGCGCTGCCCTGCAGAAAGCGGGGCAGACCGGCGACATGTTGCGGTCACCGCTGAACGTCACGCTGATCACAACGAAGACGCAGCGCATCCTCGTCGATACAGGCTCGGGCGCCCGCTTCATGGCGAGCGCCGGCAAGCTGAGCAGCGCCTTGGGGGCGGCAAATGTCGCGCCGGACAGCATCACGAAGGTTGTCTTCACTCACGCGCACCCGGACCACTGCTGGGGCACGCTCGATGACTTCGACGACCTGACGTTTGCCAATGCCGAGCATGTGATTTCTGAAGCCGAATGGGCATTCTGGATGGCCGACGACACGGTATCGAAGCTGCCCGAAGATCGGAAAGCGTTCGGCGTCGGCGCGCAGCGGCAGCTCGGGGCTGCGAAAGACCAGACAAAAATGGTGAAGCCTGGAGACGACATCGCAACCGGTATTCGGGTCGTGGATTCGGGCGGGCATACACCCGGCCATATCTCGCTTGAGGTTGGTACTGGCCGCGAGCGCCTCATGATCCTTGGCGACGCGCTGACCCATCCGGTGATTTCATTTGAGCATCCGGACTGGACGCCGGCCAGTGACCAGGATCCGGCCCGCGCGGTTAAAACTCGCCAGCGACTGCTCTCCAAATTGGCCAGCGAAGAACAGCGCATCATTGGCTACCACCTGCCCTCTCCGGGCTTCGGGCGGGTCGTGAAACGCGGAACCGGGTACCGCTTTGAGGCCAATTCTTGAGGTGGGTTCCTGAGGCCGATTTTTGAGGCGAGTTCCAGAAGCCGATTTCTCAGACGAGTTCTGGACGCAAACACCCGAGCGGCCTCAGCGCAACGGCACAGCTCAAAACACTGAAACAGATCACCGAGGCTCCCCATGAATAGACAGGCGACGACGCTTTTCATCAGCTTGGCCGCAACCGCGCTCATGGTGCTCAACGTTCACGCAAGCCAGAAAATCAAAGATCAGTATCCGGGATCTGCGCTCTATCAAAAGCCGGTCGAAGTCATCCCGCACGTCTGGTCAGCGATCGGCGCGACGGCCCCGCCAACCTATGAAAACACGGGCCACAACAACAACCTGACCTTTATCGTCACGGGCGACGGCGTTGTCGTCATCAACGCGGGCGCAACGAACGCGCTCGCCCGCGCGCTCCACGACGAGATCAAAGCCATTACGAAGCAGCCCGTGAAACTCGTCATCAACGAGAACGGCCAGGGTCATGCGATGCTCGGCAATGGCTACTGGGCGGACCAGGGCGTCCCCATTCTGGCGCATGAGGATGCGAAGGCCGAGTTCGAAGAGAAAGGCGCCGATATTCTTGCGCGCATGCAGCAATACAATCGCGACAAAGCCGTCGATAGCCGAATTCAGCCGCCGAGCGAAACGTTCGATGACAAGAAGATCGTCAAGATGGGCCGGTTCACGATCGAGGTTTTAAACCTCGGACCGGCACACTCACCGGGCGACATCACGGTCTGGCTCCCCGATCAGAAGCTCGCGATTGCGGGCGACATGGCGTTCCACGAACGGATGCTGCCGATCTTCGATGACACCGATACCGCTGCATGGCTTCAGAGTTGGGAGACGTTCGAAAAGCTCGGAGCGCTGTACGTCATTCCTGGCCACGGACATCCAACGAATATGGCGCAGGTCCGGCGGTACACGAAAGACTATCTCGTGCACCTGAGAGCCAAAATAAAAGAGCATCTCGATAAAGGCGGCACGCTCAAAGACGCCTACTACGTGGACCAAAGCGCATTCCGCAAACTCGATACTTTTGATGAGCTTGCGAAACGCAACGTTGGCCGCGGTTTCGAGCAAATGGAATTCGAATAGCACCCAAACGCAGCGATCGAGGCGGCACGCTTAGCAGCTGGCATGCGGCGACTTAGGCCTTAACCTGGCGACATACCGCGAAGCCGCTCGGTGCGGCGGCGCAGGATCTCGATGGTCGTCAGGAGCACGATCGACAGCACGACGAGGACGGTCGCGACGGCCAGGATTGTTGGGCTGATCTGCTCGCGAATACCGGAGAACATTTGTCGAGGGATCGTGCGCTGGTCGACATCTGCGAGGAAGATCACGGCGACAACTTCGTCGAGAGAGGTAATAAACGCGAACAGCGCACCTGAGATCATGCCCGGCAGGATGAGCGGCATGATCACACGCCGGAAGGTCGTGATCTGACCGGCACCGAGGCTTTGCGACGCGCGGATGAGAGACTGATCAAAGCCGCTGAGTGTTGCCGTCACGGTGATAATCACGAACGGCACACCGAGTGTGGCGTGGGCCAAGATCAAGCCGACGTACGTGTTCACCAAGCCGCCGGGGAAGAACGGGAAGAAGTCCTGTTTGGCATAGAAAAAAAACATGCCCGTCGCCGTGATCACCAAAGGCACGATCATTGGCGAGATGAGCAGGCTCGTGATGGCGGTGCGATACGGCATCTCCGGGCGCGACAGACCGAGGGCTGCCAGCGTGCCAAACGCCGTTGCAAGCGCCGTTGCCCAGAAAGCGATGAAGAACGAATTTCGGAACGCACCAATCCAAGTTGAGTTGGCCCACATGTCGGACCACCACGAGGCACCGGTCGCGTTCGGCTCGATCATGCCAAAGCGGAAAATGTCACTGTACCAGCGGAGCGAATAAGCCTCCGGATCAAACGACATCATGCCGTCGGTGAAGGTGAAGTAGGGCTCCGCGTTGAACGAGAGCGGCATGATCACCAAGATCGGCGTGATGAGAAAGATGAAGATCGCGGTGCAAGCGAGCAGGAAGACGTAGTGGCCCACGCGGTCGGTAATGCTCGCGTAGGGTGGCAACTCTTTCATCGTCAACAACGGCATGCCGAACAGAAACAAAAAGCCGAGCGTCCCAAAGACTGAGCCCGTGTAAAAGCCGAACGCGATGGTTGCTGCGATTAGCAAACCGAATGCGGGCGAGCGGAGACGGGGTGACTGTGTGATCGACATGGTTCCGTCCTCACCCGAACTTAAGTTTGTCGATGCCAACGAGCCGGTTGTAGAGCCAGTAAAGCACGAGCACGATCACAAGAAGGATCGTGCCGAGTGCGGCTCCAAGGCTCCAGTTCAGCGTGGACTGGATGTGGCCGGCGATCAGGTTTGAAATCAGCAAGCCATCGTTGCCGCCGACGAGCGCTGGCGTGATGTAATAACCGATCGCCAGGATGAAGACGAGCAACGTCCCAGCAGCAATTCCAGGCACCGTTTGCGGGAAATAGACCCGCGTAAACGCATAAGGGAAACTCGCGCCCATCGATTGCGCGGCCCGCATGTAACTTGGCGGGATCGTCTTCATCACGCTGTAAAGCGGCAGGATCATAAACGGCAGCAGAATGTGCACCATCGCGATCACGGTGCCGGTCTGGTTATAGATCATCTGGATGCGGCCATCATCGCCGATGAAGCCAAGAGAGACGAAGACGTCGTTCAACACGCCTTGTGTTTGTAGCATCGCAATCCAAGCCGTCGTTCGCACGAGCAGCGATGTCCAAAACGGCAGCAGGACGAGGATCATCAAGAGATTGGATTTGCTGAGCGGTAGCGTCGACAACAAATAGGCGACCGGATAGGCGAGTATAAAACAGAGAAACGTAATTAGCGCCGACAGCCAAAGCGTCTTAAGCAGGATCGGAATGTAAATCCGATACAGTTCATCGGCGCGAACGATCGTGTTGTTGGCATCATATCGGCGATCGAGCGCTGCCAGATAAAACGACAAGGTCGTGTCTTGCGTCGCCCTCTGGAGGACCACCCAAACTTCCGGGTTTTCCCAACGCTTATCGATTGCGATCAGCTTTTCGAGAAAGGGGCCCTCGGTGATGCGGCGCGCTCGCCTCGCGGTTTTGGTGATTAAGCTTCGGGAACCTGGCAGTTCGTAGTTCACGCGCGTTGCGAGGTTGCCAACTGTCTTGCCAACTTCACGGACCCGCCGGGCACGCGCCAGATCTTTGACAAAGATTTCGACGGCTTCCTCAGGCGGCGTTCCCTTGCCGTCCCACTCACGAATCGCCTCGGCGAACGTCGGGACAACATTTCCACCGACGGGATTGTAGAAGGATCGAACAAGCATCTCGCCGATCGGCAAGACGAATGAGATTACGACAAAAAGAACGAGGGGAAGGGTGTAGAAAAATGCGCGACGGCGAGCGGCCGCAGTGGTCCGTGCAAGCTTCGTCTTAAGCGGCACACCATCTGCTGCAATCAGCGTTTCTGCGCGCTCCGAAGGTGCAGGCGTTGCACCAGCCGACATGGCAGCATCCGTCATGGGCGAACCGAGATCCGATCTTGAGACTTCCGATGTGTTGACCGCACGCGGCAGACCCTACGAAGAGAGCGGCGCATCCGGTGTCAGATGCGCCGCTCTCGAAGAGTTAGCCTTTTGCCAACCACGCGTTGAACCGCTCTTTGAGCTGGTCTGCGTTGTCGGCCCAGTACTCGAAGTTGTTCTGGACGGCATTCGTCAGGTTCTCAGGTGCCGTTGGCATCTGCGGACCCATATCGATGTCTTTGTTGTGGTACTTGCCGACCAAACCCGATGACGACTTGCGGGCTGGACCGTAGGAAATCCACGAAGCCTGAGCCGCAAGCTGCTCGGTCGATGTCGAGAACTTCAAGAAGTCCATCGCGAGGTCTTTGTTCGGAGCGCCCTTTGGAATGACCCAGAGGTCGAGGTCCCAAACCTGGCCGTCCCAGACAATTTCAAACGGTTTGCCTTCACCGGCAACCGCGTTGAAGATACGTCCATTGTAGGCCGTCGTCATGACGACTTCACCGTCAGCCAGAAGCTGTGGGGGCTGAGCGCCAGCTTCCCACCACACGACCGAGCTCTTGATCGTGTCGAGTTTGGCGAATGCGCGGTTAACACCTTCCGGGGTGGCGAGCACTTTGTAGACGTCCTTGGCCGGAACGCCGTCAGCGATCAGTGCGAACTCGAGGTTCACCTTCGCGCCTTTGCGCAGGCCACGCTTGCCCGGGAATTTCTTCAGGTCGAAGAAATCGGCCATCGTCGTTGGCTTTGCACCGGTGAACTTCGTCTTGTCGTAGGCAAAGATTGTCGACCAGACGATGTTCGCAACCGCGCACTCATAGAGCGTGCCCGGAAGGAAATCCTTCGTCGCGGCCGTGCCGTCTTTGCCAGCTGGCAGCTTCGAGTGATCGATCGTCTCAAGCAGGCCTTCGTCGCAGGCCCGAATAGCGTCTGACAGTTCGACGTCGACGATGTCCCAGGAGACTTTGCCGCCTTCGACCTGTGCTTTGATTTCTGCGATGCCGCCGTTGTAGTCCTGCGACTTGATCTTTGCGCCATCGCAAGCTTTGACGAACGGCTTATGATAGGCTTCGACTTGCGATTTCGTGTAGGCACCGCCCCACGAGACCACTGTCATTTCGCCAGGCTTACCGCAAACGTCGGCGCGCGCATCGGTTGCGCCACCGGCGGTGACGGCCAATCCAGCGGCAACGGCGAGGCCGGCTGCGTAGATGGTTGGTTTCATCCCTAATCCACTCCTCTCAGTTTAACGCGATGACGTCTTTTGTGCTGAACCGCGCGTTACCGGTTCGACTGCGATCCTGCAGCTTCACTGCAACGGATCGAGAGCCCTGCAATCATCTGTCGCCCACCCGACCGGCACCGTCTCACCTTCGCGGAAGGCGCGCGTCTCGGCGCTGTTCGGGATCTTGACGACGAAGTCTTCGGTGGCAGCGACCTTCATCACGGCGCGAATGTGATCGCCGTGGTAGATTAACTCTACGATTTTACCTTCGAGCACGTTCGGCACAGCATCCGGCTTCGCGCCTAAGAAAACGCGCTCGGGCCGCAGCGACAGCGAGGTTTCACTGCCAGCTGCGCCGACGTTGACGGCGCGGGCGCTGACCCGTTCGCCGGAGGTCAGCTGGACGTGGCAGGTCTCGCCATCCACCGCCTCGACCTTGCCGGAGAGCTTGTTGTTCTCGCCGATGAACTGAGCGACGAAGCTATTCTCAGGTCGCTCGTAGAGTTCCGCCGGTGTGGATAACTGCTGAATGACGCCATCGTTGAACACGGCAATCCGGTTCGACATCGTCAAGGCCTCGGATTGGTCGTGGGTCACATACACGACCGTAACACCCAGTCGTTCGTGGATGTGCTTGATCTCGTACTGCATCTGCTCGCGGAGCTGCTTATCAAGCGCTCCAAGCGGTTCATCCATCAGGACGAGGCTCGGTTCAAATACGAGGGCACGCGCAACCGCCACGCGCTGTTGTTGACCGCCGGACAACTGCGCCGGCCGACGTCCACCGAAGCCACCGAGCTCAACCATGTCGAGCACACGATCCACGCGCTGCTTTGTCTCCGCGCGCGACATGCCGCGCACCTGAAGCGGGAACGCGAGGTTCTCGTTCACCGACATATGCGGAAAGAGCGCGTAGTTTTGGAAAACCATGCCGATGCCGCGCTTGTTCGGCGGCAGGCTGTTGATCGGATTTCCACCAAGGAAGATTTCGCCATGCGTCGCAGGTTCAAACCCAGCGAGCATCATGAGGCAGGTCGTTTTGCCGGACCCCGAAGGACCCAGCATGGTCAAGAACTCGCCTTGCGCGATATCGAGATTGAGGTCTTTGACGACGAGAATTTCCCCGTCGTAGCTCTTTTGAACGTTCTGGAAACGGACAAATGGGTCAACTACCGTAGTTCCGATCGTCGCCTCCATCGTCCTTCAAACCGAATACGCCGTGCAGACACCACGCGCCTCCGCGTCCTATACCGCAACTTCCCGCAGGACTGAGCCAAATAATGAGGCAAAATCACGAGGATTGCGCTTCGTTTTTCGACATTTCTCTACACTGCTTAAGACGCTAGCAGCGGCCAGGACGTCAAACAAGCGCGAACGAGCGGCAGGCTGTAAAGAGATTTGCCGAAGAACAAAGCAATCATTCGACTGCATAATTTGGACGCGTCGGCATCAGGGCTGCTTTGGGAAGTAGTCCTCGCACGTGCCCTCGCGATAGACATCGGCCGTCGCGCAATGGAGCGCGCCGCCGAAGGCATACGCATCGCGGAACGGCACCGGAATGACCTCGAAGCCAAGCTGATCAAACTGGTCCATCTGGTGAATTTCGCTCGCCTCAACGCACACCGTTTTCTGGTCGAGCATCAGAACGTTCATCGATAGCCAGACCGATGAGTAACAAAGGGGAGGTGGCGCATTGTGGGCTGGTCTTGCGGCCTCGATAATCTCCCAGTCATTTTTCTCGAACAGCGCACGTTGGTCTTTTGGCAACGGACGTTCGGGATTGTTGATGATGAGGCCGGGGCGTAGCGGCGTGAACGTCGCGTCGATGTGGATCGGATATGGGTCGCCTGGAAAGTTGACGGCATGGACGCGGTGATTGGGGAAATGCCGCCGCAGCCAGTCAATGCCTTTCAAGTTCGTTGTAAAACCATGCTGGACGACGAGATCGCGACCGAACCGCAAGACGTCGGCTGCATCAAACAAAGGCTCTTCGTCCGTTGTCACGAAGAACTTCTCGGCCGCCCACTGCAGCCGCTTCTCGACCCCAATTTTGTCTGACAGATAGTCCGGCCGGTAGTCCGCATCGGTCATCCTCGGCTTCGGCGCGGCCTCGTGGCGCATGTTTGGGTCTTCGTCGTAGTAACGCTGCAACAGAGGTCGGTAACAAAGATATTCGAAGAAGCGGCACCGATAGGACATCGTCGCCTCGAGCATCTCATTGCCGACGGTCAGAAGAACGTCGCGCGCAGGCATCGTCCCAAACATGGAGCCCGCCTCCCAATCGGGGGTCGCAATCGGTTGATTGAAATCGATCGGTGTCGGCCGGTCGACCCGAACGCCACGGCTTTCGAGAATTTTCACAAACCCGTCGAGCTGCTCATTCGCACGCTCAACGGTCTCGGCCGGGCGCGGACCCCATTGGCCACGCATGTCTGAATCTTCCGGCACCTTCGCATCGAGCGCCGGCTCAGGCGGTGGGATGCAACATCCATCAGCCACACCGACAATCACGTGCTTGAGTGGGTCCCACTCGTTCCAAGAATTTACACGGGTCGGTGCGTCGTGTTGCATGGTGTCCTCCACTCGTCAGTCCGTCTCGCCTTGTCGCCGAACCCTGTGCCACATTGCACGACTTGAAGCGACCGTCCCTGTTGCCCGAGCGAACGAAACCCATCACCGAAAGGTCGTTGCAGAATGTCAGATCACGCCTACGAGAGTGGCCGCCTGAATTTGCCGTTCGTCGGCATCTGCACATTTGGGAAATGGCCATACGTCGAGGACTGGTCGCGCTTGCAGGCGGATGTCGCGGTCCTTGGCGCGCCCTTTGATTTCGGAACTCAATGGAGGGCCGGTGCGCGCCAGGGCCCGCGCGGCATCCGCGAAGCGTCCACGCTGTTCTCGTTTGGGCATGCAGGCGCCTACGACCATGAAGACGATGTCACGTACCTGCCGGCCGGGCAGTTTCGTCTCGTCGACATTGGCGATGCGGACATCATTCACACGAACACAGAGCAGAGCCACGCCAACATCGAGGCGGGCGTTCGCGCCATTCTTGCAGCCGGTGCTCTGCCAGTTGTCCTTGGCGGTGACCACTCGATCAACATTCCCTGCATCAATGCATTTTCAGACCAAGAGCCGATCCACGTGGTCCAAATCGATGCACACCTTGATTTCGTCGATGAGCGACACGGCGTGCGTTACGGGCATGGCAACCCGATGCGACGGGCGGCCGAAAAAAGTTACGTGACCGGGCTCTCGCAAATCGGAATCCGCAACGTGTCGTCCACCGCGCGCGATGGCTATGAAGATGCACGGCGCATGGGTTCTGACATCTTGTCCGTCCGCCAGTTCCGGACGCTCGGCGCGAACGCCGTGCTGGACCGCATCCCGCCCGGCAAACGCTATTACGTGACGATCGATATTGATGGCTTTGACCCATCGATCGCAGCGGGGACCGGGACACCGAGCCACGGCGGATTTCTCTATTACGAAGTTCTCGAGTTCCTCGATGGCCTTGCCAAGCGCGGCGAGATCGTCGGCATCGATCTCGTCGAAGTGGCGCCCGACTATGACCCGACAACTTCCACCGCGACGCTTGCAGCCCAGCTTCTCATGAACGTCATCGGCCGCGTGCTGCATCAAAGGGGTGCCGCCGCGTGAGCCAAAGCACAGACCAAACCGCAATGCTCGGCCCCCGATACACCGGGCTCGCGACCTTCATGCGGGCGCCGCTCGTGTCCAACCTGTCGGACGTCGATATCGCACTCGTCGGCGTTCCGTTTGATGGCGGCGTCACCAACCGGCCGGGCGCGCGACACGGGCCGCGGGAGGTGCGCAACCAATCGAGCCTTATGCGGTCAATTCATCCGACGACACGTGAGAACCCCTATGAGCAATGTCGGATCGGTGACTACGGCGATGTGGCCTTTCCAAACCCTTTCGACCTCGAGGCTTGCGTTGAGCAGATCCACACAGCCTATCGAGAAATCGCAGACGCCGGTGTTGTCCCGCTCACGTGCGGTGGGGATCACTGCATCACTTACCCAATTCTGAAAGCGCTTTCGGGCAGCGAGGCTTTGGGCCTTATCCATATCGATGCCCATACCGACACATGGGACCAGTTCGGCGGCAGCAAGTTCATGCACGGCACACCGTTTCGTCGAGCGGTCGAGGCTGGCGCGATCGATCCGAAACGCACGATCCAGATCGGCATCCGGGGCGCTCAAAACTCAAGTGAGGGTTGGGACTACTCCGACGCCACGGGCATGAAGGTCGTGTTCATGGACGAGGTCGATCGTCGCGGGATTGACGCCGTTGCAGCCGAGGCGCGCGCTTGGGTCGGCGACCGACCAACCTACGTCTCA
>JBCBWG010000200.1:0-5840 GCA_039817205.1 Pseudomonadota bacterium
CAGCCCAAAACTCAGGGGTTCGGGCGTGATCCTGGAGTGGATACGCGTATCTCAACCGGGAGACGTGGTGGAGCCGAGGGGAATCGAACCCCTGACCTCTACAATGCCATTGTAGCGCTCTCCCAACTGAGCTACGGCCCCGATAGGTTGGGATGGACTGGCCCCTGGGGCCGCCCGGACCGGTTGAGTACGCGGGCCGGGCGAGGGGTGCAAGTGTTTTTCGGGCGACCGCGTGACCCGAGCTTGGGGCTCGCGTGCGGTCACTGGGTCAGGATCAGCTCTCGTCGTCCTTGTCCGCGACGGTGACGGCGACGTCCGGGCTTGAATCGTCGTCGTCCTCTTCGAGGAACGTGTCCTCAGCATCATCATCATCGACGTCCACTTCGGCGTCTTCGAGAGACACCAGTTCGACGTCGCTGTCCTCTTCGGTCTTCTCTTCGGTTTTGGCTTCGACCGGCTTCGGCTTTTCTGCGACGGCTTCGCGTTTTGGCGGGGCCGATGCGATAATGTAGGGCGTCTCGCAGTAAGGGCAGATCATCGGGGTGCGGTTCAGGTCATAGAAACGCATGCCACACTGAGGGTTCTGACAAGTGCGTTTCGAACCGCGCGCGTCGATGACCTCGACAACGTCTTCCATCTGGCGTTCTCGCAAGTTGTAAGGGTTCGGGAGCGCGTCCGCGCTTGGCGAACGGGCAATATCAAGCCGCCGGAACTGCCACGAAGCGAGCTGGTTGTCAAAGGCGTTCCCGGATTTCAGGCGCGGACGATCGTCCGGGTGGTTGTGCTCAGCTGGGCGGCAGCCCAGGGCATTTGGGGTGCAGCCAGGCGGGCACCGTTGACACCGTCTGGTTGCGCGCCTGTATAGCTCGGCGAAGCCAGACCCCAACGAGATCATCAACATGGCGGTCGAACCGTTCAGCAGAAACGCGCACGGTCTCGTTCCGTCATACGCGCAACGCGGACTTTTTAAGTGTCATCATTCAATGCCGCCCAACGATTGCCGATGATTTCAGCCGCGGCGCGGCCTCTGACCGGCCGTGTCCGCGTGCCGGGCGATAAGTCGATTTCGCATCGTGCGCTAATTTTTGGCGCGCTGGCGGTTGGCGAGACCCGCATTCACGGGCTGCTCGAAAGCGAGGATGTCATCAATACTGCGTCGGCGTTGCAGGCCATGGGCGCGCCGATTGAACGCGATGGTCAAGAGTGGCGCGTGCGAGGGTCCGGCGTCGGTGGGCTATCCGAGCCGGAGCGGCCGCTGGATTTCGGAAATTCCGGGACCGGCGTGCGTTTGATGATGGGTGTGATCGCGGGTCACGAAGTGGCCGCTCGACTGACGGGAGATGCGTCCCTCAGCAAGCGACCGATGAAGCGCGTTCTGGCGCCGCTCGCTGAGATGGGTGCGGTGACGGAGCCTGAACGCTCGGATCGTCTGCCCATGACGATTCGCGGCACACGCGATCTGATCCCGATCCGGTACGAGCTGCCCGTGGCATCTGCACAGGTAAAATCAGCTGTCCTGTTGGCGGGGTTGCATGCAGCAGGTGAGACGACCGTCATCGAGCCAACTCCGACGCGCGATCACACGGAGCGGATGCTCGGCCATTTCGGACAGCCACCGGCGATTGATGTGGACGCTGAGACCGGCGCTCGAACGATATCGGTGACAGGTCGCCAGGAGCTGGTTGCAAGCGATGTGGTTGTTCCGACGGACCCAAGCTCGGCAGCGTTTCTGGCTGTTGCAGCACTCATCGTTCCGGGCTCGGACTTGGTCATCGAAGGCGTTCTGACCAATCCAACGCGGACGGGTCTGTATCGGACGCTGCAGGACATGGGCGGGCATCTCTCGTTCCAAAACGAGCGGGTGGAGGCTGGTGAGACGGTCGCGGATTTGCACGTGAAGGCATCGCAGTTGACCGGCGTCGAGGTGTCAGCCGACCGTGCTCCCTCGATGATCGATGAGTATCCGGTCCTGAGCGTTGCAGCCGCGTCTGCGCACGGTGAGACGACCATGCTCGGGCTGCATGAGCTGACTGTCAAAGAGAGCGACCGGTTGGCTGCGACGGCAGCGGCCTTGACGGCCAACGGCGTTGAAAATTTTGTGCACGGCGACACGCTGCGGGTCGTTGGTGCAGGAGGCGGCGGGTCCGGTTCAAATGGTGCAGTCCGAGGTGGCGGCACAGTCACCACGCACTTGGACCACCGGATCGCGATGGCGTTTCTGGTGATGGGGCTTGCCTCCGAAGAGCCGGTGTCGGTCGACGATGGCGCGCCCATCGCCACGAGCTTCCCGTCGTTTCGGGAGCTGATGAACGGTTTGGGCGCCGAGATCTCCGAAGGCGACCCGGTATGATTATCGCGATCGATGGACCGGCGGCGTCTGGTAAGGGGACGATCGCCCGGCGTGTGGCCGAGCACTTCGGGCTGACGCATCTTGATACGGGGCTTCTTTATCGCGCTGTCGCGCAGAAGGTTTTGGAGCGCGGTCAGGACTTGATGGACGTGGATGCAGCCGTTGCGGCGGCAGAGTCGCTCGATGTGGCAGCGCTCGTCGAAAGCAAACTCAAAAGTCCGGGTGCGGGGGAAGCTGCCTCCGTTGTGGCGAGCCACGGCCCGGTCCGCGCATCGCTTTTGGCGTTTCAGCGGCGGTTTGCTGAGACGGCACCTGGGGCTGTGCTCGACGGGCGGGATATCGGGACGGTCGTCTGCCCGAATGCGGAGGCGAAGATTTTCGTGGTGGCAGACGTCGAAGAGCGGGCGCGGCGCCGATTTCTGGAGCTTGAGGCGCGCGGAGAGGATGTGACGCGTGAGAGCGTGTTGGTGGCGCTTCAGAGGCGGGATCAGCGGGATCGAAGCCGTGATGATGCGCCGATGCGGGCAGCCGACGATGCGCTGTTGCTGGACACGACCAATTTGAGTATAGACGCCGCAGTTGAAGCCACGGTGAGACTGATCTCGAGGAAGATCGGACTTCCTGACGCGCTGTGATTGGCGATGCAAGTCGGTTGCGCGGTCAAATTCTGAAGGTGGGCGCAGGCCCTCTTCCGCGGTGACATCCATTCGGATCGACGTGACGCCGGCCTTGTTTTGGCACGGCGACACACTTGCGTCTGATCGCTGAACCCAAACCAGAAACCTGCCGTTTCGCCGCCAATCCTTATCGGGTCTGTCCCAGTGAGGTCCTTGGCCCAAACGGCTTATCGAACAACTCTAACGGAGCCTGAATGTCGATTACTGAAACAGCCAAGGATATGAGCCCGTCGATCGACGACTTCAAAGCGATGCTCGATGCGACGCTTGCTGAGGATACCTCGTATGAGGGCCAGGTCGTCCGCGGGCGCGTCGTTGGCGTCGAGAAGGACCTTGCGATCATTGACGTTGGCCTGAAGATGGAAGGCCGCGTTCCGCTAAAAGAGTTTTCGCTTCCCGGTCAGCCGATGACGATCAATGTCGGTGACGAAGTGGAAGTCTACCTTGAGCGCATCGAAAACGCGCTCGGTGAAGCCGTTCTCAGCCGCGATAAGGCACGCCGCGAGGAAAGCTGGGTTCGGCTCGAGAAACAGTTCGAAGCTGCCGAAAAGGTCGAGGGCATCATCTTCGCCAAGGTCAAAGGTGGCTTTACCGTCGACCTCGATGGCGCCGTGGCTTTCCTGCCTGGCAGCCAAGTAGATGTCCGCCCCGTCCGCGATATTACGCCGTTGATGAACCAGAAGCAGCCGTTCCAGATTCTCAAAATGGACCGGCGTCGCGGCAACATCGTGGTCTCGCGCCGGTCGGTGCTCGAAGAGACACGGGCCGAACAGCGCGCCGACATCGTGGCCCGCCTCGCCGAAGGTCAGCAAATCGACGGCGTAGTCAAGAATATCACCGATTACGGCGCGTTCATTGATCTGGGTGGCATCGACGGCCTGCTCCACGTGACGGACATGGCGTGGCGCCGCGTGAACCATCCATCCGAAATCGTCACGGTCGGCGATACGGTGAAGGTGCAAATCATCCGCATCAACCAGGAAACGCAGCGTATTTCGCTTGGCATGAAGCAGCTGCAGGCGGATCCATGGCTTGGCATTGAGGCGAAGTATCCGATTGGTGGTCGCTTCTCAGGCACGGTCACGAACATCGCCGACTACGGTGCATTCGTTGAGCTTGAGCCGGGCGTTGAAGGCCTGATCCACGTCTCTGAAATGAGCTGGACCAAGAAGAACGTCCATCCGGGCAAGATTGTCTCGACCAGCCAACAGGTTGATGTCGAAGTGCTCGAGGTCGATCCCAACAAGCGGCGCATCTCGCTTGGTCTGAAGCAGACGCAGGACAACCCGTGGGATGCGTTCCTCGCCGAGCATCCGAAGGGCACAACTGTTGAAGGTCCGATCCGCAACATCACGGAATTCGGCCTGTTCATCGGCCTCGATAGCGGTGTCGACGGGATGGTTCACCTGTCGGATCTCGATTGGAACCGTGCCGGCGACGATGCGATCAAAGACTACAACAAGGGCGACACCGTTCAGGCGATCGTGCTCGATGTTGACGCGTCGAAAGAGCGGATCTCGCTCGGCATCAAACAGCTTGGTGGCGACCCGCTTGATGAAATCGGCAAGTTCAAGAAGGGCGACCCGGTGACCTGTGAAGTGACCGGCGTCAACGATGGCGGTATCGAGGTGCGGATCGCAGACACCGAGATCTCGTCGTTCGTGAAACGTTCGGACCTCTCGCGGGACCGTGCCGAGCAACGTCCTGAGCGCTACAATGTCGGCGACAAGGTGGATGCCTCTGTCATCAGCGTGGATCGGGCGTCGCGCCGGATCTCGGTTTCTGTCAAGGCGCTTGAGATTGCGGAAGAGAAACAAGCGGTCGAGCAGTACGGCTCGTCAGATTCAGGTGCCTCGCTTGGATCGATCCTCGGCGCTGCTTTGAAGAAGCGCGGCGACGATGGTGATACGAGCGACAACGGCTAACCGCCCGCTCGTTGCGGCCGACCTTTGGAGCTTCGATGGCTTCCACGGTCGGTCAATAGAAATACGCAGCTGGAGAGATACGAAGCTGGCCGCCGCACTTTTTCGGGTGTGGCGGCCATTTTTGTTTTGGCCGCTCCGTCGGCCTATCGGAATGCGTCGATTGGACGAGAGCCGAGTGCGACTTGAGATGGTGCGCTGCCGTCCGCTGCGATAAAAGCCTGAGAAACGCGCGCTCACGTGTGGATACAGGCGACGTGCTGCCTGCCGACGAACGCTGCCCGGAGGTCATCGAATGAGCTTGGAAGTTGAGACCGTTTTAGAGCGCCGCCGCCTGCGCAAACAGATCGGCCTTTGGCGCGGCGTTGCCATTGTCGTCGGTGTTGTCGCCTTACTCGCCTTCGCCGCGATCCAGGCAGGCAAAACCGGCCTGATTGGCAACCAGCAAATCGCCCGGATCAAAATCGAAGGCCTCATCACGGACGATACCAAGCGCCTGCAGATGCTGCGCAAACTGGCCAAGGCCGAGCACGTTCGCGGCGTTGTTGTCTACGTTGATAGCCCTGGTGGGACGACGACGGGTGGCGAGGGGCTGTATGAAGCGCTTCGGGAGCTGGCCGAGAAGAAGCCGGTGGTCGCTCAGTTCGGGACCGTTGCTGCGTCCGCTGCCTACATCGTCGGTTTGGCGACGGACCATATTGTTGCGCGAGGCAACACAATCACTGGCTCAGTAGGCGTAATTGTTCAATGGCCAGAAGTGTCGGGATTGCTTGAGAAGCTGGGTGTGAAGTTCAATCAGGTGAAAAGCGGCACGCTGAAAGCTGAGCCCAACGCCTTCGAGCCGCCGTCGCCGGAAGCGATCGCTGTCACACGCGAAATGATCGAGGACGG
>JBCBWG010000201.1:0-5836 GCA_039817205.1 Pseudomonadota bacterium
CACCTCGCCAATGGCGAGGTGCACGACCTCGAGGACCGGGGTCTCAGCGCCATCACGCATGGCGTGGCGCCCCGGCAAGCAGACGCATAATCCCGCCGGGCACGTAGAGCACAATGCCAACGAGCAAAAGACCAAGCAGTGCCTTCCAGTATTCGGTCAGACCGCCCAGCCAGTGTTCGAGCAGGATAAAGGTCGCGGCGCCGACGACCGGCCCGCAGAGACGGCCGACACCGCCGAGGATCACGAACACCATGATCTCACCCGATGTGTGCCAAGCGAGCATGTCCGGACTGACGAACCGGTTGAGGTCAGCATAGAGGGCACCGGCAAGCGCCGTGATCGCGCCTGAGATCGTGAACGCGATCAGTCGGACCGGATAGGGCGCGATCCCGATACTCGTCAGACGATGCTCACATTGCCGCGCACACTGGAGCGCTAAGCCGAAGTGCGAGCCGTTGAGGCGCGCGACGAGAAAAATTCCTGCACACAAAACACCGAACGCGAGCGCGAAGAACTGCAAACCATCGAGCGTATTGAGCAGCGGAAAACTGTTGCGGACATAGATCGGGAGGCCGTCTTCACCACCGTAGGCCGGCCAGGAGATTGCGAAGTAATAGATCATCTGCGCGAAGGCGAGCGTGATCATGATGAAGTAGACGCCGCTTGAGCGGATCGAGAGCGCACCGATCGCGGCTGCGACCGCGCCACCGACGACCACCGCAAGCGGCCAGATGATCAACATCTGTTGCGTGCCTTCGATCGTGATCGGCGACGTCAGGATCGGCTCGTAGTTTTGCGCATGGCTCGCAAGGATGCCCGCAACATATCCGCCGACACCGAAGAACGCGGCGTGCCCAAGCGAGATCAATCCACCCGAGCCAAGCGCGAGATTAAGACCGACGCCCGCGAGGCCCAGGATCGCAACCTTGGTCGCGAGCGTGACGACAAATGGCTCATCCGAAACGGCACCGAGAACGGCAGCCGCGACGAGCCCGAGCAGAACCAAACCGTTCACGACGCTTTCACGCGAGATCGCGCGTGTGTCGCCCCGAAGCCCATCAGTGACAGCGGCCATGATCAGCTCCCACCGGCGAAGAGGCCGCGCGGACGGACGATGAGAACGGCGGCCATCAGAATGTAGATCGCCATCGACGCGATCGATGCGCCAACCGTCGACGCGGAGGACGTGTCCATGATGTTTGAAAACAGTGCCGGTAACAGTGCACGCCCGAGCGTGTCCGTCAGGCCAACCAGCAGCGACCCGATCAACGCCCCTTTGATGGATCCAATCCCACCAATGACGATCACGACGAACGCGAGGATCAAGACCGGCTCGCCCATGCCGACCTGCACCGACTGGATCGCACCCACGAGCGCGCCTGCAATGCCTGCGAGCCCAGCGCCGATCGCAAACACAACCGTGTAGAGCCGATCGATATCGACGCCGAGAGCTGCGATCATTTCGCGATCGGCCTCTCCAGCGCGGATTTGGACACCCAACCGCGTCCGGCCGATGAGCCAGAATAGGCCGACCGCAGCCGCAATCCCGAACCCGATAATTGCGAGACGGTAGGACGAATACTCGATGCCGCCCGGAAGCGTGACCGTTCCGCGCAAGTAGGTCGGCGGGTCAAGGTAGAGCGGGAACGAGCCAAAGACCCACCGCGTGCCTTCTGAGAAAACAAGGATCAGAGCAAACGTTGCCAACACTTGGTCGAGGTGATCCCGTCGATAGAGGCGGCGCATGATCGTCAGCTCAACCAGCGCGCCAAACGCGGCGGCCGCAGCCAAGCTTGCGGCAAGCCCGAGCCAAAACGAGCCGGTCCACGTCGCAACGATCGCGCAGGCAAACGCGCCGACCATAAAGAGCGAGCCGTGGGCCAAGTTGATCAGGCCCATCACGCCGAAAACGAGCGTCAGGCCGGCCGCCATCAAGAACAGCATGACCCCATATTGGAGGCCGTTCAGGACTTGCTCGATGAGGAGGGCGGTGGTCATGCCATCAGGGTTCGTTCGGGGATCGGCCAAATCAGTTGGGCGCTTCATGGGCGTGAGTTCTGAAAGCGCACTCAGACGTCTTAAAACAGGTGCAGGAATACCGCTGTCAGGGGTTGGGATGGCGCGCTTCGCTCAACGGTGAAGCGCGCCGTTCTGTTTCGTCGGCACAACGGGGCAACTGGCGGGACCCAACGTCGGTCCCCGTCACCTGTCGCGCGTCACCTGTCGCGCGTCGCTCGCTCGTTACATTTTGCACAACGCCGCATAGGCGTCGGCCCGATCTTTCAGCGCGACGCCGACGATCTTATTGGTCAACACGTCGCCTTCTTTGATGACCTCGCGCACGAAGAGGTCCTGGATCGGGTGCTGGTTCGTGCCGAACCGGAAGGCGCCGCGGACCGAGGTGAAGTCAGCGGCCTTCAGAGCCGCGCGAAACGCTTTCAAGTCTGATGGGCTCGCCGTCTTCAAAGCCGACAAGAGCAGGTTGGCTGTATCAAACCCTTGGCTCGCATAAAGCGACGGCAGACGGCCGTACTCGGCCTGAAACGCTGCAACAAACGCCTTGTTCTCAGGTGTGTCGATATCCTTCGACCACTGCGACGTGTTCTTGACGCCAAGCGCTGCCTCGCCGACGGCTTTCAAAATTCCTTGGTCGAACGAGAACGCCGGACCGAGCACCGGGATGTCGACGCCGGACTGGGCGTACTGCTTCATGAACGCGATGCCCATGCCGCCCGGCAGGAAGAAAAAGACGCTGTCGGCACCGGAGGCGCGGATCTGGGCGATTTCAGCTGCGTAATCTTTCTGGCCGAGCTTGGTGTAGACCTCCTGCGCAACATCGCCTTTGAAAAAGCGCTTGTAGCCCGTCAACGCATCGCGACCGGCGGGATAGTTCGGCGCAAGAATGAAACTCTTCTTGAGCCCAGCCGTGTTGGCGTAAGAGCCTGCCGCCTCATGCAAATTGTCGTTCTGCCAGGCGACATTGAAATAGTTTGGGTGACAGCCTTTGCCCGCAAGCGCGGACGGGCCGGCATTGGGCGATAGGTAGATTTTGTTCTGCCGGACCGCCGACGGAACCACAGCCATGGCCAAGTTCGAGAAGATGATCCCTGTCAGGACATCGACCTTTTCGGATTGGATCATCTTGTCGGCGAGCTGAACGGCGACGTCCGGCTTGCGCTGATCGTCTTCAACAATCAATTCCACGTGCGACGCGCCTGCCATTTTCAAAGCAAGCCTAAAGCCATCGCGCACATCGATGCCGAGCCCTGCCCCGCCGCCCGAAAGCGTCGTAATCATGCCGACTTTGATCTTCTCAGCAGCGGCTACACCGGTCGCAACGCCAGCCATTGTGCCAACGCCCAACACTGCGGCGAGTGCCGTCGCCGTCAACCCGAACCTCGTCATCCGTTCCTCACTTCCAACGCGCACACGTTTATTCTTGGCGTGCGGCAGAGCGCTGGAGATTGCGCGCAAAACCGCAGCCCAAGCGTGATGGACGGGGATCGCTTGAGAATCAAGGCGCAGTGGAAACGGGCCCGAAGGCTGAGCAGTCTGCAATCCTGGTGATGCGATTGGACGACAGCGCTTTAAGCGCTGAGCTCTCGCTGTCGGCTCTCGATGACCGAGCGGATGGGGACGGGCACACCAAAGTGGAACCCTTGAATATAGGTGACGTCGAGCTGCTCAACGAAATCAGCCGTTTCGTCGTCGTTCACCCACTCGGCGACCGTTTCCATGTCGAAGCTTTGAGCGATTTCGACCATGGTCCGGACGAAAACCTGGTCAGTCTTCTCGCGCAGAACGTTGTGCACGAAACTGCCGTCTATTTTCAGGATGTCCGCCTTGATGCGCTTCAAGTTCGCAAATGACGTGTAACCGGCACCGAAATCATCGATGGCAACGCGGCAGCCGAGATCACGGACGGCATCGACGAAATAGGCCGCTTCATCGATGTCGGTCGCAGCCATCGTCTCGGTAATCTCGATGACCAAACGAGGCGCGATGTCGGGTGTTTCTCGGACGCGTTTGCCCAGATCTGCGAGCCAGAGATGGTCGGTACATGTGAGCGCTGACACGTTGAGCGAGAGGTCAAGCCAGCTGTGATCGCGCAGCATTTCGGTTGCGACTTGCAACGTGCGCTTATCGATCATCGATGCGAGGCCAAGCTCTTCGGCGATCGGGATGAAATCGCCCGGTGCGTACCCACCATCCACGGTTTCATCGACCCGCAGAAGGCACTCATAGAGAGCCGGTTTGCGGGTCTTTGTCCAAACGATTGGCTGAAGCTGGAGATCGAGCCGCCGCTCCTCGATGGCGCTATCAATAAACTCAGCGATTTGTGTGGTTCGCGTGCGCCGGAGATCGCGCGCTTCGTCGGGCTGGTACACCGCGTAAGACGTCCGCGACCGCAACCGCGCATCATCGAGTGCGCGCAAAACGCGACCAAAACACATATCTGTGGTCTCTGCCTGCTCGGGCAGCAACACGGCGCCGACCGACACAGTCGCGGCAATCTTGCAGCCATCGGTGGTCACGGGCTTTTCGGCAACCGTCGCGACCAGGCGTTCGGCCGTTTGCTGCACCTCCTCCGCGCTGCATTCCGCGAGGATGATCCCGAACTTGTTCGCGCTGTAACGACCCAGCGTATCGCCAGCGCGGATACTGTTTCTCAAACGACGACCGACCTCGGCGATGACTTGATCGCCAGTATCGTACCCAAACGTGTCGTTCACACGCTGAAGATTGTTAACGCTGACCATGAGGAAGCTTGCGCCCGGCTCGCCAAAACGGTCGAAGCCAACGCGGCGCATGACAGCATTCAGCGCGTCGGCGAGGCGCAGTCGCGTCAGCTGGCCCGTCAGCTCGTCGTAGTCCGCGGCCGCCTGCGTGATTGCGAGCTGCGAAATGCCTTCGCCGATTCGGATGAACCCGCGGGCTTGTATCGGCCGACCATCTTCGCCAGCCCACCAACGGCCGCAATCCTCAACCCAAACCAGGTCGCGCGAACGTGGGCCATGCGGAGCAATGCGGTACGTAATGCGATACGAGACGCCGCTACCGAGGTCATTTTCAGCACTTAAGGCTGTGACAGCGGAACGGCGCTGCACATGCTCGTCGACGATCAGCGTGTGGTAGTCCTCGCCGGTTCCAGGAAGCCGATCCGGCTCAAGGCCCAGAATGGTCGCTGCGTGCGCCTGCCAGACCATTTTGTCGGAGCGCATGTCCCAGCAGTAGGCCACTTCGTGGTCGTGGCTCTCGATCACGGCCGAGGTCGGCACCTCCGGATCTTCCACGAGGCCCGGCAGAACCGAGACCGTCGTAGCCTTTTCAGTGGGCTCGGCGGACATGAACTCTGTGACCCCAAACATGCGCGCCGGGACCGCCTCAGGCGGCCTGATCTCGGCTCAATCGATCTCACCTCCGGGAGCCTAAAGAAAAAGCCTAACCACTCCCTTAATCGCGAGGCGCGACACATCGGGCGCCACTAAGCAATTTCGTCAAGTTGCAACGCGAACATCACGGCAGCACTCGCCACAAAGAAAAGCCGACAGACGCAATGTCTGTCGGCCTCATAATTACAGGCGTTTTGCAAAGAGATCGCTCAGCGCGACTAATCACCCATACCGCCAAAGCCAATGTCCCGACGGGCAACGCGGATGCCGATCGTGTAACCAGCAACAACGTCGATAATGGCTGCAACCGTAATGAAGAAGAAGATTGAGGTCTGCGCTTTCGGGAGCAGCAGGAACATGACGAGGCAAACGATGAACACGACCATGGACAGCCCGTGATCCACCATTGCCGTTGTTGACGTGTAGGTCGCCTTAAGGATCTC
>JBCBWG010000202.1:0-5827 GCA_039817205.1 Pseudomonadota bacterium
CGCGGACGTCGACAAACTGTCCGGCGAGTGCAGCTGCAGCCGCCATCGTCGGCGAGACAAGATGTGTCCGGCCGCGGAAACCTTGGCGGCCCTCAAAATTGCGGTTCGAGGTCGATGCGCACCGTTGTCCTGGCTTCAGCTGGTCGGGGTTCATGCCAAGACACATCGAGCAGCCGGGCTCGCGCCATTCAAAGCCCGCGTCCTTAAAGACGACGTCCAGGCCTTCCTGCTCCGCCTGTGCTTTGACAAGGCCTGAGCCTGGAACGACATGAGCATAGGCGAGGCGATCAGAGACCTTTTTGCCCGCGATGATTTTGGCCGCCGCGCGAAGATCTTCGATGCGTCCGTTCGTGCATGAACCGATCCACACGACGTCGAGCGGGATGTCGGTCATCCGTGTGTTGGCTGCGAGGCCCATGTACTCGAGTGCACGCGTCACGGCGTTGCGTTTGGCTTCGTCGTCAATCTTGCCAGGATCCGGTACGTGCCCGTCGATCGACGCCACTTGTTCGGGGCTTGTGCCCCAGGTCACCGTTGGTGGCAGGTTCGACGCATCGAGTGACACCTCGGTATCAAACGCTGCGCCCTCGTCGGTGTGCAGCGTTTGCCAGTAGGCCATGGCCGCATCCCATGCGGCGCCCTGCGGCGATTTCGGGCGGCCTTTCAGGTAGTCAAACGTCTTCTCGTCGGGCGCGATCATGCCGGCACGGGCGCCGCCTTCGATGCTCATATTGCAGACCGTCATGCGGCCTTCCATCGAGAGGGCTCGGATCGCATCTCCGGCATATTCGATCACATGGCCGGTGCCGCCTGCGGTCCCGATTTTGCCGATGATCGCCAGGATGACGTCTTTCGCCGTCACGCCGTCCGGTAGAGACCCGTTCACGTTGACGCGCATGTTCCGCGCTTTGCGCTGGATCAGCGTCTGGGTCGCGAGCACATGCTCAACCTCGCTGGTGCCGATCCCGTGGGCGAGGGCACCGAAGGCACCGTGCGTTGATGTGTGACTGTCACCACAAACAATTGTCGTGCCCGGCAGCGTAAACCCCTGCTCGGGCCCGATGACGTGGACGATCCCTTGGCGTGCATCCAGGGCATCATAATACTCGATGCCGAAATCGGCGGCGTTCTTTGCGAGTGTATCGACCTGGATACGGCTTTCCTCATCGTCGATCCCCTTCGAGCGGTCCGTCGTTGGGACGTTGTGGTCAACGACCGCCAGGGTTTTCTCTGGCGCGCGCACCGGCCGTCCAGCCATCCGCAGTCCTTCGAATGCCTGGGGACTTGTCACTTCGTGGACGAGATGGCGATCGATGTAGAGCAGGCACGTGCCGTCGTCCTGCTTCGACACCGTGTGGTCGTCAAAAATCTTGTCGTAGAGCGTTTTCGCCATGTGTTTTTAAGCCTCCCGGGGTCTGCACGGCGCAGTGATACCGGCTGCGGACGCCTGTCGCAATTGATTGGCGCTTCGACTTGCTGAGGAGTTGCGAGATCCTGGTGTTCGCCCGACGGATTGCTTGCGGCGATGCGTCGGGCAAGCTCAGTTCATGGCGCGTCATCAAGAAAAAGCCGGGCGACGCTTGGTGCGTTACCCGGCAAGTTTATCGTCAATCGCATTGACTGAAGGCGCTAAGGGAGGGTTCGCCCTCTAAGCTGTCCGTCACAGCCTCAACAGTGAACCAATCGCGGTGCCGAACGACTACCCAGTACTACGCATGCAAGATATGCATATCGAGCATAAACACGAACTGTTTCCAGGTGTTACTTCACGGCTCGCGCTTTTGCGACGAGGAAATCCCGGAGAACATGGACCTTTTTCGATGCTTTGAGCTCTTCCGGATAAACGAAGAGCATTGGCAACTTGGGAAACTCCATGTCGGACAGCACCGGAACGAGGTCTTTCTCTTCTTCGGTGATGTAATCTGGCAGCACGCCAATCCCGATCCCGCTTCGCACGGCGTACTTGATTGCGATCAGGCTATTGACGCGGAGCACGGGCACGCGCGGAGCCATGCCTTCCCGGCTTACGGTCTCGAGCATCCGAATGACGGAAAGGTGCTGCGCCGGTGTGCCGCTGTAGGAGATAATTCGGTGTTGATCGAGTTCGCTGATGCTCCGTGGCGATCCGAAATTTCGGATGTACTGCGACGATGCGAAGGCGCGCACGCGCATCGTCATGAGTGGGCGCCGGATGAGGTCCGGGTTTTCAGGTTCGCGCGTCCAGATCGCGACGTCTGCAGCCCGCATCGCGATGTCGACTTGCTCGTCGTTGAGATTGAGTTCGATCCGAATGTCCGGATAAAGCTCAATAAACTCGCGCAGGCGCTGGGTTATCCAAACGGTGCCCAACCCGACGGGTGCCGTGACCCGCAGATCGCCTGCCGGTTTCGTCGTTGCATCAGACAGGAGCGTCTCAGCCGTCTGAAGCTTGTTCATCACTTCAGTCGCCGTGCCGTAAAGCAATTCACCCTGCTCAGTCAGAACAAGACCACGCGCGTGACGGTGAAACAGGGGGACACCCAGTTCGCGCTCGAGCGCCGAAACTTGGCGGCTGACGGCGGACTGGCTCATGCGCAGCGAGTCCCCGGCATGCGTAAAGCTGCCGGCGTCAGCCGCCGCGTGAAAGATCTTCAGTTTATCCCAATCCATACGTAAGCGCCTGAATTCGCGCGCCGAAAAGATCAGTCGTCGCAAGGCGGCACCAAGCCGCGCAAAGCGCGTCTGAGATCATGTCGGCAACGGGCGTTGCGAAATGCCTGGCCGGTTCCGGAGGCTGGGCTCGGTTGTTGTCGATGACGTCTTTAACAGCGAAATGACATCCAGAGTGTCAATCTATCTTGTCAATTTGCCACGATGTGCAGAGTCCGCTGCATTTTATCCGGTTATTCGGCCGCCTCTCGTTCGCTTTCAAATTCTGCAAGGAAGCGCTCGGCTTCAAGTGCGGCCATGCAGCCCATGCCCGCAGCTGTGACCGCCTGACGATAAATGTCGTCTGTAACATCGCCCGCCGCATAAACTCCGGGGATCGAGGTCGCCGTTGAATCCGGCTCGGTCACCAGATACCCCGATGGTTTCATTTCGAGTTTTCCGGCAAACAGCGATGTCGCCGGGGCATGTCCGATGGCGATGAAGACGCCGTCGGCGGCCCGTTCCGAAACCGTTTCGCTCACCACATTCTTGAGCCGGACGCCCGTGACCTTTTTAGGGTCTGCATCGCCGATGATCTCGTCGACAACCGAGTCCCAGATCACCTCAACCTTTGGATGTTTGAACAGCCGGTCTTGCAGAATTTTCTCCGCGCGGAGGCTATCGCGGCGATGAACCAGCGTCACTCGGCTCGCGAAGTTGGTCAGGAACAGCGCCTCTTCGACCGCCGTATTGCCGCCGCCGACGACCATCACTTCTTTGCCGCGATAGAAAAAGCCATCGCACGTGGCGCAGGCCGAGACGCCATGGCCCTGGAAATGGTCTTCGGATGGGAGCCCGAGCCAGCGCGCCTGAGCGCCGGTCGCGATAATGAGGCTATCGCACGTGTAGATGTCTCCGCCGTCACCCGTGAGCCGGAACGGCCGACGCTCGAGATCGACGTCGACGATCTGGTCCATGATGATTTCGGTGCCGACATTGGCGGCTTGGGCCTGCATCTGCTCCATCAGCCAGGGCCCCTGGATCGCATCGGCGAAACCGGGATAGTTTTCGACTTCCGTTGTGATCGTGAGCTGCCCACCAGGCTGAATGCCTTGAATGATGACGGGGTGCAGCATCGCGCGCGCCGCATAGACCGCCGCCGTGTAGCCCGCCGGACCCGAGCCGACGATGATCACGGGGGCATGCTTTTTGACGTTCAGACGATCAGTCATCATTCGGCTCCAGGGTAAGGCCCGGGTTAAGACCTGTCGGTTTGGCCCATTACGGATCGGCGCTGGTGCGAACCTCGGACCACAAGCAGAGCTGCGACCTCAGCTTAGCGTCGTCAACCGCTTCACGGCATCGTTAGCCCGGTTTGTCCGCAGCTAATGCGAGGCCCACGTCACCCAGAAACGCACCGAGATTGTCCGTAACATGGTGGATATGCGGTGGGGGCTTCGTCCAACCAGCGATCTGCCGCTGGATCGGATGATCCATGTAAGACGAGTGAACGAGCACCGTGGTCATCCCGAGCACGTGGGCCGGTTCCAGATTATGCGGCATATCCTCGAACATCGCAGCCGTTTCTGATGCGACGCCGTGGCGTTTGAGCATGGTGTGGTAGGCCTCAATCCGTTCCTTCGGCACGAAGTCTGTATCGACGATGTCCATAATGTCTTCGAATTGATCGAGAATGCCAAGTTTGCCTGCAACGTTCTCGGCATGGCGACGGGAGCCGGCTGTGAAGATCAGTTTCCGGCCCGGCAGGTTGGCAATCGCCTCTCCCAACTCCGGATTCGGATCAACGGGCGCGAGATCAATGTCATGCACGTAGTCGAGGAAGTCTGTCGGATCCATGCCGTGGACTTTCATCATCCCGGCGAGCGTCGTTCCGTACTGGCGGTAATAAGCTTTTTGCAGGTAGCGCGCATAATCCATCGGCACCTGCAAATAGCTCGAAATGAACTCGCTCATCTTACGGTCGACCTGGGCGAACAGGTTGCACTCGCCAGGATAAAGCGTGTTGTCGAGATCGAAGACCCATGTCGTCGTCGTGTCAAAGGTTGCCATGATCGCTGCCCCTCAAGCGCTGCGGACAAGAGTGCCCGCTCCATGATCGGTCAGCAGCTCCAGCATCACGCTGTGTTCGACCTTACCGTTTATAATCACAACGCCCTCGACGCCCCTCTCGATAACGTCGATACAGCCCCTGATCTTGGGGATCATGCCGCCTGAGATCGTCCCATCGGCGACGAGCGCCTGTGCGGTCTCAGGGGTCAGCTCGGCGACCAGATCGCCGGATTTGTTCAGAACACCCGGCACGTCGGTCAGCAGCAAAAGGCGTTTCGCTTTTACGGCGATGGCGAGCGCTGAGGCGAACGTGTCGGCGTTGATGTTGAGTGTTTCGCCCGCTGGCCCCACGCCGATGGGCGCGATCACCGGGATCAAGTCCGAGCCCGAAATCACCTCGACGATGTGCGGGTTCACCTGCGATGGTTCGCCGACGTAACCGATATCGACAGCCTGCATCAGATTTGATTCCGGGTCCGCAATTTCCGTGATCCGCCGCGCCCGCATCAAGTTGGCATCCTTGCCGCAGATGCCGACGGCTTTGCCGCCCTGCCGGTTGATGGCGCTCACGATCTCTTTGTTGATTGCGCCGGCAAGAACCATTTCGACGACTTCAACCGTCGGCTTATCCGTGACCCGGAGACCGCTGACGAAATTCGACTGGATTTGCAGCTTCTCCAGCATCTTCGCGATTTGCGGACCGCCGCCATGGACAACGATCGGATTGATCCCGGATTGCTTCAGATAGACGATGTCCTTTGCAAAGGCTGCCGATAGATCCTCATCGCCCATGGCGTGGCCGCCGAATTTGATGACGACGCTCTCGCCGTCGTAATTCAGTATGTTTGGCAAAGCCTCCGCAAGGATGCGGGCTTTCACGGGTCCGGAAAGCGTGGCGTCGGTTGGCGGAGATGCGTCGGCGTTCGGCATGGGATCACTCGGTGGACGTGGGCGCTGGCCTTATAAGGGCTTGGCGTCTGTTCGCAAAAAGATCTGGGAACCAGCCTCGCTCATCATCGGGATTATCATGACGCTCATAGCCGGCGAGCTGCGTTGTGGGCTCCGCGGGGCCACTTTTGCATCCCAAACAGCTTTGTTCTCCAACGACGGATGCGGCGTCTCTCATTCG
>JBCBWG010000203.1:0-5813 GCA_039817205.1 Pseudomonadota bacterium
CGTCGCCTTCGCACGAAAGAGCTGGCGCAGGCCCTCTATCAGCGTGGGCTCGGCTACCGCGCAACCAATCGCGCAGCAAAAGCCATTGCCGATTTCACGTCCGCTCTTTGGATCAAGAATGGACTGCCGGAGGCAGATAAAAAAGCCGCTCTTGCCGCGCGCGCTGCAACCTATCAGGCGGCCGGCCTGTCTGGTCAGGGACAGACCAACACGGCGGCCCTGCCAGCGGTCAAAGCGCCTGTGGCCCCGGCTACAGCCAGCGTCGCGCCGACGACATCTGCCGCAGCCAACCAGGCGGCATCGAGAGTAGTAGCGGGCGGTCCATCGGCGCCGGTCCGAAGACCAGCTCGGACGGCTGCTACTGCTGCGCCATCGGGAGCCGCGGCGGGATCGCAGAGCAGCACCGGCTGGCAATCGGCATCGGTGCAACGGTCGCCAGCGCCCGCACCGGCATCCACTAGTGCCAACTTTGGCAATAGTTTCACAAACTTTTTCAGCGGCTGGTTCGGCGGTGGATCTGCATCTCCTGGCGCAGCGACGCAGCCGACGGTGACGGGAAGTACCGCGCCACGGTCGGTTGCTTCGGCTGGCACGGGGCGGAGATCGGCACCGGCTTCGGCAGTCTCGGGTTGGTCGTCGGTGACTGACGTTAAGCCCGGCGCGGCGCGCGCTGAGGCAACCCGGCGTCAGGCAGCAGCGACGCCGAGAGGCTCCGTGAAAATGCAGGTGACCGCCGTGCGTCGCCGAACCGACGCCCGCAAAGTCGCCGATTACGTCAACCAAAAATACGGTGGCATTCTCAACGGTCAGACGGCGCAAATCAGCGAAGTCCAGATCGGGAACCTTGGCACCATGTTCCGCGTCGAGCTCGGACCGTTCACGAGCGAAGCGGGCAGCCAACCCGCCTGCGCACAACTCCGCAAAGATGGCTTCGACTGCCTGCGCATCCGCTGATCGGCACGCGTCTGCTGGATGTCCACGACAGTGTGTGACGCTGCGCCGCGAAGCACCAAGAAACCGCTCCCCGATGGGCGGAGCGGCTCGCCGGTCTCAAACTGAGCTTCGTGATTACGCAGCCGCCTGCCTCGGGGCAGGCTTTGCCGGTTGAGGGACGAGCTTTTCGATCACCTTGGCTGAGCAGATGACGCCCGGCATGCCCGCACCCGGGTGCGTGCCAGCCCCGGTGAGATAGAGGTTGTCGACGGATTCCGACTTGTTGTGGAAGCGGAACCACGCCGACTGCGTGAAGTGCGGCGAGATCGAAAACCCTGTGCCCTGGTAGCTTAGATAGTCGTCCTTGAAGTCCGCGGGCGTCATAAAGAAATCGCTGCAGATCGTTTCTTTGAGACCGGGCAGTATGGTCCGGCCGAGCGCTGCAACGATCCGGTCGCGCAGTTTCGGTCCCTCAATTTCCCAGTCGAGATCGGACGTGAGGTTGGGCACGGGGCAGAGCACATAAAAGCTATCGCAGCCTTCAGGCGCGAAGCTCGGGTCCGTTGCGGTTGGCCGGTGCAGGTACAGCGAAAAGTCCTCTGACAGCACCTTGCGTTTGAAGATGTCGTCGAGCAAATCGCCGAACTTTGTGCCGAGCCAAATGGTGTGGTGGGCGACGTCCGGGTACTGTTCCCGGGTTCCGAAATAGAGGACGTAGAGGCCCATCGAGAGGCGCGAGTTTTTCTTCGCCTTGGTCGCGGTGGTCAGCGCCTTTTCAGGCACCATCTTTCGATAGAGGTGCATTGGGTCGGCGTTCGAGATGACGATATCCGCCTTGAGCTTTTCGCCACTTTCTAAAAGCGCACCCGTCGCCTTGCGCCCATCTAGAGTTAGCTCGCGAACAGTCGTGTTAAGGCGCACCTCGATGCCCTCTTCGCGCATCAGCTTGCCAAGTGCGTCCACAATCGCGCCCGTGCCGCCCATGGCGAACCAAACGCCCCATTTCCGCTCAAGGAAGTGAATGAGCCCGTAAATGCTCGTCGTCTCGAATGGACTGCCGCCGACCAACAGCGGTTGGATGGAGAACGCTTCTCGGATCTTGTCGCTGGAGAGGTACTTCGAGACAAGCTGCCAAACCGTCCGGTCGGTCCGGAGCGCAGCAAGACGCGGGATTTGCTTCAGCATCGTCGGCAGTTTGTGAAACGGCTCGTCCGCCAGCCCCGTAAAGCCCGCATCGAATAGCTTTTCAGAATGCTTCAAAAGCTCTTTGTAGCCCTCGACGTCCTTGGGCTCGATTTTGGCGATCTCCTCGAACGTGTCCTCCGGCGTGCCGCCGTAATCGAACGTGGTGCCGTCCTGATAGTAGAAGCGGTACCAGGGGGAGAGCTCAACGAATTCGACATAGTCCTCGCGCTTCTTGTCGAAGAGCGCAAACAACTCATCGAACAAAAACGGTGCTGTCACAACGGTCGGGCCGGCATCGTGGTGGAAACCGTCGCGCTCGAACACTTGGGCGCGGCCGCCGAGCCGGGGCGCCCGATCCAGGATCGTGACAGCGTAGCCCTTGGCGCGTAGGCGCAGTGCGGCTGCGATCCCGCCAAAGCCTGCCCCAATTACAATCGCGCGGCTCGCGCCATCTGCGGCCTGCGCCTCTGTTGCCGCCGAGCCGGTCAGTTGTTCGATGTCGCCTGGTTCGAGGACGCTGCCGTCCATGGAGCTTCTCCTGAAGTGCGTTTTGAACCCGCCTGTCTCGGCTCGACTTATCCCGCCGCCCTCAGGGCATCAAGGGAGCGCGCTCCAGTACAAAAGCAGGCAATCTGAAGTTGTCTGATGGTCTGTTCAAGCGCCAAACGCGCAGCGTCCGGCCCGTCCATGGCAGGACCTAGTAATTGTGCTGCTTGTCCAACGAGCGTTGCGCCCAAACGGATCGCTTTTGCGGCATCGAGACCGTGGCGGATACCGCCCGATGCGATCACGGGGACACCGGGGCACTGGTGCGCAACGTCCACGATGGCGTCGGGCGTCGGAATACCCCAGTCGTGGAATGGGGCCGCCATCGTGCGGTGGCTTGGATCTTCAGAACGCTCCGCTTCGACAGCGGCCCAGCTGGTCCCACCGACGCCAGCGACATCGATGACTTGAAATCCGAGTGCGACCAACGTCTTCGCCGTGGTCCCAGATATACCCGAACCAACCTCTTTCGCGATCAATGGAACGGGGGAGATGGCGGCGAGATCGGCGAGCGCGTCGTGTAGCCCGCGCCAATCGGTATCGCCGCCCTCCTGAAGCGCTTCCTGTAGCGGGTTGAAGTGCACGATCAGTCCGTCGGCTTCGAGCATGTCGACCGCACGCAAAACTTTGGCCGGGTCTTTCCACTCGACGACTTGCGCTGCCCCAATGTTGGCGAGCAGCGGCACATCCGCCAATTGCGTTCTCAGCGAGCGCTCAAAGCCCGCATCGCCTGCTGCCTCGATTGCAATCCGCTGTGAGCCAACCGCAAATGCGATGCGTTCTGATTGCGCGACGTCTGCAAGCACGCGGTTGATCTTTGTCGCCCGCGCCGGACCACCGGTCATGGAGCTGACCAAAAACGGTGCTCTCAGGGTTTTGCCGAGGAACGGGGTCGTGAGATCAACGTCGGCAAGAGCAAAGTTCGGTGCAGCTTCGTGGGGCAACCGAAGAGCATCAAACGGATGCTGTGGCCCCTGTGCCGCAGCGCGACCAGCGAGGACAATATCGAGGTGTTGATCTTTGCGGGACTTGATATTGCTCATGGAACGGTGCGGCGGTTGTGGTGACGAGCAGAAACGAGGGTCGGAGCCACCTAATCGCGCGAATTATGACGGCAGACGCCTCACCGTGCGCTCGGCGAAACTGTCAACACGTCATGACGGCTCTGACTGTCCTGTACGCCATACCATGCCGACCGAGAATCGACCATCTGCGGTAATCATGTGCGGTAATCGAGAATGACGACAGCAGCGCAGCCACACCTAGCAACGCCGACGGAACGCATTGGAGCAAGCGCTTTGCGTTCCGCGATCGACGATGCGCTGGCGAGCTTTTGCGACGAATTGCAACTGCCGGCAGCGCTTAATGACGTTGGCCGCTACGTTTTGTTATCCCCGGGCAAACGCGTTCGGGGTATCCTCTGTCTCAATGTCGCGAACGCCTCCGGTCTGACGGCTGACGATATGATGGCCTCGGCAGTTGCGGTCGAGGCCGTGCATGCCGCATCTCTGGTGCTCGACGACTTACCGGCAATGGATAATTCGGTTCTGAGACGGGGGCAGCCGAGTGCGCATTGCGCCTTTGATGAGGCCCGAGCGGTTTTGGTCGCGATCGCGTTGTTAAACGGAGCTTATGGGCATCTGGCGCGGCACGCCTCGGACGACCGCGCGGCTGTTGCCTATCTTGCGCGGGCGGTTGGAGGCACTGGACTGGTCGGGGGACAGATCCACGATCTGTATCCGGGCGAACAACAAGACTTAAGCGACGTTGAGACGACGCATGGCGCGAAGACAGGAGCGCTATTTGCAGCCGCTCTTGCGCTTGGCGGTCGCAACTGTTCCGCCCCGGATCGTGAGCTGCTGTGGGCGGCGGGCTATGAACTGGGCGTTGCATTTCAGGGGTATGACGACCTGCTGGATCATTACGCCGTCTCAGATGTCATCGGCAAAGAGACGGGCGCAGATGCAGCGAAGACAACGGTTGCCTCCTTGTTATCGCGGGCTCAGGCAGAGGCATGGTGCGCTGCAAAGATCGCTGGAGCCGAACAGATGATGCAAACGGTTCTCGGCGGCGGACATGCGTTGCAGGACTACGTTGAGGCGATGCATCGGCAATTGACCGCGCCATTGCGTGTGAAACTCTAAGCGTCGAAGAGCGGCGACAGGTACGAGCAAGACGGTGACGGATATGACGAGCGAGACGATGGGCGATGGTGCGACACGGGATGTCGCCGCTGACAACCGGCAGACCGCGCGGATTGGTCTGACGCTTGCCACGGCGATCATCGGCGGGTGGATCGTCTTGCACTTGGTCTCGATGTTTGTATTCACCTGGTCGTGGAGTTCAGCGCCGATCGGCATTGCGTTGATGTTGCTTCTGACGTGGCTCTACGTTGGCATGTTCATCGTCGCCCACGATTGCATGCACGGCTCGCTTGTGCCGCTTAAGCCCGCCTGGAACAGATGGATTGGCCAGCTCTGTCTCGGGCTCTATGCGGGATTTTCGTTCGACTTCATGAACCGGAAGCATCACCAACACCATCGCCATGCGGGCACGGGCGATGATCCTGATTTCCATGACCACGAACCGCATGCGTTCTGGCCGTGGTACTTCAAGTTTTTTATCGAGTACTTCACGGGCAAAGAGATCATCTTCATTGCGGTTTGGGTGTTTTCGTATCTCCTGATTTTTGGCGTGCCGTACGCCAACATCATCACGTTTTTGACGATCCCCGCGATTGTCTCATCCATCCAGCTTTTCACGTTCGGAACTTACCTGCCGCACAAGCCGTCGGCGGCTGAATTCACCGATCGGCACCGGAGCCATTCCAACGACTATCCCTGGTGGCTGTCGCTGATGACGTGCTTCCATTTCGGATATCATCACGAACACCATGCGGTGCCGGACGCGCCGTGGTGGCGGTTGCCAATCGTTCGTGCCGATGCGCGGCGTGCCGGTTGAGCCCGCTCTATTCGGCAGCCGTTGTTCGCCCGAAGCTTTCAACCGGGCCGGCTGGTGTGGCGTCGCCGAGGCCTGGGTGTGTCCATAGCCCTGACCGATCGCCGGCGCCGCTTCCAACAATCGCCGCTGAGCCTTTCAACCACAGCGCTTGCGCACCGCCGAGCGCGACACCTGCAATCTGGCGCGAC
>JBCBWG010000204.1:0-5791 GCA_039817205.1 Pseudomonadota bacterium
GTAGACGACGTTGACCCGGTTTTGGCCGAGCTGAATGATCTGCGGCTCGACCGAGGCAGCAAAACGACCCTGCCGCCGGTAAACATCGAGAATGCGCTGCGAATCCGCCAAAGCCCGAGCCCGGGTATAAACGGCGCGCGACTTCAGCCGCACTTCGCCCGCCAGGGTTTGATCGTCGACTTCGCTGTTCCCCTCGAACGCGACCTGCGCAACGACAGGGTTCTCCTGAACCGTCACAACAACCGTGCCGCCCTGGCGCTCAATGGTGACGTCAGCAAACAGGCCTGTTTCGAAGAGCGCACGAAGCGACGCGTTCACCAGAGCGGGGTCGTAGGGGTCGCCAGGTCCAAATTCGAGGTAGGATTTCACGGTTTCCGGCTCGACCCGGCGGTTGCCGACTACGGCAATCGTTCGGACCGTTTGAGCCTGGGCCGCGCCCGACCCGACGAACGGGATGGCTGGCACCGAAACAATGAGAAACGCAGCAAAGACGCTAAGCAAGAGCCTACACGCCAAAGCCCGTATCGGATTGAAATCATGATCCATTGCGGACCACACCCCTCGATTTTCCCCAGATGTGGATGCTGATTATGTCTTCAATCAACAACCACAACATCTGAACGCAGGTGCCCATAGATGAGCCCCCAATCCCGCAGGACAGACGTCTTCCTGATCTTGCCTAGCGATTCAGCTTGAGCGTTGGAAGTGGCAACAATGTTTCTTTGGGGTGATTCTCCCGTGCGAGGTAGTCGCGCAACACGCGGCAGAACCGATCCACAGATTGCTGATCTAAAAATAGAATTTTCAGTCTTGCGCGAAAAGACCATCACGGCAGATTTAAGGCAAACATCGGCCTTCTAGAACTCAAAAACCCAGCTTTCCGGCCGGGTCTTTGACATCTCGCTGTGCAATTGGACGGCCCTCTTTGAGCCATGTGACGGCCACTAGCCAAGCCGCTCGAACCAGGTGGCGATGACCGGTATGCCGCGATAGACGTTCGCGTAAATCATCAGGGCAACAACCAATGCCAGACCGAAGCGGAACGCATATTCCTGGGTTCTCGCACCGAGTGGTTTCCGTCGCACCGCTTCAAGCGCGTAGAACATAAGGTGACCACCGTCGAGAAGAGGGATCGGGAAAAGGTTGATCAGGCCAATCGTGACCGAAATCGCCCCGATGAGGTAGGGGATACGCTGTGGACTGATATCAATGATCTGCTTCGTGGTTTCGGCAATATGCGGCAGGCCACCGATTTGGCTCGTATCCTGGCGCCCGATGAAGATATCGCGGATGTAGCCAAGCGTACTCGCGATGATGAAATGCGTGTCTTTGACACCAAGCCAGAGCGCCTCGACCGGTCCGGGCCAACGTTCAACGTAGTTTTCAGGACGAGCCGCCCTCTGGATGCCGATCATGCCACGCTTGGCTTTGCCGCCCATGCCGTCGTCGAACTCCTGGGCACGCGGCGTCATGATCAGCTCGACGTTCTGACCGTTCCGATCAACGGTCACCTTGAGTTCCTGGCCAAGGCTCGTGCCAACGAACCGTTGCAGATCCATGAAACTGCGGATCGCCGTCCCATTGATCTCGCGAATGACATCGCCGGCCTGAATTCCAGCTTCGGCCGCAGGCATATCGGGGAGAACCTTGTCGACCTTCGGCGCTGTTGTCCGCACGCCGAGCGTCATGAACATGATCGCAAAAACGAGGATCGCGAAGATGAAGTTGGCGATTGGGCCGGCTGCGACCACCGCTGCGCGCTGCCAGATCGGCTTCAAGTGAAACGCGCCGGCGCGCTGTTCTTCGGTCATCGCCTCAGCGGATTTGCCAGTGCCAGAACTTGAGGCATCTTCGTCGTCCATAAACTTCACGTAGCCGCCAAGCGGGACCCAGCAAAACTTCCAACGCGTTCCATGGCGATCGTTGAAGCCGCCGATCTCTTTGCCAAAGCCGATTGAGAAGGCCTCGATGTCGACGCCGCACCAACGCGCAACCAGGAAATGGCCGAGTTCGTGGACGAAAACGACGACGGTCAGGACGGCGAAGAACGCCAATGCGTAGAAAATAAAGTAGCCAACCGCTGTGACTTGCTCGACCAAAATTGCCATTAGTGCCATGAGGTAAGCTTCCCTGTCTCAAGACCCCAGCGCGGGCAACGTGTGAAGCCGACCGCGCCGACGTGCACCGAAACCAAAGACCGCGTGTGTGTCGTTATGGTGGACAATTAGTTATCCAACGCCCCGGTGTCGATCACGTCCCGTGCCAACTCGCGTGCGGCATGATCGGCCGCAAGAACGCCATCGAGATCGACGCTGGCTTGGAGCATGCCGCGCCCGTCGGCTCGCTCAAGCACGTGCTCAACACACGCGGCAATGCCTGGAAACGAGAGCCGCCGATCGAGGAAGGCCGCCACTGCCACCTCATTGGCAGCGTTGAAAATCCCAGTCGCCGTGCCGCCCCGCTGCATGGCCGCTTTGGCCAGCGTGAGTGCCGGAAACCGCGTCTCGTCCGGCCGCTCAAACGTCAGAGTGCCAATTTCGGAAAGCTCTAAGCGTGGAATATCTGGCGCATACATACGATCCGGCCATGAAAGTGCATAGGCAATCGGTGTGCGCATATCCGGGACGCCGAGCTGAGCAAGGACTGATCCGTCTCGGTATGACACGAGAGAGTGGATGATGGATTGAGGATGGACGACCACGTCCAATTCATCCGGTTCTAATGTGAACAGATAGTGAGCCTCGATCAGCTCAAGGCCTTTGTTCATCATCGTCGCGGAATCGATCGTAATCTTCCGGCCCATGCTCCAATTCGGATGTTTCAGGGCGTCTTCCGGCTTGGCCCGCGCCATTTCTTCAACGGACCACGTCCGAAACGGGCCTCCAGACGCCGTCACGATGACCTTCTCAACGCCGGATCGCGCATTGCCCTCAAGGGCTTGAAAGATAGCGGAATGCTCTGAATCGACGGGCAGCAGAACGCCATCGGACGCAGCTGCCGCATCCATGAACACCGAGCCGGCGCTGACCAGACACTCTTTGTTGGCCAACGCCAGACGTGCGCCACGCTTGAGAGCGGCCAAGCTCGCGCGAAGCCCGGCGGCCCCCATGATCGCTGCCATCACACAGTCGGCCGGCATGCTGGCCGCTTCGATCAGCGCATCCGGTCCAGCAGCACACGTAATGCCGGTGCCTTGAAGGTTTGCTTTCAGGGCCTCGTACTGTGCTGGATTGGCGATGACGGCATGGCGCGCGCGGAATTGGATGGCGCGATGGGCCAGGGCATCGGCGTTGTCGTTGGCCGTAAGCGCGACGATCTCGAACGCGGAGGGATCAGACGCCACGAGGTCGAGTGTGCTGGATCCGATCGATCCGGTTGCGCCAAGAATGGTCAGAGATCGCGGCCGTTGGCTACGAGTGAATGCCGGATCCCGTTCAATCCCGCGCGCCAAATCGGCAGGCCCCACGCCTTATCCTCCCGTCACCAAACTGCGCGCTGGATGGTCCGGCGCAACCAAAAGCAAAACCGCGGATGCGCCAACGGCTGCGCCGACGATGCCGTCCATGCGGTCGAGAACGCCCCCGTGGCCCGGGATTAAACCGCTTGTGTCCTTGACCCGGCACGCGCGCTTGACGGCGCTCTCGACCAGGTCACCAACCTGCGCGCAGACACTTAAGGCAGCGCCAAGGATCGCGCCATAAGCCCAATCGCCAGTACTGGCACCCGTGCTGGCGCCAAAAACCAACATGGCAGCGCCAACAATGCTTGCAGCGATGAGCCCACCGACCGCGCCAGACCAAGTTTTGTTGGGTGACACAGACTTCCAGAGCAGGGGCCCGCCAACGATGCGGCCGGTGATCATTGCGAATGTATCGGTGGCCCAGACGACGGCGAACAGAAAGATGATTGCCAAGCCCCCGTATGGCTCGTCGGCCCGGATCCAGATCAGAGCCGCAACCGGCAGGACGACATAGAGAATTCCAGCGCCAAGCAGCATCGGTCGGAAAATCAGGATCGCAGCGAGCGCCAACGCGAGCGGAGCAAAGATCGCCGCTGGGTGGGTCACAGCCACGAGACCGGTCAGCACGATGGCACCGAACGCGACGATGGAAACGTGAAAATCCGCTTCCGGCGCCACGCCCACCATGCGCTTCCACTCCCACATCATGGTGGCGCCGACACCCAAAAGCATCAGCGCGAACGCAAAACCACCGAGCCACGTGAGAGCGAGCGAACCGACAATCAAAGCAATGGCGGATAAAACGCGTTTGGTGATGGCTTGAGCATCACGTGCGGCAGCGGTTAAGGCCGGGCGGTTCGGCTGGTCTGTCACCGATGCCTCATGTCCTTATTTTCCGGGTGAGCCCGCCATACCGGCGATCGCGGCTCTGGAATGTCCCGACCGCCCTCGCCAAAAGATCGTGCCCGAAATCCGGCCAGTAGTCATCCATGAACACAAGCTCAGTATAGGCGAGCTGCCACAGCAAAAAGTTGGAGAGACGAAGTTCGCCGCTCGTTCGAATGAGAAGATCTGGATCCGGAAGGCCGCAAGTATCGAGGGAGGCTGCGATCATGTCATGGTTGATCTCGGCCGGGTCGAGCAAACCGAGTGCGGCCTTCTCGGCAAGCCGCCGGGCTGCATCAACGAGCTCGTCCCGTGCGCCGTAGTTAAAGGCGAGAACAAGCGTCAACTCGCGGTTGTTCGCCGTGAGCTCGACCGCCTCATCGACCATTTGCAGGAGATCGGGGGCCACGCGATCTCGCTGACCGATCGTTCGGATGCGAACGCCGTTTGCATGGATTTCAGCAAGGTCCCGGCGCAGAAATCGGCGAACGAGACCCATGAGGTCATCGATCTCCTGGCGTGGCCTCCGCCAGTTCTCAGTCGAAAAGCTATAAAGCGTCAAATACCGGATCTGCATTGCGATCGCCGCGCGGATGGTCCGGCGGACGGCTTCGACGCCATAGCGATGCCCGAGCGCGCGCGGGAGCCCCCGTTCGGCTGCCCAGCGTCCGTTGCCATCCATGATGATGGCAACGTGCTCCGGGATCCGACCGTCACCGAGTTCCGGTTCAACTGTTGTGAGCGGTTCGACCAATTCTCAATTTGCCCCACGTCCGTGCCGCAATGGCGATAGAGTTCCGCGGCAGATCGCGGCTGTCGTCAGACTGTATTGATCTCGGATTCTTTCGCCGTGAGCAGGTCATCAATCGTTTTGATGAAACGGTCTGTGGATTTCTGGACGTCGTCCTGATGTCCGCGCTGCTCGTCCTGACTGATCGTCCCGTCTTTTTCGAGTTTCTTCAAAAGATCGTTGCCATCGCGCCGAACGTTTCGAACCGCGACGCGCGCGCCTTCTGCGTACTTCGCCGCAAGTTTTGCGAGTTCCTGGCGTCGCTCTTTCGTCAGCTCTGGAATGGAAATGCGCAACATCTGACCATCGACAACGGGGTTCAGACCGAGACTGCTTTCACGGATCGCTTTGTCCGTCGCAGACACCGCAGACTTGTCCCAGATGTTGACCGTGATCATCCGCGGCTCCGGCACGGACACGGTCCCAACCTGATTAAGAGGCATTTTCTGGCCGTAGAGATCGACCATGACGGGATCAAGCAGCTTGGAGGACGCTCGGCCGGTCCGGAGACCAGCAAAATCGCTCTTGAGCGAGTCCACCACACCCGTCATGCGCTTATCGAACGCCTTCAGGTCAAACTGATCGTCTGCCATTGCCTCATCCTTACCGTTCGCCCGCTGCTCTCGCCGCCAGCTCAATCCGCGTCGTCACCGAAG
>JBCBWG010000205.1:0-5772 GCA_039817205.1 Pseudomonadota bacterium
CACGGGCATGAAACAAAACCACCTCATCAATGAGACTGGCCTCAGCGAAGCTCCGCCACATCGATGGCCCGCCCTCAACGAGTAGCCTCGTCACCTCCAAAGCCGCCAGTGCGTTCATGAGTGTCGGGAGCCAGAGCCGCCCGGATACTTTGGGCACATGCACCCGCTGGACACCGGCCGCTTCTTCCGCAGCCGAGAGTGAGCCCGAGCAAGCTCTGAAGGTCGGGACCGCACCGGCCGTTGCCATCAAGCGTGTCCCTTGGCTCAGCGCACGGTCGCGAACGACCACCCGGATCGGCGACCGATCCGCGAGCCCCGGCAGCCTGCATGTCAGGTCGGGGTTATCGGCGCCCGCTGTTCGGCTGCCGATGAGGATCGCATCCGCCATCGCGCGCATGAGGTGCCCGCGTTGTCGTGCCGCTGTCCCTGTCACCCATGTGGCCTGCCCAGCCGCACCCTCGGCAATTCGACCATCCGGGCCGACCGCGATCTTAACCTGGATCAGGGGCCGCCGTTCCGTGACGCGCAGGATGTGGCCGCGCGTGATCCAGCGTGCTTCGGCTGCTTGGTCGGGATCGCAGAATGAAACGTCAATGCCGGATGCACGCAACTGATCGACGCCGCGACCGGCAACACGCGGGTCAGGATCAACGGCGCCGATAATGACGCGCGCCAGTTTCGCATCGCGGATCGCATCGACACATGGCGGCGACCGGCCATGGTGCGAGCAGGGCTCAAGCGTAACGGCCATTGTGGCACCGATGGACAAAGGACCTGCGGCTGCAATCGCCATGGGCTCGGCATGGGGACGACCACCGACCGCCGTTGTCCCCCGCCCGATCAGCCGTCGATGCTCGCGATCAAAAATCGCCGCACCCACCGATGGGTTGGGTGCCGTTCGCCCGAGGCCAAGCCGTGCGGCCGTCAACGCCTGTGACATCAACCAGCGATCGGTTCCGTAAGCAGACGGTCGTCCGGTTGAGGGCACCCCATCTTTTCGCTTGGCATCGCTTTCAATTGAGGAGGCATCGGCCGCCATCGCCTACTCCGCAGCGATTGTATCGTCGGTGAACCCTCGATCATCATCGCCGCCCGCCCTCAAGTCCGCCGCGATTTCGCTCAGCACGGCTTCGAAGTCAGAGGCGTCGCGGAAATCGCGATAGACCGACGCGAACCGCACATAGGCCACAGGATCGAGCTCTCTTAACACCTCCATGACAAGCCCCCCGACCTGCTCGGAAGTCACTTCGGTCTCGCCGGAACTCTCAAGTTGGCGCACGATCCCCGAGACCATCCGGTCGATGCGGTCCGGTTCGATGGGACGTTTTCGCAGCGCAATCTCGACGGACCGGAGCAGCTTTTCGCGATCGAACGAGACCTTGCGACCCGAACGTTTGACGACGATCAACTCGCGCAGTTGAACGCGCTCGAATGTTGTGAACCGGGCTCCACAGTCCGGACACGCACGTCTGCGGCGGATCACGGTCGTGTCCTCAGCCGGACGACTATCTTTGACCTGCGTTTCTGTACTCGTGCAGAACGGGCAGCGCATGGGCGACCTCCGATCAGACGGTCAGCCGAACTGCGAACCGTCCCGCCCCTAAAAAGCAGATCGCACCCGGCCAACAAAGCCGGATGCGATCGAAACTCAGGACAACAGCGGGTCAGGGCGGTATCACGGCGAAGCGAGCAGCGCCCCGCCGCCCCAAACTCAGTGGTTTGGATAGATTGGGAAGCGAGACGTCAGCTTCACGACCTTGTCTTTGACCCGCGCTTCTGCCTCCGCATTGGCCGCGTCGTCGCCGCGGTTCTCAACGCCTTTCAACGCCTCGGCGATCAACGCACCGACTTCGCGGAATTCCGATTGACCGAACCCACGCGTCGTTGCCGCTGGCGTACCGAGCCGCACACCCGATGTGACCATCGGCTTTTCCGGGTCAAATGGGATACCGTTTTTGTTGCAGGTTATGTTGGCGCGCCCGAGGGCTGCTTCCGCGACTTTACCTGTGATCCCCTTCGAGCGGAGATCGACGAGAATGAGGTGATTGTCCGTGCCACCTGTGACGAGATCGAAGCCATTCTCGATCATGGATGCTGCGAGCGCTTTCGCATTGTCGATGACCGACTTCTGGTACGATTTAAACGCTGGCTGCAGGGCCTCGTGGAACGCGACAGCCTTACCGGCAATCACGTGCATCAGCGGGCCACCCTGAAGACCGGGGAAAATCGCTGAGTTGAATTTCTTGCCGAGCGCCTCGTCATCCGACAGGATCATGCCACCCCGTGGACCGCGCAACGTTTTGTGCGTGGTGGTCGTGGCGACGTGCGCGTGTGGGAATGGGCTCGGGTGCAGACCAGCCGCAACGAGGCCCGAGAAATGCGCCATGTCGACTTGCAGATACGCGCCCACCTCGTCGGCGATCGCGGAACCGCTTGAAGTCCCAGGTCCGCGCGTAGGCTGAGCCGCCCGCCATAATGAGTTTCGGCTTTGTTTCACGCGCCATCTCGGCGACGGCATCCATGTCGATGACGCCGTCTTCTTCGCGAACGCCATAATGAACGGCTTTGAACCACTTGCCCGAAAGGTTGACCGATGCGCCATGCGTCAGGTGCCCACCAGCGCTCAGATCAAGCCCCATGAACGTGTCACCGGGCTGCAAGAGAGCAAGAAAGACCGCCTGGTTCGCCTGGCTTCCCGAGTTCGGCTGAACGTTTGCATACGCACAGCCAAAAAGCTGTTTTGCGCGATCGATCGCCAACTCTTCGGCGATATCGACGAACTGGCAGCCGCCATAGTACCTGCGGCCCGGATAGCCTTCGGCATACTTGTTGGTCATCACCGATCCCGCCGCCTCAAGAACGGCGTTGGATACGATGTTTTCCGATGCAATCAGCTCGATCTCGTGCTGCTGGCGCTCCAACTCCTTGCCAATGGCGTCAGCAATCGCCGGATCCGTCTCGGCCAGAGACCGGGTAAAGAACTCGCCGTGGGCGTCGGGATCAGCAATCGGTGATGCAACGGCCATTGGGATAATCTCCTCAAACGTTTCGTATTTTCGCTTTTTTTGTCGCGCGGACCGGAGGAGCGTTGATGCCCAAAACGGAGAGCAAACAGCGCACGACTCAACGCCCCAGCGTCTTATTCGGAAGTCGTAACAGTCAGGTCGCAAAGCGGCAACTGCGGCGAAATTTCCGCCTCGGGACATGGTCAAGAGCCGCGGCGCAGCGTGATGTTCAGGGGCCCAAATCAATAAGGAAGGGCGCCCCGACCTCGAGACGCCCTCCAATTCATGAATTTCGCAAGGCAGCGCTCAATAGGCGGCGGCCAAACCTCCGACGCCATCGCGCCGGTAGATATCGCGGCGGAACTGCACCACGCCATCGGGCGTCGCCCAAGCCGTGATGTAGACCATGTGCAGCGGCACCCGGCGTCTTAGCGACACCGTTTTCGTCTTGCCGCTTTCTTTGATCGCATCAACGGCGCCACGCGACCAACCGTCGTTCTTCTTCAGCAGCCACGCGAGCAGCGGCTCAATATTGCTCACGCGAATGCAGCCAGACGATGCGGCTCTAAAATTCCGGCCGAAAATCCGGTCAGACGGCGTGTCATGCAAATACACTGAGTACTGATTGTGAAAATTGATTTTTGCGAAGCCAAGCGGGTTCTTCTTACCCGGCTTCTGACGATAGCTGAGCTGGTAAGGCTGCGATGAATTCCAGCGGACCTTTTTGCTGTCGAGCTTGCGACCACCCGAATAGGCATCAATGCCGAACTCGGCTAGCACATCGCGCTTCTCACGAGCCATCGAGCGACCGCGTGGGATCAAATCCTTCCTGATCACAGTCGGCGGCAACCGCCAAGTCGGATTGAAGTTGATCTCGTGTATCCGCGATCTGAGGATCGGCGTCTTTCTGTCGATCTTGCCGACCACGCCCGCGTGACGCGACACGACACGACCAGCATCAATCGCTTCGACCTGCTGGGCTGGAATATTGACGACCAGATACTCGCCGCGATCCCGGATTCCTTTGCTGCGTAGGCGGCGCAGATTGATGCGCAATTGACGCAAGCGCGTTTTGGCCGAGATATTCAGTGCCGCCACCGTGCGCTTGTCGGTCACGCCCGTCGGGGAGAGCCCGTTGCTCGCTTGAAAACGCTTCAGCGCGCGCTCAATCTCGTGGCCAAAGTGCGACGGATAATAGGATGCCTGTCGAAGATCGCCCGACGCGATGAGCCGGTCGTGGAGCTTGCGCACGCCGCGCCCGTTTGAACCGCTTCGGAGCGCAACTTTATCAACGGCGGGCCATCCACCATCGGCCACCAGCTTTTTGTAGCGGGCGATGGCGGCCTTAGTCGGCTCGATGTTCGCGCGGGAAAGCGTCGCGAAGCCGCGCGGCGGGTTGACCTCCCACTTTCGTACGAACTCGCGGTCGTAGACCCGGCGCTGGCTCGCGCTGTAGGACGCCGAACTGGCCCGGAACGGGTTCCAACTGCGGTCGTCTGCGACAGCCGGCTGCGCACCGATTGTCCAACCACCAATCAGAAGTGCGAGAAGAAGAGCGGCAGCGTTGATATGCGTGAGGTTCATTGAGATCTCCCGAGCCGTGATCGATCCGAAGGACGCCAAGCAATTCAGACGCTCACCGGCCAGCATCCAAACGAAGCTCAGCCAGGTCGGACAGTGTGAGCCGGTAACAACGATATGGTTACGGGTGTTTTAACGTTCGCGGGAGCGTCGGGCGGCAACAATCAGATGACAACTGCAAGAGATGTAATTCTGCAACGCAGCACAATCCTCACGGATCGAGGAGGCGCCAACGCGAAAACGGGGAGCTGCGTCAGCAACTCCCCGTCTCACTCCCCGCACCAGTGCCGCTTGCCCCCGACACATCGACCGCTCGGTCCCACCCGTTGAGCGGTCGTTGGTTTGCCGAAACCAAACAGATGCCTCTGCTCAGGTTTCAGCGAACGCCCGGCACCAAACTCAAAGACCCGCCGCCCCCAGCGTTCCGTCTTGAGCCGATACCGGGCAAACAGACCTAGAGACGGTAGCGGATCTGATCCGTCCAGAAGCGCTCTAGACGAACGAGCGAACGGTTGAGCGTCTCAAAGTCGCCCTGGCTGACTTCGCCAACAGCCTCGATCGAGTTGAGCTGCCGTTCGTAGAGCTTCGCGACCACCGCGCACGCCTCGAGACCTTTTTCCGTCAGGCTGACACGCACAGAACGACGGTCGGTCTCGGACTTTTTATAATGGATATAGCCCATATCCACGAGTTTCTTGAGATTGTAAGAAACATTCGAGCCGAGATAATAACCGCGGGTTTTCAATTCACCCGCCGTCAACTCACCCTTACCGATGTTGAACATCAACAGGGCCTGCACACTGTTCAGCTCCGTTCCGCCCAGCCGGTCAAACTCGTCCTTGATGACGTCGAGCAGAAGACGGTGAAGGCGTTCGATCAGTCGCAGCGACTGTTGATATTCCGCCTCGAACGACACGGGCTCGGAGGTTTGTTCCTGGTTCCAATCATAGGCAATCGACATGACGCACACCCTCAACGCAGAACTCGCGGATGGGTCCAACCGAACCATGGCTCCGCTCTTCGATGGTTGAGACGCTAACAAAGCGTACTAAATAAGCGGCTAATAGACATGCTTAAAGTTTCAATAACGGGGGTGTCAAAAAAGGTCTTGCTAACCAGTTTTCTTTACGCGCTCGTCCTCCAAACCACAGAGCAAACCGGACACTGAGCGCGCCCAGACGCTCTC
>JBCBWG010000206.1:0-5770 GCA_039817205.1 Pseudomonadota bacterium
TGAGACTCGTCCTGAAAGAATATTGTTGCGACCGACGAACTCAGCGACGAACCGGTTCGCGGGCGAACGATAGACCTCGGCCGGTGTGCCGAGCTGCGCAATCCGCCCCTTGTTCATCAGCGCGACACGGTCCGCCATCGCAAACGCTTCCGATTGTGAGTGCGTGACATAGACGAACGTGATGCCAAGCTCGCGCTGGAGGCGCGTGAGTTCAGCCTGCATGCGGACGACCAAGTGTGCGTCGAGTGCCGACAACGGCTCGTCGAGCAACAGGATTTGCGGTTCGGTCACGAGGGCACGCGCAAGTGCAACGCGTTGCCTTTGCCCGCCTGAAAGCAGCGAAACATCCCGTTCGGCATACTCGGCAATGGCCATCCGATCGAGCCACTCCAGTGCGCGCCGTTTCCGCTCAGACGCCGCCACCCCGCGCATCTTCAAGCCGAACTCAACATTCTTGCGCACGTTGAGAAACGGAAATAACGCGAGTGATTGCCACACCATCGGCGTGTCGCGCTCGCTTGGCGCCAGATCGTTCATCACCTGCCCCGACAGCCGGATCACGCCGTCGGTCGGCGTTTCAATGCCAGCGAGCATCCGCAACGTCGTTGTCTTGCCGCAACCGGACGGGCCCATGAGCGCGAGAAATTCACCGCGTTTGATCTCGAAGTTCAGGTGATCGACGGCGACGAAGTCGTCAAAGCGCTTCGTCACGTTCTCCAACGAAACAAGCGTGTCAGCCATTGGCCTTCGCCTCCCCACTGGACCGGGTCATCAGAAAAACCTGTGCGAGAATGACGAGCGTGATCGACGTCAGAAACACAAACGAACCGATCGCGTTGATCCGAGGGTCCACCTGTCCCTGCAGGATTTCCAGGATCACCACCGGCACAGACTTGTTGAGGCCTGAGACAAACCAGGCGACGGCAAACTCGTCGAAAGAGACAGCCGCCGTCAGACACAGCGCCGAGATGATCGACGGCAACGTGAAAGGCAAAATAACCTGCTGCATCGCCCGCCAGTTGCTCGCGCCAAGGTTCCACGCGGCGGCTTCGAGGCTCGGGTCCATCTGCGAAAGTCGAAGCCGAATGATCGCCATGGCGAACGGGGTGCACATGACGATGTGTGCGATCGCAATGGAGTACACCTGACCCGACATATTCATCCGCGACAGCCACGCAAGCATGGCAAGCCCCATGATGACCAGCGGAATGGTCGGCGGCAGGAGCCCGAGCACAAGAAACGCCGACTTGCCAAAGAAGCGAAACCGGTAATCGGTGTAGGCCGCGCAAAAACCAATGACCGTCGAAATCAAAGCGACAACGATGGACGTGACCGCTGACATTCGCAGCGCGTCCCAAAATCCCTGGTCCGAGAGAACCTGCTCGTACCATTTGGTTGTGAACGAACCGAGCGGGATCGTCGGGAAGCGGTCCGAGTTAAATGAGAAAACGAAACTCGCAATGATCGGCGCGAAGACGAAGCAGAACACGACCCCGAGATAGAATTTCAGGAAGAGTTGTATGGTGCGGTCTCGCGTCACGATGGCTTCCTGTAGGCGAGGCTGACGGCTGTCACCGCGACGGCGATCAACGTGACAATCATGGTAACGGCGACAACGGCGGCCTTCGGCCATTGCTGACCGGACTTGGTCGTATCGATGATCAAGATGCTGAGCGTCGGTGGGCGAGATCCGCCAAGGTAGTACGGACTGACGAAGTCACCGAACGCCAGGATGAAGCAAAATACCGCGCCGATGATTATGCCGACTTTTGCGAGCGGGACGATCACGGTCAAAACCGTCCGCAGCGGACGGCAGCCAAGATTGTGCGCCGCCTCGACGAGGCTTCGATCGATGTTGCTCATCGACAGCGTTTGCAGGATCACCACCAGCGGCAGCGCGAGCGTGACGTAACCAACGAGCGTGCCAAACTGCGTGTTGAGCATGGCGAAGGGTCCAAGCCCGACAAAGCCCAACACGCTGTTGATGACGCCATTGCCTGCAAGGATCGTCTGCCACGCGTAAATGCGGACGAGATAGCTCGTGAAAAACGGAATAATGAGCAGAAAGATCGCCCAGCGACGGACGGTTGGCGTGACCTTGAACGCCAACGCGTAAGCGGCTGGAAACGCGATCAGCGTTGTTGCGATGGTTGCAACGGTCGCCAGATAAAACGTCAGCGCATACGCATCCCAAAAGTAGTTCCGCGAAAACATGCTGACCCAATTGACCGTCTCGAAGGCCGGGGTCATGCGGTAGTTTCGGACGAGCCAGAAGCTCAGGTAGACGAGAAACAAAAGCGGGATGACGAAGAACAACCCCTGCCAGACGATCAGAGGGATGCGCCAGACGATCGCATAAAGATCGACTTTCCGTCTCGGCTTGGCGGTTGGGGTGGTGTCAGTCATGGCGGCGGCTGGTCTTCACAAACGAGAAAGGGGGGCCGACGCGATGCCCGCCCCCCAAGACTTTGCCTAAAGCGTTTCGGCCCGCGGGCTGTCGCTCATCAGGCGTTCTTGTATTCCGACCAGAACTCGTTCCAGTCTTCAAGCGATTGCTGTTTCGGTGTGTCGCGATAGTGGATCCGCCCTTCCTTGATGAGCGTGATCGGGTAGTTCGCCATTCCCGGCATCTGGCCGGTCCGCTTGGCCTCTTCCGGTGACGCTGCGATGAGCGCCTTCTCGCCGCTCTTGGTCACGACGAAGCCCGGATAGGCTTTCATGTTTGCCGACTTCACCTGACCTGCAGGCGAGAGACAGTACTGGATGTACTTTTTGACGATGTCCTTTTTCGTCGAGGACGACACGATCGAGTAGGATTCCGTCCACTGGATGCCGCCTTCCGTCGGCACGACGGAATCGACCTTGCCCCCATCCTTCGCAACAACGCCGGTCACCCAGTCGCCGATGCCGACGCACGCGAGGATCTCACCGTTCTTCAGCGATGCGAACGTGCCGCCGTAATCGAAGTAGCCTTTCACCTGCGGCTTCATCGTCATCATCTTGTCTTTGACCGCGCCCCAGGCATCGCCCCCGATGTCAAACGGGCTCGGTTTGGTATTGCCGTTCAAGAGGCTCACCTGGCCAAGGCTTGGCAAGTGCCAATCAAAGTGACCGACCTTGCCCTTCACTTTCGGGCTCCAGTACGCGTTGTAGGTCATCGCCTCTTCGCGCGTCATCGCATCGGTGTTGTAGGCAACGCCCAGGTGCCCGTAACGGCAAATGACCGAATAGAGCTTGCCGCCCTTCCAGTGCCCGGGAAACTTCGTGAAGTCGTCGAAGAGCATGTCGTCGAACGGGTAGTCGTTTGGATCGAGCGCATCGACGAGATCGCCGCGATCGATCAAAATGCGTGCGTATTCCGCGTCGGTATGAATGAGATCGAACGTGCCCGCTGGTGACTGCGCAAGTGCAGCCAGCATGTTGTCGCCACCGGCATAATACTTCGGCTTGAACTTCACGTTGTTCGCCGCTTCGAACTCGGCGACCATGTCCGGCTCGCCGAGGCCATACCACGACAGGATGTTGATCTCCGTCGTCGACGCCCAAGCGCGGTTCACGTACGGCGCGAAAAGAACGGCTCCGGCTGTTGCGCCTGCCCCTTGGAGAACGCGCCGCCGCGTGGGGGACGGGGCCTTGTGCGATGTCTTTGTCGGCATGATAAATCCTGCGTGTCGTCAAAGTTGAAAGTCAGACGGGCGGTCACCCGATCGAAGGCTCGGCTCCTTGCTTTGAAGCCATAAAAGCCAGACGCAAACCCAGCAGCGCGACGCGCGGCGGGGAGACGTCCCTGACGGGCAAACGGTGGAGACGAGCGTTCCCCCGCGGCTGAAGATGCGCAAACGCGCGTTGCTCGTCTTGCCTAAACCTTATGCAGCCCACGCCTAAAACGATTGCAGATACAGTCGCCTGAGGAAAGTCCCGATGAAAAGAAATGCGTTTCGAAAGGTTTTCAAGACCTCAGGTCCGGCCGTGCTTCCAGTGATCCACACGCGCGACTTGGACGAGGCTTTACGGAACTGCCACGTGGCGATGCGGTGCGGCGCGCAAGGTGTCTTCCTGATCAACCACGACTTCCACCACGACCAGCTTGTTCCAATCCTAAAGAGCGTTCGCGCGGCGATGCCCTGGCTTTGGCTTGGCGTCAATTTCTTAGGCGTCACCGGGAAGAACGCGTTCCCGGTTCTTGGAGACCTGCAGCGGGATGGTTGCGAGATCGATGCTTACTGGGCGGATGACGCACGCATCGACGAACGTCAAGAGACGCAGACCGACGCCGAGACGATCGACCGTGCCCGCAACGAATGCGGTTGGACCGGTCTCTATTTCGGCGGAGTTGCGTTCAAGAAGCAGCGCCCGGTCGCCGCCGCCAATTACGGACACTCGGCAAAGCTGGCGCGCCGCCATATGGACGTCATCACCACATCGGGCGTTGCCACCGGGGCAGCAGCCGATCTCGACAAGATCAGGACGTTCCGAGCTGCTTCTGAAGACCACCCCGTTGCGATCGCCTCAGGCATCACGCCGGAAAACGTTGCAGACTACGCACCACACGTCGATGCGATCCTCGTTGCAACAGGTATCAACAGAGACGGCGATTTCTATAATATTGCGCCTGAGAAACTGAGCCGGCTTCTTGCGAACGTGCGCGAGACGGCGCCGGACGCTTGAGGCCTGGAGTGACAACCATTGACCGACGATAAGGCGAACGGCCCGCATTCCAATGCACCGCCACGTGAGCGCGGCCCGCGCGACGATCGGTGGTATTTCAAGATCATGGCGCCCAACACAAAGGGCGATCAGTTCGCATGGCTCGACCCGACCTCGATTTATATCAACGGCGATGCGTTCAACGATCTGCTCGATGATCTGACGGCCGACCTCGCAGCTGATCTCGGCCCGAACGATATCGATGTCGTTGCGGGACTGGACGCCATGGGTTTTGTCCTGGGCGCGGCGCTCGCCACCCGCATCGGCAAAGGTTTTTTGCCGATCCGCAAGGCTGGCAAACTTTGCGTTGAGACCGACGTCGTCTCGTTCTCAAACTACTCCGGCCGGACACAGGACATGGAGATGCGAACACCAGCGTTTGCGCCGGGCACACGCGTGTTGCTCGTCGACCAGTGGATCGAGACAGGCGGCACGATGGACGGCGCGATACGCTTGGTCGAACGTCAAGGCGGCACAGTTGCAGGCCTTGCCGCCATCGCGATTGAAGAGAACGCCCAGACCAACGCATACCGCGAACGCTATCCATGTGTGTCCGCGATCCAGCCCAGCACCAAGTGGCAGCGGCAGGTCAATGCGCAGACGCTCGAGAGCTTCGAGACCTATCAGCCAGCGATGGCGTTTCCGACACGCGGTAGCCAATGACCTACGATCCAGCCGAGCCCGACGGGACGAACGCAACGGTGTCATCTCCGATCTCGCCCAACGGTCAACCCGAGCTTGAGCGCACATACGTCATCCCGGCGCGCGAGGGCCGCGCGGTGCGACTGAGAGCCGGCCAAAGTCTCACAATGATCAACGACACGGGGCACCAAGTTTGCGATTTCTTTGCGCTGGTCGATGGTGCGCCCGCGGAGTTTCTGTCGATGGAGCACTGCCGCACCGCGCTCGGCCGCGTTTACGTCAGACAGGGCGATACACTCGTCACCAATCGTCGTCGCAACATCATTGAAGTGATCGAAGACACGCCGGACGCGATCCACGATAGTCTTATCGCGTGCTGCGATCTTCCACGCTACGAGCAGCTCGGCGTCACTGGGTATCA
>JBCBWG010000207.1:0-5756 GCA_039817205.1 Pseudomonadota bacterium
ACGACGGTCTCGGTCATCGTGACGAACGCACACGTCACGAAAGCCGAGTGCCAGCGCTTCGCGACCATGGCCCTCGGCGGTCTCGCCAACGCGATCCGGCCAGCACTTGCGCCAATGGACGGTGACACGATCTTCTTCATCGCCCGGCCAGAGATCGCCATCGGTGGATACGCCGGTGGCACCTCCGTCGGGCAAGCCGCTTGCGATTGCCTTAGTCGCGCGATCGCGCGCGCCGTGTTCAACGCGACAACCCCGTCGTCGCCCTACAGCGGCCCACCGGCGTATCAAGACAAATTCGGAAGACCATAATCAACGGTCGTGCTGGCCAATCGCAAAACCGAAATCTACTGTGACGAAACTGACCAAACCTCACGTTGCTCCACGATAGACAGCAGACCCGTTATGACGCGCCTAAAACTTCCCATTGCGTTCGCGATCCTCATGGGCCTGATCGCGCTCATGTTGTTCACCCAGTATCGCTGGTCGCAAATGGTCGCCTGTGAGCGTCGAGGTGGGATGTGGGACGGCCCCGCCAGTCGGTGTCGCTTGGTCCCAGCGGGCATCTTACTTGAGCGGGAATTGAAGCGCACCGATAGGCACACCGGCTTAGTCGAGCGCGATCACCTTTAATTTTGGCCCCACGTCACATGGGACAGGCGCCGCCTCCATTCGTCAGAACCTGTCGACGCGATACGGCGCCGGGTCGGTGAACGGCTTCTCGCCCGTCATGATCTCAGCAAGCAGGCGTCCCGTTACCGGGCCAAGCGTGAGACCCAAATGGTGATGGCCGAAGTTTGCCCAGAGCCCGCGGTTGCCGGGAACCGCGCCCGTCATCGGAATAAGGTCCGGCAGACAGGGCCGTGACCCAAGCCAGGGTTCGGCGTCCAGACGTTTGTCGAGCGGAAACAACTCGCGTGCGAAGGGCTCAACCTTTTCGAGTTGGCGCGGGCTCGGTTTTGCATCGCGCTCTGCAAACTCAGCGCCCGTCGTCAGGCGAATGCCGCGCTCCATCTGCGTCATCACATAGCCGTGGTCTGTGTCGAGGACCGGCCGCGAGAGCGTCGCGTTCCCGGACGCGCTATAGTGCATGTGATAACCGCGCTTGAAGGCAAGCGGAACAGGGACGCCGAGCAGTTTCAAGATATCCGCTGACCAGGGACCGAGCGCCAAGACGCAATGCTCAGCTTTTAATCGTCCGTCGACCGTCGATACCGTCCAATGCGCGCCATCCCGGGCAAGCGTGCGCGCATCGGCTGTCAGGAACCGCCCCCCTTGTTTCTGGAACAGCGCGGCATATGCCTTCACCAATGCTGACGGATCGGCGAGTGACACAGGCTCCGGATAGTGGATGGCGCCAACGAGATCATCGGACAAATGAGGCTCGAGCTTTTCAAGCTCGTCCGGGTTCACGACGTTGAACTTGATGCCGTACCGATCAGCCTGCGACAGGCTCTCTTTTTCATCGGCCTCCAGGTCTTCCGTATCGCGATAGACCTTCAAGTATCCTGTTCGGCGAACGAGATGCTCAACACCGGCGGCACCAATAAAGCGTTCGTGCTCCGAGATGGCCTTCTGGATCAATGGCAGGTGGGCTGCTGCTCCGCGCTGAACGCCAGCCTCGAATGAGTTCATGCCATACCGCGCAAGCCAAGGCGCAAGTTTCAACAGCGCGCCGTAATGGACGTGGGCTTCGCTGCGCCGATTGAGCAGCATCTGAAACAGCCGCATCGCCTCCATCGGCAACATGTAAGGAACAACGCCCTCGGCTTGGATAATGCCGGTATTGCCGTAAGAGGTCGCCTCGGCCGCCGGTTGGCGATCAACGAGCACGACCTGCTTGCCGAGGGCCTGCAGCTGAAGCGCCGTTGAGACACCGACGGCCCCGGCGCCAAGCACGAGGCAGTCGACCTCAGCCGTTTCCGTTCCCGCCATCTTTTATCCCCCGCTCGTACCGCTCACAACGCGACGGATTTGCCGCGTCGATGAGCGTTTGTTACCCGTCTCCGCAACAAACTCCAACGCAGCGGTGCCTTTTATGATCCCCCGATATTCGCGACCCGAAATGACCGCCATTTGGGAGCCGGCTGCCCGATTCCGGATCTGGTTCGAAATCGAGGCCCATGCCGCTTCAGCCATGGCGGATCTTGGCATCGTCCCGGCTGAGGCCGCAGCGAAAATCTGGGAGCTTGGCGGCCAAGCCAAGTTTGACATTGACCGGATCGATGAAATCGAGCGCGAGACCAAGCATGACGTCATCGCGTTTCTGACGCATCTTGCCGAACACGTCGGGCCGAACGCCCGCTTTGTGCACCAGGGCATGACGTCATCCGACGTGCTCGACACCTGCCTCAATGTGCAACTCGTGCGGGCAGCGGACATCCTGCGCACGGATCTGATCGAGCTGATGGCCGCCTTGAAGACACGCGCGGAAGAGCACAGGCACACGATCACGATTGGCCGCAGCCACGGCATCCACGCCGAGCCGACGACGTTCGGACTGAAGCTTGCGCAAGCCTACGCCGAGTTTCAGCGCAACCTCACCCGACTTGATCATGCCCGTGTTGAGATCGGCACGTGTGCGCTCTCGGGCGCAATCGGGACGTTTGCCAACATTGACCCGCGCGTCGAAGTCTACGTCGCAGAAAAAATGGGGCTGACGCCTGAGCCGATTTCAACGCAGGTCATCCCGCGCGACCGCCATGCGATGTATTTCGCAACCCTTGCCGTCATTGCGTCGTCGATCGAGCGGTTGGCGACAGAGTTTCGGCACCTGCAAAGAACAGAGGTGCTTGAGGCTGAAGAGTACTTCTCTCCGGGTCAGAAGGGCTCGTCGGCGATGCCGCACAAGCGCAACCCGGTGCTAACCGAAAACCTCACCGGTCTCGCCCGCATGATCCGCGCCTACGCAATCCCGGCGCTTGAAAACGTCGCGCTTTGGCATGAGCGGGACATCTCCCATTCGTCGGTCGAGCGCATGATTGGGCCCGATGCGACGGTGACACTTGATTTTGCCCTCAAACGGCTGACCGGCGTCGTCGAGAAGTTGGTTGTCTATCCCGAAAACATGAAGCGCAACATGGACCGCCTGGGTGGGCTCCATAACTCCCAGCGCGTACTCCTCGCGCTCACCCAAGCGGGCGCGAGCCGCGAAGACGCCTACCGTCTTGTTCAGCGCAATGCGATGAAGACTTGGGAAACGGGCGCGGACTTTCTGGCTGAATTGAAATCAGATCCGGAAGTAACCGAACGGCTGACCGCCAACGATCTCGAGGCGATGTTCGATGATGGCTATCATCTGAAGCATGTGGACACGATTTTCGCGCGGGTCTTTGCCGATTGAACCGAGGTTCAGCCGCACATCGGCGGGGTCACGTAATCATCAAGGTTTCCGCGTTAGGCTCCGGAATACAAGGCGACGCTCACCTCAACACTTCGCCGGCGCGGTATGAACGCTCACGAGGCGGCCGCGAACCGCACCTCAAGGAACAGATCGGAGATCATTGCTGTGACGACACAAAGCTTGAAAGTCATTTTCAGGACGACGGTCTTGAGCGCGTTTGCCTCTCTTCTACTCGGCGCGGGCATCGTTGCCGGGACGTCAACTGAGGTCACCGCGCAATCGTCGTCACCCGGCATTTCCCCGTTTCCCGTCCGCCCCGGCTCGAAGCCAACCCGTCAGCGTGGCGTTGATATTTCGGTGAGCTACCAGTTTTACATTCCAGGCAACGCCAACGATCTGACGGCCCAAGCTGAACTCTCGGAGAAGGGACGCCGCGCGCTCTACACCCTGCTTGGTAATGAGTGCGACACGCTCATCGAGACGATTGCCTCATCCTGCGAGATCACGCGGGCAAACGTGAACAGCCAGATCAACCGTTCGCGCACCCGCCGCGGTGGCGTCCGGGTCTCGGGTTCGGCAACCTATCGCATCCGCTTCCGCAACAAGGAGCAGCCAACGAACAAAGGTGCGCAAGACGGGCAGCAATAACGCCCCGTCGCGCACCATCCGAGACAGTCCGGCGAAGGCACCGGTGTGCCCTCGCCGACGGCCTTAGCCTTTGTTCTCAATCTCATCGATCGCAGTTGCGAGCATTTCGTCCATCTTTGCTCGAATGTCACCGTCCGACACACCGACCGATTTGGCCTCCAAGTCTGCCTTGAGCTTGCGGAAGACGTCGTCATCACCGGCTTCTTCAAAGTCGGCGCGGCGGACCTCCTTGACGTAGTCGGCGACCGCGTCACCGCTCAGCCCCATCAGGCCAGCGGCCCATTCGCCAACCATTTTGTTGCGCCGCGACTCCGCTTTGAACTTCAGCTCGGCGTCGTGCGCGAATTTGGCCTCAAAGCTCTTTTTCCGATCGTCAAACGTGCTCATGGCAATCTCCAATTCTACTGCGATTAACGCGCCCGATCGTGAGCGACCGTCGGGTCAGTCACAATCTGGCGCGACAAGTCCTTCAGCGCACTGCCGTCTCGTCGGGCTAAGGCGTAACATGGAAGCATCACCAGCCGGTGACACGTGGCAGAACCGCCACCATGGACCCCGTTTCAGCCTCGTGTCCGCGCCCGAGCCCGCATCCTCTTTAGATTGTCACTCATTGCGCCATTGGCTAGGTTCCGAGGTCCGGTTTCCTGTGGGAATGAGAACGCAGAGAACGTAGAGAACGCCTGACACACGGCAACCAAAACCCGGTCAGGCAGGGCACAGCCCACTTGCAGGTCGGGCGCTCTCGCCCCACTTCCGTGTCCCAGAGAGGACCCTGTACATGAACAAGCGTCGCCGCATCTACGAAGGCAAAGCTAAAGTGCTTTACGAGGGTCCCGAACCGGGCACGCTCATCCAACACTTCAAGGACGACGCCACTGCTTTCAACAATAAGAAGCACGCGCAGATCGAGGGCAAGGGCGTCCTCAACAATCGCATCTCCGAGTACATTTTCGTCAAGCTTGGCGAGATCGGCGTACCGACCCATTTCATGCGCCGCCTCAACATGCGCGAACAATTGATCCGTGAAGTCGAGATCATCCCAATCGAAGTGGTCGTTCGCAACGTCGCGGCTGGTTCGCTCGCCAAGCGCATCGGACTGGAGGAAGGCACACCCCTCCCCCGCTCGATCATCGAGTTCTACTACAAGAACGACGAACTCGACGATCCGATGGTCTCCGAGGAACACATCACGGCGTTTGGTTGGGCAACGCCGCACGAGATCGACGAAATCATGGGCCTCGCGCTCCGCGTGAACGACTTTATGGTCGGGCTCTTTCTCGGCGCTGGCATTCGGCTCGTCGACTTCAAGATCGAGTTTGGCCGGTATTGGGAGAACGACATGATGCGTATTCTCCTCGCCGACGAGATCAGCCCGGACTGCTGCCGCCTCTGGGATCTCAAGACGGACGACAAGATGGATAAGGACCGGTTCCGCCGCGACATGGGAAACGTTCTGGAAGCGTACCAAGAAGTCGCCAAGCGACTGGGGATCGTCAACGATAGCCGCCCGGCGCAGGCGACCGGTCCTGTGCTCGCCGTCTCAAACACCACCCCACCGAAGCCCGAGATCGTGTCGGATTAAGAAAACGGTGTTGCGGGCGGACGTGACCGGAGACCGTTCAAACGGTAAAACGCCTTCGGGGCTCAAGCGAGCGCAAGCGGGGTCCGGTGCCGGGCGGGTACGGTGCAAGGGGTGTACGGTGCAAGACATGGCACCTCGTCATCCGTGCCTCTCGAACCGGACCTGGCGGTTGCGCATAATACGGTG
>JBCBWG010000208.1:0-5752 GCA_039817205.1 Pseudomonadota bacterium
GCGTGACGTTCGATTATAAGTTCATCGCCTATGATCCGACGCGCGACCGGACGAGTGCCGGCGTTGGGCGGACCACGTTCGTGATTGCCGAGCGCGGGCAAAATCGGGATTTGCGGATCGTCGGCGAGTGGGGCGACGTCCTTTGCCGCGGTGTCCAGAAATTCATGCGCGGGCGCTGTTGAGCTGATCGCACAAAACCTCAACGCCTCGCTCGTACTTGCGTCCTCGTTCAAGACTTCACTGCACGGCTGACGGTCCCGGCGGGTTCATCGACTGGGCGGGGGACTTGCGTCCAGCGCTGGCGGTGGAGTTGGTGGGCGCGCGGCGGCTGTTCCCGCGGCCGATCCTGTCGTCGTACCAAACGTAGTCCCGGCCAGAGCAAAACCACCGAGCACCCGTCCCCGGGTTTGCTCAATCATCGGCTGTACCCACGCCTTAAGAACATCCCCCGACATCGTGCCGTGCAGAACCTCTCCGATATCGCGATCGAGTTCGCCCGGCGGAATGGTTTCTCGCAGCTTTCGCGCGGTCGCGCAGAACGAGTTCTGAAACCGCTGCGGGCCGATGGTCATGCTGACAGCGAGGCGCACAGTGATTGGCAGTTCGCCGTACAAACAGGCTGCAACCTCGCCCGTCCGCTGCTCGTCGAAGAAGTCACCGACGCAGTGAACATTTCGCACGCGACAAGCGCATTCAATCCACATGAGCCAACCATCCCAATCGAGCAGGCTCTTCCAGTCCTTTGGCATTTCGACCTGCGGAGGCGAGGCGGCGTTCATGCCTTCCGCGGCGAGAACGCGGCTCGGTTGGGTTGCCTGTAGCAGGGATCGGGTGTCGTCGCTCGACGTCCTCTCAAGTGTTTGAACTCGGCGCGATGGTCCTCGATGATTGCTCTTGCTCTCGCTCGTCAGGCGCAAGCTCTCTAAAAGCCAGGCTGGTTTCTGGCCAGCCTCTTCCATGCGGGTCGCCGTTTCAGAGGGCGTTTGCGGCGGCGCCTCCTGTCCAGCGGGCAGATCGAAGACATCGAAAGCAAGGTCCGTCGCTAAGAGCGTTGGCACGTAAACATCTGTATCCGCTGACGGCATGCGCGCGACGTCTAGACCGGGCTCGGTTTGCGTTGCCTGCTCAAGCGCTTCTGCGATCCGAACCGGCCGCTGGCGCCGTGCAATCAGATCTGCGGCGTAGTCCAGCAGCCTCCCATCAAATTCCGGCAGAGCGACGGACGGATTTGCTTTGACAACGGTCACGTCGGTTTCTGTCACGACTGTTTCTGTCATGACTGGGTTTGCCAAAAGCCCGTCGACTTCAGCCACACGGACTTCGAAGTCGCTGCCGTCCAGGCGGATGCAATCGTCGGATAACAACAGGTCGCGCCTTGCAAGATCGGTGAGGTCGGCCGGGGTCAGCGGTCCCCACTCCTGAGTGCCCCGCGTTAAAAACCAATCATCTCTCGAAAAACTCACAATACGCACTCGCGATTGACGCCTCCCCAGAAAAGACGGCGTGCGACGTCACGTGTAAAGACGAAAACGCTGAGGGCCCATGTCGACCGGCCAAGGTTTTGCAAAACCGCAACGGGCGTCAGTGAAGCTTCAATCGGGGTCGAATGATCTGATTGACGTGGCCGACAACAATCAGAGCGCTGCCTCGGACCCAACCGTGGATCGCAAGCAGATGCATGCGATAGAGCGACACGTAGGCGAACCGCGCGAGCCGACCCTCAATTGCCATGCGTCCGCCAATGAGATTGCCCATCAGGCTGCCGACCGTCGAGAACCGGCTGAGCGATACGAGTGAGCCATGGTCTCGGTAGACGAAGTTCTCGAGCGAAAACTGCTTTTGCGCGCGCACCAGATTTTCGAACGCTGTTTTCGCCATCTGGTGCGCCGCCTGCGCCCGCGGAGGCACGGGGCGTTCAGAATTTGTTTGCGGGCACGCACAACAGTCGCCGATCGCATAGATCCGATCATCCAACGTCGTTTGGAGCGTCGGCCGGACAACGAACTGGTTGTTGCGGTTCGTTTCAAGTCCCCCGAGCCCGTCCAGTGTCGGTGCGCCTTTGACGCCTGCGGCCCAAACGTTAAGATCGGCGGCGACCACGGTGCGATCGCTCGTGTGGACGCCATCTGCTTCGACGGATGTGACTTGCGTGCCGACCCGAACATGAACGCCCAAGTCTTCGAGTTCGGCGTGTGCTGCCTCCGCGAGCTTTTCGGGCAGAGCTGGCAGAATGCGTGGGCCGGCCTCGATGAGCGTGATGTCCATCCGGCTTTGATCGAAGACTTCGAGGCCGTACTGGCGGAGCCCCGACGCTGAGTTCATCAATTCGGCTGCGAGCTCAACGCCGGTTGCGCCGCCGCCGACAATGCAGACACCAACGCGCGCCGAATTCGTCGCGGACGGGTCGGGAGATGCGCCATCACCGTTGCTGTAGGAAACACGCAAACACTGGTTCAGCAGCTTTTGGCGAAACTCGTCGGCCTGATTTCTGTTTTCAAGAAATAGGCAGTGTTCGCGAACGCCGGGTGTTCCGAAGTCGTTCGAGACGCCGCCGACGGCGAGCACGAGGTAATCGTACCGAATGCGATGGCGTCCGATGATTTCGCGACCGTCGTCGTCATACATCGGCGCGGTGATCACATGCCGTGTCTCACGGTCGATGCCCTCGAGCGTCCCGTTGAAATAGCGATAGCCCCAACGCGCGCCATGTCCGCCATAGCCGACCTCGTCCAGGTTCGCATCAAGGGTGCCTGCCGCGACCTCGTGCAGGAGCGGCTTCCAGATATGGCTTCTGTTGCGATCGATCAGAATGATGTCGTGTTGTTTTCGGCCGTATTTCGCGCCGAGCCGGCGCACGAGTTCGAGGCCACCGGCACCACCGCCGACGACAACAATCTGGGTCTTTTTTGTCATGATGCTCATCCTTGCGCCCACAGCATTCGAAAGATGTGGGCGCTGGGATAAACTACGCTTCGGAGCCGCGATGCAAAGCGCTAATCGCTGGGTGTGGGCGTCGTGTCGCGGTCGAGCGTTTGTGCGGCGATTGCGATGCGTCCGATTGCGGAGCCGAAGCAGATGGCCGCGTAGATGTAGGCCAGCCATGCGAAATAGGATGGGACGATGCAGATTGCGATGAGGAACACGATGGTCTCGAAGCCCTCCGCCAAGCCCGACAGGTAATAGAGCGATTTCGTGCCCTGGGCCGATGTCTCTATCCCGCGCTTCTCGGCCATGATGGCGAACGCCAGAAACGTCGTCCCATTGGCAAAGAAGCTCATAAGAAGGATCGCGCACGCGAGTGCGTTTGCCTCAGGATTGATGATTGCGAAGGCGAGCGGGACCGCGCCGTAAAACAAGAAATCGAGCGAGATGTCGAGAAAGCCGCCGAGATCCGTTTTCTGAGTTGCGCGCGCAACGGCGCCGTCAAGACCATCGGCAAGGCGGCTTGCTGCGACGACAATGGCTGCGAGGACGTAGCTCTCGATCAGGATCAGCGGAACAGCTGTCATGCCCACGATAAAGCCAGCGACCGTAACTGCGTTTGCTGTCACCCCAGAGCGCGCGAGCTTCAATCCAAGTTGGTTGAGTGGTGGGTCGATGAAGGGGCGGATGTGTGCGTCAAACATGGTCGGTCCGGGTGTGCCATCAGGGCTGCTTGATCGTGAGCGGTTCGGATCTGCTATACGTCAACGCGGATCGGTTGAGTATTGCGAGGCGTTCCCGCCAAGTGTGGCACCTCCTGTGGCGCTGACCTACGCGCGCCGGCGGCCTTAAACAATCGAAACCGGCACAATGAAAACCGGCACAATGAGAAGGTGAGCGGTTGATGTACGAAGCAGTGACACGTGATGTGCGCGTGAAGGTTGAGCCAGAGTTTGATCCTGACCGTTCGGAGCCGGGAAACCGGCGTTACTTCTGGCTTTACCACATCGAGATTTTCAACGACGGCACAGATGTTGTCCGTCTGATGACCCGGCATTGGGAAATCACCGACGCCAACGGCAATCGTGAGAACGTCGATGGACCGGGTGTGATCGGCAAAATGCCGGTCATACAGCCGGGTGAATCGTTTGCCTACACATCCGGCTGCCCGCTCCCCACGTCGTCCGGCATCATGGTTGGTCACTACGAGATGGTTCTTCCGAGCGGTGATACGTTCAACTGCCAAGTGCCAGCATTTTCGCTCGACGCGCCAGATACACGACCAACTCTCAACTAACGCATGGATGCCTCACGGCCAGCGGCTGCCGACCCAATTGCAATGGTCAAAACGGGCCGCGCTTGCCCGTACCTGGATAGATCCGGGAGAGACCCAGGAGAGCTTCAGGAGCGAACATGACCACGAGCACGCTGTCCCAAGAACACCCGCTACGCGACGAAGCCCAGGCCATTCTCGCAGCCCTCGTTGGTTTCGACACGACAAGCCGGAACTCCAATCTCGCGCTGATCGATTGGGTCGAAGCCTATCTGGAACGTCACGGGATCGCGTCGACGCGGATACCTGACGAAACCGGCGAGAAGGCGAGCCTGTTTGCAACCGTCGGCCCGGTCGGCATTCCTGGCGTCGGTCTTTCGGGCCATACCGACGTCGTTCCTGTTGACGGTCAAGACTGGGACACCGATCCGTTCACGCTCGTTGCCAAGAATGGCCGTCTTTTCGGGCGCGGTGCCTGTGACATGAAAGGCTATCTCGCGTGCGCGCTCGCCGCAGTTCAGACGCTGAAGACGCGCGATTTGAAGGTGCCTGTCCATCTCGTGTTTTCATACGACGAAGAGGTTGGCTGCATCGGCGTGCTGCCCATGATCGCCCGTCTGGGGGAAGACCTTGTTCAGCCGCGCATGGTCATTGTTGGCGAGCCGACCGAGATGCTGGTCGTTGATGCGCATAAGGGGCCGTGTCGCTGGTTCGTGCATCTGAAAGGCCGCGCGGTGCACTCAAGTCTTGCGCACCAAGGCGTCAATACGATCACGTACGCCGGTCGATTGATTGCCGAGCTTTCGGCGATGGAGACGGAATTCAAGGAGACGTGCGATCCGCGGTTCGATCCGCCTTACACGACGTTGCAGGTGACGCAGATCGAAGCCGGACGGGCGAGCAACATCGTCCCTGAAGACTGTTGGTTCGGTTTTGAGATCCGAGGTTTGCCGGGTGTCAGTGCGGATGCGGTTGAGGCGCGGCTGCAGAAGCTGGCAACGCGGCTTGAAGCGGAAATGCGCGAGACCGCGCCTGATGCTGAGATCCGGATCAAGCGTAGCCATAGCGTCCCGCCGTTCCTCGCCGACATCAACCGCGAAATGCTCCCACTGGCGCTCAAGCTCGCGCAAACCAATGAAACGTTTGCCGTCGCCTATGCCACGGAAGCGAGCCACTTCGAGGTCGCCGGCATGCCAACGGTCGTCTGCGGTCCCGGCAACATTGCCCAAGCTCACACTCCGAACGAGTGGCTCGACGTCGGCGAACTTGGCAAATGCCTCAATTTCCTCGACCGTCTTGGCGATTGGTGTGAACAGTGAGGGAGAGGAAGGGAGTGGGGAGTTGGTCGTTCGAGATTGACGGGAATGGAGAGTCAAGAGCGCGGAGCCCTCGAATTCCAGCGGCGACAGCGTTGCTCGGATAGCCCGCGCCAACGGAGCTTGCGAACGTTGGGCAAACACTAGACTCCAACCAAGCTTGCGCCGGTTGGGCCAACCAAAGACCTCGAATTCCAGCGGCGACAGCGTTAATCGGATAGCCCGCGCCAACCAAGCTTGC
>JBCBWG010000209.1:0-5749 GCA_039817205.1 Pseudomonadota bacterium
GAACGCTTTGTTCGAGCGCGCGGGACGGTCGACACAGCTTTTTCAACAATTCAATTGGCTCTGGCACTGCGCGCGGGTCTATGGCGCGGGCCCAAAAGCGCCGGAGGTCATTATTGCAACGGCACGAGTCGACGGTCGGCTCGTCCTTGTTTGGCCGCTCCAGCTCACATGCACGGGTCTCTGCCGCCTGACCTGGTTCGGCGATCCCGTCGGGCAGTACGGCGATGTGCTGATGGATCGACTCCCGGCACACCTCCACGCAGAGGCGCTGGAGGAGACTTGGCAACAAATATGCGAGACCGTTCATCCCGACCTCGTTGTCCTTCGTCGGGTACGCGAAGACAGTCTCGCGGCACCGTTTCTAAAGTCTGTCCGTGCGCACGTGACGGAACAAAACGAAGCCCCAGCGCTCGGGCTCAGCATGGCGCGATCGTTCGGCGAGTATTGCAAGACATCACATACGCGGCACGCGCGGAAAGAGCGCCGACGGCTGAAGCGCCGTTTGGATGAGATGGGCGCGGTCTCATATTCTCAAATCCACGACCCGATGGATGCAGCCGAGGTCGCCCGCCAGTCCGTCCATATGAAACGGGCGTGGATGGCGGAGAAGCATAAGGCGTCAAAGACGCTTGCCGACGATCGCGTGTTGGAGTTCCTGGAGCGCGTCGCCGAAGCCCGCGATCACCCAGTCAACTGCGAGGTGCATGCGGTTCATTGCGACGGCGAGCTTGCGAGTGCTCAAATCGCATTTTCGTGTAAAGGGCGGCTTGCCGTTCATGTCATTGTCTACAACACCGCCTATCAGCGCGCCGGCGTCGGCGGTCTGCACCTGGCCCACCTCGTCGAACAAGCTTTTGATCGCGGCCTTGAGACCGTGGACCTTTTGGCACCGCGATCCGACTACAAAATGGAATGGGCGAATAGTACGACCACGGTCTCTGATTTCGTCTATGCGGCAACGACGCGCGGGCGTGTCGTCACCGAAATCTATCAAAAGCGGTTGCGGCCGCTTCTAAAATCAATCGTGCCGTACCTGCCCGACCGTGTCCGATCCTGGGCCTCAATTTGAGCTGTCAGCAACATCGCTCGAGAGGGCTGTTCGCTGGCGAGGCAACGCCATCAAGACGCTTTTGACGTGCGCCCGTTTCGCTCTTCGTTGGCAGCCTCCGGTGAGGACCTATTGTCTGGGTCGGACCGTGGCTCGGACGACGGGTTTGCCGGTTGTCCGTTCTGCCGACTTTCGCCCTCTGGCGTCCGGCGCGCCGCCCCCCGTTCCGCAAAACCATCCGCAGAACCATCCGGCGCACCTTCCCGAGGACTTTCCGAGCGACCCTGAGGGCTAAAATCGGCGAGGCCACCAAAAAGAGTCTCAGCCTCACTCCACCGCTCGCTTGCCGTACCAGTTTCCGCAGCTTGCTCCGGTCCCGCACCTTGCTCACCCGTCGGTGCACGCGATCGCATGGCTTGCGTCAGCGACGACTTCAGCCCGTCGAGATCGCGCAAGTGCAAATCCTGTTGCGGGAACGGGATTTCAATATCGGCCTCTTTCAACGCATTGAACACGGCGACGCGGATAGCTGTTTTGAGCGAAAGCGATTTGTTCACATCTGCTGCAAATGCACGGATCGTGAAGTTCAAGGAGCTGTCTGCGAAATCCTCGAAATGCACCGTCGGCTCCGGATACATCAGCAGGCCTTTGACGCCTTTGACCGCTTGCCTGACGATCTGCATCGTTTGTTCGGGATCCGCTTTATAGCTGACGCCTATCGGCACCACGACGCGCCCGATCGCATTCCGGTGGGTCCAGTTCTGGACGATCCCCGTGATCAGCTCTGAGTTTGGAAGAATGAGGCTCGCACGATCAAACGTCTCGATCTCGGTTGACCGCACTGAGATGCGACGCACGTAGCCTTGGTTCTCGCCAACGACAATCCAGTCGCCAACCTTGACCGGGCGTTCGATGAGAAGAATCAGGCCCGAGACGAAGTTATTGACGATCGACTGAAGCCCAAAGCCGATGCCCACCGAGAGCGCACCGGCGACAATCGCGAGGTTGGTGATATCGAGGCCTGCATACGACACGCCTATGAGAAGTGCGATCGCTGAGCCTGCGTACCCGATGCCCGTATGGATCGAGTTGGCAAGCCCGGGCTCCATGTTTTTCGCGCGCAGGACCGTATTCGAAAGCCAGCGCTGCAGGAGCCGCGTCAGTAGCAGGAGCCCGAGGAACAGGCCGATCGCACCGATGATCTGGGCCGGCGAGATGCGTACCCCGCCAACGGTGAACCCGACGACCATCGTCCGTGCCCAGCTCCCAAGATCTGAGAAGGAAAAGCCCCAGGACACGATGATAGCTGCGAGACCAACCGACAAAAGCGCTGCATGGACGAATAGGGCGAGGATATCAGCGAGCCGAAGTCGGGCTAAGGACACGATGACGGATCGGCCCTCACCGTCGTCATCCTCATCGTCGTTGGCACGATCGACGCGACCAGCCGCCGTCTGATTTCGGTTTGTTGAAACAAGGCCCGAGGCTGACGCAGTCGGCTTGGCGAGGCTGGTCAAGCTGCGATTGATCAGGAAGAGGATGAGGCCGCCAACACCGATCAACATGACCTGGCCGACAATGAAGCGACCGAGCGTCAGATAGCCGAGCAACGTCGCAGCCGCGATCGCAAACGCGACGGCAAAGACCGGACCACGCAGACGCGCAAAAAGCCTCTGGATCAGCCGGCCGCTTTGTCGTGATTCCACTTCAACGATCGGTGTTGTCACCAGCAGGACCAGTAGAACCGCGAAGATCACCGTCGTCAGGGCGCCAGCCACCACGGCAAATGGTGCACTTAAGAGGAGCGCATCGATCGTCGCGGCTAAAATAAGATCAACGCCTGATGCAATCGCCATCAGGCAAACGATACGGTGCAGCCGTCGCGCACCAGCATCGTCGACGCCAAGCAGGCGCAATGTGCGATAGCGCGGCAATAGAACGGCGCGCGACAAGGCCTGCACCGCGATGATAATCAGCAACGCCTTGAAGGTGACGTTTATGATGGGGTCGATCAGCGTGTTGGTGAGATCAAAGGCCCAGATGGCGCCGGCGAAAATACCGAGTGCGGCAGCCGACGGCACCGAAAAAACGATGGCCATTGAGCCCGCAAGCCAAGCCCGTCGGAGAAAGCCAAGCGGCGGGTCGGCGCGGCTCGCCTTATTCATGCGGCGCGTCCGGTACCGCGTCGCGAAGTATCCAACGGCCAAATATCCGAGTGCCGTCGCCAGCAGGATGCCGGCGAGCAGGAACGGATTGGCACTCAACAGCGAGAACCAAGACGTCACAACCGTGAGGAACTGATAACCGGCGCGCGCCCCGTGTTCGCTGACCGTTTGCCAGACAATCGGCGAGAACGGACTGAGTGTGCGGCTCACCAGATCTTGCGCCAACAGCGTGCTGCGCGCGCTTTGCAGTCGCGACAACAACTGGTTGATCCGGATCTCAGCCAGACGAGTCTGCTTCAACGCACTCGTCAGCGCACCAAGGTCGCGATCGAGGCGCTGTCGCTCGATTGTCAGGCTTTCAATTTCGGGAGGCTCGCCATCCTTTGGTGCATCACCGAGACTTTCGCGTTGTACCTCAAGGAGCGGGATGAGCGGCTCAAGTCCGGCGATCGTATTGCGCGCATCGAGCGATAACGCCTCAGCGTCGGCGCGCACTTGCTGCAGGCCGACGCTATCCTGACCCAGTCGATCGGCAGCCTTCTGGAGACGCTCAAGCTCGAGCGGCAACCGCGCGACAGCGGCTCGCAGTTCTGTTGGGAATACGCGCGTCGAAATCTCACTGAGCGTGGTCTGCGGAGGTTCCGGCTCACCGCTCTGCCCGTTCGCGCTGGTCGTTGCAGACGGGCGTGCCTGTTCCGACGCCGCGCCTGCGTCGACGGCCTGCGCGTTTGCGGGTGCAGCGCCGAGCGCAATAAAGAGCCCGAACAGGCTCGCAACCCGACCGATACCTTTGCAGAACCCGCGGTTCATCATTTGTGTCCCGAACACCTCATGGCCCTGTCAGAGCCTCCGGACCCAACTCGCATGAGTCGCCAACCGGCATATCCGAAATCGCGTTGCAGACACAGCAAATGCGCCACCGGACCCAAAACGAGGGGCTGGTTCTGCACAGACTTCGAAGGTGTCGCTCCAACAGGTGTTTGAGGCCGCTTCGTGGACAAAAGTTCGAATGTCAGTCGTTCGCGACACGACTGAAGTGCCGGGCTGGGCGGAGGCTGGATCCGGTGTCGACCGTTTCAGTTGAGGATCGTGTCGCCGTCGATGACGCCGGGGTCGATGAGCCGGTGTTCGAACCGAAAGAGCGCCCCTCTGACCTCGCATAACCCCGATCCTGAGAGCGACCATGAACCGCCGCATCGCGCAGATCTTTGCGCGGATCAATTCCGGTTTCCAAAACCACGTCCACCGGGCCGCCTGTCATGATCAGGTGCTCAACATTGTCCCGCCGGATCAGCACCAACCGGCGGCGACCGTCCAGGTTTGCCTGTTCGACAACGTCTAGTCTGCGATCGACTTTCTGCGCGAACAGCGCGCCGCCGAATGCCGCCGGTGATTTGCCAGAGGCCAGATGTCCGCGCAGCAAGAGCGCGCCGACGAGCACCAAACCGGCGATGAACACGATGAAAAGTAGCCATGCGAAAATTTCGAACATATCGGCTCCTGCGGGCGTGGATCGTGTTCAAGGTCAAGATGTCCGCTGTGTCTGCGTCGCTTGAGGGCGGTCAAGGTGACGAGCCCAGGTCGGCAGGTCTCGCACCCGTTTTTCGCGTCGAGCGTGTCCGCGCATCAACAAAGCCATGATGAGCGGCGTGGCGATCGCGAAACGCGTGCGCACGTTCCAACCTGTGGCACGCCTTCGAGTTTTCTTAACGAAGGTAAGCCATTTGTTTCAGACCGACGCCGTGCGCGCGACAGCTTCGCGTGTGGTCGTCCCTGGATCTTGTTTGAGTTGAGACGACGTATGCCGCGTACCCAAGTTTCGAGCTTAAATGTCGAACGCCCATTACACGGCGGGAATCGGCTAGCGTCCGACGCCATGGATGGAACACCGACACTCGAAGCTGAACCACTCGCGGTCACGCACTGTGATCCGTTTGCGAGCCGAAACACGGCCGCGATCGCCGGCGTCCTCATTCTGATTTGCGGCTCAGCGTTTCTGGCCATTGCGAGCGCTGGGACCGGCGCTCCCGTCATGTTGACCTGCCTCGGCATTCTCGCAGCGCTCGGCGTCTTCTTCCTCTTCGGTTTCATCGCCGGTCACATTCGCATCGCCGAGCGTACCACCACGTACGATCTGCTGAGCCATACGTTCGACCGCAGTGACCTCGGTCTCGTGCTGACCGGTCCTGACGGCTGCGTCCGTCGTGCCAACGAGGCGGCAGCCGAACTGCTTGGCGCAGCTTCCGTTGATCGCCTCGCCCTTCTCGAAGACGCGTTTGGCGGCGAACCAAAATCAAACGCCGTGCTCTTTCGCCTGTCGCGCGCCGTCGAACGCGGACTGACGCGAACCGAGGATCTGTTCGTTGCAGGCCCCGGTGGCTTACGGCCGGGTCGATGGCTTCGCGTGTCAGCAAAGCCGTTGGAAGCCGGCGCGATCGAAAGCGATCTGACGGGGACAACGCTCTGGACGTTGATCGACATCACGCGCGACCGTGCCCGCGAACACCAGGCGTGCGCCCGCCTCGAACGCCGTCTC